>CAYMGG010000048.1:0-9411 GCA_964389915.1 uncultured Planctomycetaceae bacterium
TTTTACTAGCCCACTACCTCACATCCCTGGCCCTGTTTTGCTGGCCCGCCGCCACGTGGGCGACTGAACATATACGTAAAGAACGTGTAGAGCTTGTTCGCTACGTCCTTGTTGAAGTTCTTCATGTCCCCATCCGACAATTTTCCGTCAGCATGATAATCCTCGATGACTGTATTTCTCACGCAGTTCACAGCGACAATCAATGCGAGAGATTGTATGCTTTCATCGTCCATTCGTTTTTCTCCAATACAATGAATGAATTTCACGCCACATTTCTTTTATCAGTCTATATCACGCCCACCGGAATCGCCATCGCCTGTTTGGTGAGCGGCACAGCTTCCTTGCACAGGCACAGCACCCCGCCTTCACCTACAGGCTGTTTGAAATTCTCCAGCACAGAGAAGTGCCGTACCCAATCCTTCTTGGCCGTGGCTCCAAGCTTCACCTCCACGGGATGGAATGTCTGGTCTTGCACAAAGAGAAAGTCAATTTCCCTGCCGTCACGGTCACGGTAGTAATAGAGTTGCGGCGCCTGCATCCGGTGCCACCAGCTTTTCAGGATTTCCACCAGCACATGCGTTTCCAGCATGGCACCGCTCATCGCCCCCGCCGCCAGCGTATCAGGAGAAGACCATTCAGTGAGATACGCCGCCAGCCCCGTATCGAGAAAATAGAGCTTGGGCGTCTTCACCAACCGCTTGGTGACGTTGGTGTGATAAGGCTGAAGAAGATATACCTGAAAGCTGGCTGTGAGAATAGAGAGCCAATGCTGGGCTGTCTTCACGCTCACATCCACGTCACGGGCAAGCTCCGAACAGTTCAACAACTGGCCGGTTCTTGCCGCACAGGCTCGCAGAAACCGCAAGAATGCCTCGTGGCTGCCAACCTGAGCCAAGTCCCGCACATCCCTCTGTAGGTAGGTCTGAAGGTATGAACTGTAAAACAGGTTCCTGTCTTTGACCGGCCCCGCAATCAAAGCAGGATAACCGCCAGACCAGATGGTCTTGAATACGGACTTCACGGTGGTGGTTCCTGCCGTCCTGCTGCGTTGCTTGATGCTCTTTTGAGTGGGCAGGAACGGTTCCACCTTGTGTTCCCGCTTTTCCCGTTCACGATTCGAGAAACCAAGCAGATTGATGATGGCAACCCTTCCAGCCAGACTCTCGGTGATTCCCTTCATCATCTGGAATTGTTGCGAACCGGTAAGCCAGAACGCCCCTGTCTCCTTCTCAGAGTCAACCTGCATCTTGATGTAGGGGAGCAACGCCGGAGCGTATTGGATTTCATCAATCAACAGAGGTGGCGGAAAGCGTTGCAGGAATAAGGCAGGGTCTTCATTGGCCAGTGTGCGCAGCGTCAGGTCGTCCAGCGTGACGTATTTTCGGTCTTTCCCGCAGAGATGTTGGAGCACTGTGGTTTTGCCAACCTGTCGGGGACCGGTCACCAGAACCACGGGAAATTGCTTCGATGCCCCACCAATTGCATCTTCGAGAGTTCGCCTGTAATACATATCTTTTCCTCGGCTATTTTGGAGTTGAAGTACATTATAGCCGACAAGCACAAAATGGCAAGAGAATTATCTTGAGGCGCAATGGAACCGGCATTCATCTTCAACGGCTTCTCTTTTATCCTCTCAGGACAAAACAAATTCACAACAAATTTTCGCTGCATGGGTCGTGACCAATGGTCAATCCATGTCCATGATTCATCAATGCAACTGGTTTTACTGCCAGTGGTTATGACGCAAATGCAGAAAACGAATACAGTTATGGGATTTGGCTCCGTAGTTTCGAAAACCAGTGTGGGGGCAACTCCACCCAGAGTTCGAATCTCTGTCTCTCCGCCATATAAAAATCACTTGCAGCGATCAACTGGTTCGCGTCTGTCCTGCAAGATCATGAAGCGACCCGAGTTCGGGTCGCTTCATTTTTTTCCAGCGCTCCCCCCAGCGCACCCCCTGCTACAATCAGGAAAATGCCGGGGCTGTCGCTCAGGCCAGCTTCGAACTTCAGTGTGGGGGCAACTCCACATCAGAGTTCGACTCCCTGTCTCTCCCCCGCTGGTAATTGCCGGCAAGCAGGCCGGTCACAATACAACTCATTTGGCGCAAAAAAAAGCCGACTTTACCCGAAGGTCGCCTTCTTCATTTTCGGCATTGTTTAAAACGATTCACTCCTGGAGGCCCCCCCTAAATTTTCTTGCAAAACAAACGCGCTTAGATTTCAATTTAGGGTATTGGGCCTAGCCGATCATCCCTCTAGCGCTGGCCATACGGGTAGCGATCGCTGCAAAAATCGAACAGGATGAAGAATACCGGACGTGGCTAAGGTTCGGCTTTTGATCTCCGAAGGATGCGGATTACGTCATCAAAACTGCTTCATTATGTAGAAACCACTTCCGCATACTGCACTGCCTTTTCTAGATAATCGTCGGTGTTTGGTCTCGCATAGAAAAAGGGATATCAATGACTCTCAGCAGGCCTCAGCTAAAAATGCCGAACCGTGCCAATGTATGCGCGATCGCAATGGTATACGCGCTTTCCTGGCTGACATTAGAGCCAGCCCCGGCTTCCGATAAAGCCGAGGGGACGGTTACGAAAGGCCCGACTTATGGAGGCATTGGCAATCTTGCCAGCTCGTGTTTTTCTAGCGACACCAATGTCAACGATCAAGAAGTGTATGTTGTTGATCCAATCAACGCCCTGCTTTACGCATTTAGCGTTTCCGATATTATTGAGCGGGGCGTAAACGCGACGGCCAAATGGTCCGCCAGTACTGGCCAAAATTACGGCACACCGGTATATAACCCGGATTCCCAAACCATCAGGGTTGGCAACAAAGTTTTCAATCGGACCGACGGATCCTTGGCCTGCACACTTAGTTCGGAGACCACATACAATTCGTCGACCAGCCGCTATTGGAACACGGCAAACAACACTTTTTCCACAACCCAAGGCTCCGGTGACAAAACGGTGGTTTTCGTTGCGCAGTACGAAAAAAACCTGCAAGCCATCGACGTTACTATTCCCGGATCGCCCAGCACACTTTGGACCACGGCGCTTGATGATTACGTGTATACCGCATCGCCGCTTGTCGACTCTGACGGCACCGTCTATATCAATGACGAAGGCGGTTCTCTATACGCCATAAACGGAGTCACGGGAGCGAAAAAATGGACCGCGAAAACCGCCACCGACGTTTCATTTAACCATCCCGCCATCATCCTCTATACGTTCGAAGGAACAAACATCATCGTTAAGGCATCCGGTTCTACGATTTACGCCTATGACAATGACGGCAATCTGCTTTGGCAAACCGATGTCGGCAGCCAAATCACTTCTCCCCCCACAGCGGCTCCTGGAGGAAGTAGTGGTTTATCCGTCACTTGTGGTTGCAGTGACGGCAAAGTTTACCATCTTGACGCCGAAACCGGGATGAACATGGGCTATTCTGACAAACTCAGCCAAGCTATTTCATCATCTCGGTCATCAAGCGCCGCACAGTCTGCGGGAAAACAAATCAGCGGCACCACAGACATTCGTTGCGCGCCGGCTCATGGCGCGGATGGTACGATTTTTACGGCCAACTCGACCGGCACTTTTTACGCGCTCTCCGCCACCGGCACTGTAAAATGGACCGCCACGCTTAATGCCGGAGTGCAAACCTCGCCGGCCATTCTCAGCGACGGCACCGTCATCGTCGTAACCAAATCCGGCACGATTTACGCCATTGCCACCAATTGCGGCGGTCTGGCCACCAGCGGCTGGCCGACCTTGGGCGGCAATAATCAGCGCAACGGCGAGGGCAGCGGCCAGTCATCCTCCACGCCCTCGGTAACGGTCGCGGCCAGCGATGCGACCGGTTCCGAAACCGGCCCTGATTCTGGAACCTTTACGGTCACGCTTTCCGCGGCCGCCACCTCCGCCTTGACCGTCAACTTCACCCTGGGCGGAACGGCCGACAGCGGCGACTACAATGCCTCGGCCACGGCCTCGGTCACTATCGCCGCCGGCGCGACCACCGGCACGATCACGATCACGCCCATCGACGATTCCACGGCCGAGAACGACGAGACCGTGATCCTCACCTTGGCCAGCGGCACGGGCTACACTCTCGGCTCGACCACCAGCGCCACGGTTACCATCCTCGACAATGACACTGATCCCGTCGCCCAGTTCGTAACCCGCTTCTATACTCTCTGCCTGCTGCGCGATCCGGATTCGGCCGGCCTGGAGCAATGGGTAACCAACCTCAAATCCGGCGCCTCCACTGGTGCGGACGTGGGATCAGGCTTCATCTTCAGCGACGAATTCCAAAACCGCAATTTGGACAATTCCGCCTGGCTCGACGTGTTGTACCAGGCCTTCTTCAACCGCGCGGCTGACACCGCCGGCAAAAACGGCTGGCTGGAGCAGATGAACGCCGGCACCAGCAAACAGACCGTGCTCAACGGCTTCACCCAAGGCGCGGAGTTCGTCACCCTCTGCAACAAGTATGGCATCCTGCCCTATGCGGGCTATGTCGATCCGGTCAAGACTTTCGTGACCCGGTTCTATACGCTCTGCCTGCTGCGGGATCCGGACACGACCGGCCTGAACACCTGGGCCTACAATTTGCACAACAACCTGTCCACCGGAGCGAGCGTTGGCTCGGGCTTTATTTTCAGCGCCGAATTCCAGGCGCGCAACCTGGACAATTCCGCCTGGCTGGACGTGCTTTATCAAGCTTTCTTTGGCCGGGACGCCGATGAGGCGGGCAAGGCCGGCTGGCTGTCCCAGCTAAACTCCGGCACCAGCAAACAGGCCGTACTCGACGGCTTCACCCATGCGCAGGAATTCATCAACTTGTGCGGCCAATACGGGATTCAGCCATACTGACAATCCGCCAAATAAACGCCGAAAACCAAACCAAAAGGCCTTGCCGCAACACTATGCGGCAAGGCCTTTTGGATACGCCCCAATCGATTGATGCAAGTGCCCCGGCTTGAAAAATTCCGTGCAAAAAGATGACGCCACTGGCCCAGCCAAAATGCCATAATAGATAGTGATTATATGAAATACGAAAACTGCCAGAAGCAGCCCTCCCCCACTTTTGGTTTGCCTCCAGGAGAGTTACGCCTGCTCTTTACAAATTTAGCCGAACGGGATATCCTTTTGCCGCCCTCGGGCAAAACTCGTATGGATCGGTAAGGTCCGGGAATGGCGGCCGCAAAAGCGCCCTATTTCGCAACGGCGCGAATGGGCTCCGGCCGGACCTGACCGCATATTCGGCCCTGGAAAATGGAGAGAGAGACATGGCGATCAAGGTGGGTGTCGTGGGTGCGGGCGGCATGGCGGATTACCACATCAAAGGCTTCCGGGACGCCGGCGCCGAAGTGATCGGCGTGGCCGATCAGAATCTGGAGCGCGGCCAGGCCCTGACCAAGAAGCTCGGAATCGGCAAGGCCGTCGCCAGCCTGGGCGAACTCCTGGCCCTCAAACCCGACGCCGTCTCCATCATCACCCCCAATAAATTCCACTCGCCTTTGGCCGTCGAGGCCCTGCGCGGCGGGGTGCACGTCTTCTGCGAAAAGCCGCCGGCCCTAAACGCCTCCGAGGCCCAGGCCATGCGCCAGGCCGCCAAGGACGCGGGCAAGACCCTGATGTTCAACTTCAACAACCGCGCCCGGCCCGAAGCCTACGCCATGATGGAATACATCCGCGGCGGCCAGGTCGGCCGGATCAACTCGGCCCAGGCCGTCTGGAAACGCCGCACCGGCATCCCCGGCTTCGGCGGCTGGTTCACCACCAAGGCTCTCTCCGGTGGCGGCCCGGTCATCGACCTGCTGCACATGATCGACCTGGCGCTATATTTCATGGGCTATCCGGAACCCGAGCACGTCCTGGCCCAGACCTTTGCCGATTTCATCGACAACAAGGCTTTCAAGGGCCCCTGGGGCATTCCCGACGTCGCCGGCGGCGTGACCGACGTCGAGGCGGCCTGCCACGGTTTCGTCCGCTTCAAGGGCGGGCAGGTCCTGTTCCTGCACAATTCGTGGGCGGAGATGATCAAGCGCGAGGAGGTTTCGGTGACCTTCCAGGGCCAGAAGGCCGGCGGCCTGGTACGGCGTCTCTTCGGCGTGGACGGCGACGACAACACTAGCCTCGACAGCTGCGAGCTGTACGTGCAGGAGAACGGCCGCTCGGTCAACCGCGAGATCATCGTCCCGCAGGACTCGACCATGGGCCGCGTCCGCTCGGCCAGCAACTTCATCAAGACTCTGGCCGGCGAAGAAGCCCCGCTCAACAACGCCGACGAGGCCGTCAAGCTGATGAAGATCATCGACGCGGCCTACGCCTCGGCCGCCTCCGGCGCGCCGGTCAGCATCAAGTAGTCCGTTTCCCCGTCGGGCGTGGACGAGGCTAGCCCCTCGTCCGCGCCCGGCCAAGGATTCAGCCATGGACCAGTGCCGCGCCGATCAGGTCTGCGATTTGATCCGCAAAAACCGCCGGTTCGATACCTTGGCCTCGGCCGCAGCCGTAATATTGTGTCCTTTGTTTTTAGTCCTGGGGCTCTGGATCTGGAAAACCAGCGACACTCTCGTCCCGGAAGATCAGTGGTGGAAAGTGGAGAATTTCTGCAAAAGCGGCGAGCTTGGCAAAGCGGTCGCCATGGGCGAGCGGTTGGTGAAAAAAATGCCGTCGTCGTTTCAAGCCCACAAGGATCTGGCGCTGGTATATCTCGCCCGAGGCGATTTGGCAAAAGCCGAGGCCAATTTCCAGACCGCCGCCGACTTGTTCCCTTCCCGCGACAATCTCGACAACCTGGAGGCGATCAAAAAACGGCGTGCGGCCGAACTTCCCAGCGTAAATCAAAGGCCGCCTTAAGCCGCCCTTGCGTTTCCATTCCAAAACGTACCGTCCATGCCGTGATTAAGGCTTAACCTTCCTGAATTTCCACACATCCATGAATAGTTTCGGATCGTCTTGATGCTTAATAAAGGCTTCGGCCAGAGCCTCCGAGGTTTTCAAATCGTCTTTCACTAACTCCGGATTCAGCAATTTAACGTCCAATATCCCACCCACCAGTTGGTAGGATAGGACCGCATACATCCTTACTTCCGTAACCGTCAGGGCTTCAAACTGCTCTGTAAATTGCAGCTGTAAGCAGGCGATTTTTCCAAGTTTGATCGGATAAGCGCGCAAGCGTAATTCTTTGCCTTCAACCGGAAAACTTACCGAGTACTCAGTATCCGAGTTTTTTTGCACCGTCACGCGCTCATCTTCCGGCTTCGTACCCTCCCCCTGAGATTCATCCTTATCTGGCAGACGTTCCCACACGCCGATGACAAGCGGATCTATCGCAATCACATGCTCTTCGCTCAGCGGAGCTTTGTATTCGCACCCAGCCAAGCCCACGAGTACAAAGAAAAGGATCGCGAATGAATATTTCACCGATCTTGTCCCTTCCGTACTCAAAATGTTAAGCTCAGCGGACAATTCTTCTCCGGCGGAACGGATTCATAATCCTTGCCGCCGATAAAACCCAAGGAACTGAACAAGCCGAAGAGCGCCGGCCGGCCGCCGGGCAGGCTGACCCGTACCTGTTTGATGCCCTTGGTTTTAGCGTGGGCCAGGACGTTCTGGGCCATCATCTTGCCCAGGCCCAGCCGGCGCCAGCCGGGCAGCAGGCAGAGCCATTTCAGCTCCCAGACACCATCTGCGCCGGCCCGCAGGCCGACCGTGCCGATCATGGTGCCTTTGGCGGTCAGTTTCCAGAATTCGCCGCCGTCGGCGTGATAGGAAGCCGGCAATCCGGCCAGTTCCGCCCGGTCCGCCGCGGGGAAATCGGCATCCAATAGGTTCAGCGCCACGCCGATGATGTTCAGCGCGAGGTCTTTTTCTTCGCGGGTCAGAGGGGAGAATTTGAGGGGCGGCTCGGCCATGGTGGTTGTCCGCCTCTTCAGTCGATGCCGCCGAAGCGGCTGTTGACGTGCGCGGCCAAGGCGGAGACCGCAGCCTCCGCGTCGGCCCCGTCGGCCCGGATCTTGATCTTGATCCCCTGCTGGGCGCCCAGCGACATGAGCGCGATGATGCTCTTGCCGTCGGCCTCGCCGTGCGGGCAACTGACCTTTATGTTGGAAGCGAACTTCTGGGCCAGCAGCGTAAAGCTGGTGCTCGGCCGGGCATGGAAGCCGTACTTATTCAGGATTTCCACCTCGGTTTCGGCCCGCATGCCTTGATCCTCAATTGATCGGGTGGACCGCCACCGGCTGCCCCGGCAGACTGAGCCACCACGAGGAGACGCCCGAAAAGACCATCTGCACCGCGATGGCGGCGACGATCAGCCCCGTAATCCGGATCATCGCCCCCATCACATTATACTTCAACATCATCCGGCTGATAAACGGCGCAATCCACATCAGCGCCAGATTTCCCAGCACCGCCAAAGCCGCCGCCGCCAGGGTCAGGCCAACCCCGCTCTCCAGGGTCAGACCGATGGAGGCGGTGATGGTGGCCGGCCCGGCGATCATCGGGCAGGCCAGCGGCACGATCGAAATGTCGCTCAACCGGTTGTTGGCGTCGGTCTCGAAAAAGACGCCCTTGGAGAGGGCCTTGTGCCCGATGAAGAAGAGCACGATCCCCCCCGCCACGCGCAGCGAGTAGATCTCGACGTGGAAGACCTGCGTCAGGATCACCTGCCCGGCCACAATGCACACCGCCAGCATGGCGAAGGCCGCCGCCGAGGAGTGCCACATGACCCGCCGCAACTCGGCCCGCTGGCTCTCTCCGGAGAAGGCCGAAACGATAAAAACCTTGCTGATCGGATTGATCATGATCAGCAGGTAAAAGGCCGCGCTGAGCAGCGCATTCATTCGTCCCGGGCCTCCAGCACCGCCAGGAACGCCGCCTGAGGCACCGTGACGTTGCCGATGGCCCGCATCCGCTTCTTGCCTTCCTTCTGCTTCTCCAGCAGCTTGCGCTTGCGGGTGATATCGCCGCCGTAGCACTTGGCGGTCACGTTCTTGCGCAGGGGCGAGATGTTTTCGCGGGCCACGATCTTGGCCCCCACCGCCGCCTGGAGCGAAACCTGGAACAGGTGCCGGGGGATCTCCTTGCGCAACCGGTCAAGAATAGTGCGACCCCGCCGGTCGGACTGCTCGCGGATGCAGACGATCGAAAGCGCGTCCACGGGCGTACCGTGCACCAGGATGTCGACCTTGACCAGGTCGGACTCGCGGTAGCCGATGAACTCATAGTCCATCGTGCCGTAGCCGCGGGTGGCCCCTTTCAGCTTGTCGTAGAAATCAAAGACAATCTCGGCAAAGGGCAGCTCGTAGCTCAACATCGCCCGCGAGCCGCCGATGTACTCCAACCCCCGGTAAATGCCCCGCCGCTCCTCCGCCATGGTCATGATCGTGCCCACGTACTCC
>CAYMGG010000048.1:9421-10059 GCA_964389915.1 uncultured Planctomycetaceae bacterium
CCTGGATCGTCGAACGGTCGGGCACTTCGGCCGGCGAGTGGACCTCGATGATTTTTCCGTTGGTCAGAAGCAATTCATAGGTTACGTTGGGCGCGGTCTTGACCAGATCCAGGTCGCTCTCGCGCTCCAGCCGCTCCTGCACGATCTCCATATGCAGCAGGCCCAGGAAACCGCAGCGGAAACCAAAGCCGAGGGCCTTGGAGGTCTCGGGCTCGTAAGTAAAGGAGCTGTCGTTCAGGGCCAGCTTGTCCAGGGCTTTGCGCAGATCCTCGAAGTTTTCGGTCGAGGACGGATAGAAGCCGCAGTAAACCATGCTCTTGGGCTCGACGTAACCCGGCAGAGCCTCGACCTTCTTGCCGTCGTGGTGGAGCGTGTCCCCGACCTGCACGGCGCGCAGATCCTTCAGGTTGCCGACCACGTAGCCGACCTGGCCGGTCTCCAGCTTCGGACGAGCCTGCATATGGGGCGCCAGCACCCCCAGTTCGGTCACCTCGTAGCTCCAGCCATTGGCCAGCATTTCAACCTGGTCGCCCTTGCAGAGCGCGCCGTCCACCACCCGCAGGTGGGTGATGACCCCGCGGTAGTCGTCGTATACCGAGTCGAAGATCAGTCCTCGGAAAAGCGCATCCTCCTTACCC
>CAYMGG010000048.1:10069-23470 GCA_964389915.1 uncultured Planctomycetaceae bacterium
TCGACAATGGCCGTCAACAACTCTGGCACGCCCAGCCCGGTCTTGGCGCTGACGCGGATGATATCCTCCGGTTCGCAGCCCAGGAAGCCGATCAGTTCGTCGGTAACCTCTTCGGGCATGGCTCCGGGCAGGTCGATCTTATTGATGACCGGCACCACGGTCAGGTCGTGGCCGATGGCCAGGTAGGCGTTGGCCACGGTCTGGGCCTGGATCCCCTGGGTGGCGTCGACCAAAAGCAACACCCCCTCGCAGGCCGCCAGCGACCGCGAGACCTCGTAGGAGAAGTCGACGTGCCCGGGGGTGTCGATCAGGTTGAGCAGATACTCCTTCCCGTCCTGATGCTTGTAGGGAATGGCGACCGAACGGGCCTTGATGGTGATGCCGCGCTCGCGCTCCAGGTCCATGTCGTCCAGGAACTGGTCGCGGAATTCGCGCTGCGTCACCAGCCCGGTCTGGAGCAGAATCCGGTCGGCCAGCGTGCTCTTGCCGTGATCGATATGGGCTATGATTGAGAAGTTTCTAATGCCACCAGGGCGCATCCCGCCGCTCCTATCAGGCCCGCGTCGCCCCCCAGTTCGGCCGGCAGGATCTGCATCCGCCGGGCCGGGACCGGGAAGGCCCGCTTAAGGCATTCCTGCTTGATTGCGTCAAAAAGAATGGCGCCGGCCTTGATCATGCCGCCGCTGAAGATGCAGCGTTCGGGATTAAGGAGGTTCGCCATATTGGCCGCCATGACGCCCAGATAGCGGCCGGTTTCGCAGACAATCTGTTTGGACAGGACGTCGCCCGCCAGGGCCTCAGCAAAAATATCCTGGCAGGTGATCTCCCCTTTGCTGCTAAGCGAACTGGGCCAGCCGCAAGCCAGCGCTTCTTTGAAGCGGGCCACCGTGGCCGTGGCCGAGGCGTAGGCCTCCAACGCGCCGCAGTTACCGGTGGCGGCCGGCCGACCGCCGTCCTGGATGACCACGTGGCCGATCTCGGCGGCGGTCCAGTCCGGACCGTGCAGCATCTTGCCGTCCAGGATGATCGCCCCGCCCACGCCTGTACCCAAGGTCATGAGCACCATGCTCGAGCACCCCCGCCCCGCCCCGGCCCAGTACTCGCCCCAGCCGGCGGCGTTGGCGTCGTTTTCCAGAAAGACCGGCGTCCCGTCGAGCTGCTCGCTCAGCCATTTGGAGATCGGAATGTTCTCCCAGCCGGGCATGTTGGGAGCCAGGATGATGATGCCCTCGCGCCCATCGAGGGGACCGGGGGCGCCGACGCCGACCGCTTTCACCTTGGCCAGGGGCACCTTGGCCTCGGCGCAGACATGGCGGATGCCTTTGGCCATCCGGGCGATCACCGCCTGAGGGCCTTCCTGGCAGTTGGTGGCCTCCTCATAGCGTTTGATCAGCCGCGGTTCATCGCTGACCAGAGCGCAACGGAGATTGGTGCCGCCTAGATCCACGCCGATCAGATATTCAGCCATCATCGCCTCCGGTCAAAGACTCTCATCCGCCCGCCAACGGACCCCAATCCGCAGGCGCGGCGACGGAAATTGAAACTAAACAGCATAACCAAACGCGCAAAAATTTCAATAGACTACACGCCCGGACTTGACGCCGACCTGCGACATGACGTTAATAACCTCACCTTATTGCAGCTGTTAACCCGCAGCGGGGCCAAGCCGACACCATGAAAACCGCCAGTTCCCTGAACTACGAACTGCTCGCCGCCCTGCTATTGACCACCGTAGCCGGCGCTTACGAGCTGAGCGGGCTGTTTCTACCCATTCATGATACGTTTCTGATCTTCGAGCATTTCAATTTTTACTATACCGCCTTGTTTTATGAAAACCGACCGCCTCTCTGGGCGCCCTACGGCTTTTTCGGCCTGCCCTACTCGGCCACACCCCCTTGCGCGTTAACCGCGGCGTCATATCTGACCATCTTGAGCGGCAAGCTGGGCCAAATCCGGGATAGCCTGCTGTTATTTCGAGCTTCGATTTTCCTGGAGCAGCTGTTTTTCATCACAGGACTTTGCTTGCTTAGCCAAAAGTTGCTGGCTTCGTTGCCGGCCCGCTGCCTAGTTGTGGGTACGGCCGCTCTTAACATAATATGGGTCCGGCAGATACACTTCAATTTCCGCATCTATTACCTGCTGCCGCTGGTGCTGTACCTGCTCCTGCGCTTTTTCCACGAAAAACGCGGTTTTTGGTTCTGGCTGGCGGGCAGCGTCTGCGTCCTGGCCCTGTACGGCAATGCGCCCTATACCCCCCCGCTCTGGATTCTGACGCTGACCTGTTTCTGCCTGCCGTTCTGGCGAGAATGGCGCCAGGTTGGCCGAGCCCTGCTCCGACCAGGCCGAGCCGACGTCGCCGCGCTGCTGTTGTTTGTTTTCATGGCCGCCGGTTGGATGGCAGCGCTCTCCGTCCCGATGAGCGAAGTCACGGACACGGCTTTCGGCCGCGACCCGGTCACCCATCTGGTTTCACCGCAGGACTTCGTCTCCCATTACTCACTTGTCAATGCGGTTGAGCCGCTGCGGGCGTATCTCGGCGATTGCCAGGCCTATATTTACGACATGTCCATCTATATCGGCCTGCTGCCGCTGGGCTTGGCGATCTGGGCCGCATTTCGCGTCAGTCGAATCGAACTGACCTGCTGCCTGCTGCCGGCGGCCATACTGCTGCCGTTCTCGCTGGGCGGGGTCTGGGCTTTGGTTTTTTATTATTTCCCGACCATGCCCCTCTATCGCCACGTCAGCCATGTCTATGCGATCGTCGGGCTGTTTCTCCTCCTGGCTTCCGGTTTCGGATTGGAGGAATTCATGCGCCAGGGGCGGCGGCGCGAACTTCTGGCCATGCCGCTGCTCCTGCTAGTCGCAGCCGATGCGTTTTTCTCCCCCTATGCGCGCAGCTTGATGGAACACGGACTTGGGGGCCTGTGCGCCGAATCCGCCAGACTGGTCTTTACCGGCAAACTCTGGAACGACCCGAAACTGGCCCTCAAAATGACCATCTATTACCGTATTTTTATCTACGCCTTAGTCGCAGTCGCCGCTGCCGCCGGCTGTTTCTGGCGGCGCAACAGCGAATCCTGGACCCCGCCCGCCTGGCTGCCGGTGGCGCTTCTGGCGGCGTTGGCGCTGGATCTGGGTTCTTTTCGTTATGTGGTCGGTCTGCAACCTTACCCCTCGGCAGCTCCGCAGACCTACTCCTCGCTATACGCGCGTCCCTTCCGCTACTGGCCGGAACGCGAGACCAATTTTACCGCCCAGAAGCTCCAGGCCCTGCCGGCTCCGGAACAGAACGCCCTCTCCCTGGTTTTCTCTCAATTGCGGGTCGGCATGATGTACGAAGAAGTCTGCCTGCTGACTCATATCGACATGGCCCTGTCCAAATTCCGGGCCAACCTGTATCCGCCCCGAGTCCTAAGGCTCTTGGCGCTGCGGGGGGTGGCGCCTTCGATTTGGGAAGCGCCGGATAAATTTGCCGAAGCTCTAAAGAAACCGGGCTTCGCCAAAGCCCTGGGCTGCGATTCTCCCAAGCTACGTTTCGTCACCAATCCCCGCCTGGTCTACTCGGCGGCCGAAGCTGAAAAACTGGCCGCCACGGCCGACGATCTCGACACCCGCCCGGTACTACAATTACCGGAAGGAAATTTTTCCCTGCCCGCAGCCGGAACGGAAACGCCACCCGCCCCTGCCGAAATCCCGCTAAAGGTAACCGGCTTTTCGACCGGCTCGTTGAAAGTTGCCCTGGACGTGCCCGCCGGTCGCCCCGGGTGGCTGATTTACGCGGATTCTTATTCCCCCCGCTGGCAGGCCACGATTGACGGCCGGCCTACGCCGATCGCCATCGCCAATCTGGCGTTCAAAGCCGTGCCGCTAGGCGCCGGACACCATGAGGTCGAATTCGTCTTCCGGCATCCTCTCCAATCAACCCTTAACTGGGCGGTGCTGGCCATCAATCTGGCGGGGGGATTGATCCTGCTAAGCTTGATGGCCCATGCCTTAATCGTCAACTCCGCCGGACCGCTTTCGTGGCGGAGCCTGGCAATAACCACAATTGTCACGGCCATTGTCCTGGGCGGAATTTGCATGCAAACATTTGGCAATCCAGGCCCCCAGCCCCTAGAGTCGAGCTCCGACCAAAGCAGCGAATCAGCGGCTCGTCCCTGACCGGACCTATTACGCACCATCCTAAATCCGCGCTTGACAGCAGGCAAAAACCGATGCTATCCTAAACCGCCGGGCAGGAGCTAGAAAATCAGGGATCTCCAACTATGCCAATTCTATCATTCGTCGCACCTGTGTTTAACGAAGAGAAATGTCTGCATGAGCTTTACGCCCGGACCAAGAAAACCGCTGAATCCCTAGGCTTTGAGTACGAATTACTGTGCGTTGATGACGGCAGCCGGGACAGTTCCCCGCAGATCATCCGCGAACTACACCGGCAGGATCCGCGGGTGCGAATGGTGTCCTTCTCCCGCAACTTCGGGCATCAGGCGGCCGTAATGGCCGGGCTTCACCACACGACCGGCGACTTGGTCGCCGTGGTCGACAGCGACATGCAAGACCCGCCCGAAGTCGTGGCCGAAATGGTGGCCAAGTGGCGCGAAGGCTACAAAATAATCTATGGCGTGCGCCAAAACCGCAAGGAAGGCCTGTTCTTGCGGATCTGTTACAAGACCTACTATCGCATCCTGGGCACCTTGGCGAATCTGAAGATTCCGCTGGACGCCGGCGACTTCTGCCTTTTGGACCGGCAAGTAGTGACAGAGTTGATCAAACTGGACGAATACAACCCGTTTGTGCGCGGACTGCGTGCCTGGGTCGGATTTTCAGCCTGCGGCCAGCCCTATGACCGCCCCGCCCGTTTGGCCGGAGAAACCAAATACACCTTCGCCAAATTGGTCCGCTTGGGTTTTGCGGGAATCATCTCCTATTCTAACGTTTTGCTGAACTCGGCAACCATTTTCGGCCTGATCATCTCGGCCGCCAGCTTGCTGTACGCCTTGTATATTTTCGTCTTCACGGTTATGATCTATTTTGGATTCATGCGCCGCACGCCCAATTTTATCGTCGGCTGGGCGACAGTGGTCTGCGGCCTGTACTTCCTGTTCGGCACTATGTTCGTATACCTGGGGATTCTGGGTCATTATCTGAGCCAGATATTCATGCAGACCAAGCGTCGTCCGCTTTTCATCGTCAAGGAATTCCTCGGCCCCACGAAAGGCGGCTCTTGAACCCCGGCTGCAGCGCTGACATCACCGTAATCATCCCGGCGTACAATGCCGCGGCAACGCTCCGCAAGTGCCTTGAAGCGCTAGCCGCCCAAACGGTTCGCCCGCGTGAAACAATCGTGGTAGATGACGGGTCGACCGATGCCACGTCCGCCCAATGCGCCGGCTTGGCGCGAGTGGTCGTCAATCAAGGCGCTAAAGGCCCGGGCGGAGCGCGCAATTTTGGCGCTTGCCACGCCGGGGGTGCCATCCTGGCCTTCACCGACAGCGACTGCCTGCCCCCGCCCTTCTGGTTGGAAAAAATCGAACAAGCCTTGAACGATCCGACGGTCGGAGCCGTCGGCGGCGGCTATTCGAACGGCAGTGACGACTCCTTCTGGCAAAGCTTCTGCTGCTTGGAGTTGGCCTACCGCCGGCGGCATTTCGCCCGATGGGCCAACACCCTGGTCAGCAACAATTTCGCTTGCCGGGCCGAACTTTTTCGCGAACTCGGGGGATTTCCCGAGCAATATCCGGTCTGCGAGGACATGTTGTTGTCATATCGAATCGGCCAGCGCTCCCGGCTCGTTTGGCTTTCCGAAAACGGTGTCGGCCATCATTTCAAAACCTCCTGGGCGGCCTTCCTACGCCATCAATATTTTTTTGGCCGGGAATCAACCCGTTTTTTCGCCCGCCATCGCGCACTGCTGCGTGCGGGAAACCATCAGGGACGCGCCCTGCATCTTGCCATCGGGTTGGCCGTAGCGCTATTTGGCGCACTGGCCGCCGGCGGGACCGCCTATCTCGCAGGTTCCGGCTGGACTCGCCCGCTCCTGACGTTGGCTCTGGGCTGCGCCGGCGGGCATCTCTTGCTCTACCTGGGGTTTCTGCGGTATTTGGGCCGAGAAAGCCTTTGCTCCCCGATCAAAGCCTATCTGGTGTCCCTCTCGCGGGATCTGGTGGCGGGAGTATCGATTTTTGGTGGTTTGTGGCAGGCCTGGCGGGAAAAACCGTTGCCGCACACAACGCCGATTTTATAATGGCAATGCTTGGCGTCGGGCAAATCAGGTTCCGGGGTTGCAGAAGGCCCAATTTTCGTTTTGATTCCGCTTTTTCGTGACTATTCAGGATTCGACTATGAAGGTTCTGATTATCAACCCTCCATTCTATCGGCTGCAGAGCGCTTCGCTGATCCACTACCCGCCAGGCTGCTGCTATGTGGCCGCCATTCTGGAGGGAATGGGCATCGACGCACCAGTCTACAACGCCGATTATGACCCGACCCGGAAAACTATCCTCGGCAATACCAACCACATCAATGTCCGAGCGCTGATCGAACAACACACGACCTACGAACGCCGCCTTCACGATCCGCAGGATCCCCTCTGGGGCGAAATCCGTTCCGTCCTGGTTCAGCACCGGCCCGAGTACCTGATAATCAGCGTCTTCAGCACCACCCTGACCGCGGGCAACCGTATCGCGGCCATGGCCAAGGAGCTCAACCCCGACGTTAAGACCATCTTCGAGGGTTGCTTCAACCGCGGCCTGCACTGCGCGATCGACCCGGCCGCCAACGGCGACTTCAGCATGATGGACTTTGCCCTGCGCCGGGAACCTGAGGAGACGGTGGCCGAGCTCTTCGCCGCCTTCCGCGCCGGCCAGACCGACTTTTCCGCGATTCGGGGCCTGAGCTGGAAAAATGCTGCCGGCGAGGTGGTTCATAACGAGGACCGCCCGTTCCTGGAAAATCTCGACGAATTGCCCTTCCCCGCCCGCCACAAGCTGATCAACTTCGAGTCCACTCCGCCGACCTGCTTCCAGGGCATCTACGGTTCGCGAGGCTGCCCGTTCGACTGCGTCTTCTGCGGCTGCCATACCAGCATGGGCTACAAACCCCGGACGCGTTCGGCCGAAGACATGGTCGAAGAAATGGAGGCGGTCTATCGTCGGCACGGCACCCGCTACTTCTACATCTGCGACGATATCTTCTTCATCAAAAAGGACCGCGCCCAACGCTTCTGCGAACTGCTGATAAACAAGCGCCTGCCGATCTACTTCTCCGGCCAGACCCGGGCCGAGATGGCCGACGACGAAACCCTGGCCCTTTACAAGCGGGCCGGCGGGCAACACATCGCGGTCGGCGTGGAGGTGGGCAGCCCGGAGATCCGCCAGCTGATCCGCAAGGGCAACACGGTGGAAGACGTGCGCGCCTGCGCCGCCAAAATCCGCCGCGCCGGCCTGCGCATGGTGGCTTTCTGCATGGTCGGCCTGCCCTGGGAAACCGAAGCCGACATTATGGCCACGGTGAACCTGGTCAAGGAGATCTCCCCTTACATCGTCTTCGCCTACCTGCCGACCCCGGCCGCCGGGACGGAATTGGCCGAAGTGCTGCAGGCCAAAAACCCTTCCGGCTTTGAAGCGTTCCGCGACCGGTGCCACATTGATCCCCAGGTCGGATTCTCCGAAAAAATGGACCAGAACGAGCGCCGCCGGCTGCTGGAATGGGCGCTGGACGAGTTCGTCAAACTCAACAAGAAGAGTCTGGTACGCGACGTTTTGACCCGCCCGGGCTTTTACTGGGCCATGGCCCACGATCTGGGGTTCTTCAAGCACCCTGGATTCTTATGGGCCTACCTCAAAGATTATTTAAGGGTCGAAAGCTGATGAATCTTCTTGCCGGCGCGCGGTTTTTCGGACGGCTATTATTGGCGCGGATGACTGGCCGGCAGCGGCCATTGACTGCGATCGTTAACCTCACTAACCGTTGCAATCTTCGTTGCCGCCACTGCTACGCCGATTATTATGAACGCGATGCGTCGTCCGACCTGTCCACCGTCGACGCCAAGCGCCTCTTCACGGACCTGCGTGACAACGGCTTGCTGCGCTTGAGCCTCTCCGGCGGAGAAGTCCTGCTCCGGGACGATCTGACCGAATTGATCGCCCACGCCAAAAGCCTGGGCCTCAACGTCACCGTCAACTCCAACGGCCTGCTGATCCCGACCCGGCTGGACGCGCTGCACCAGGCCGACACCGTCGCCGTCAGTCTGGATGGAACGCCTGAGCATCACGACCTGATTCGCGGGCCGGGGACTGCACTCAAGGCCATCGCCGGCATCCGCGCGGCCCGCGCGGCCGGCTTGCCGACCAATATCAACCTGGTCATCAACCGCCACAATCTCCACGACGTCGACTATATTCTCGACCTTTGCCGCGAAACCGGGGCCAACGCCGAATTCGCCCTGATGGTCTCCCGGCTGGCCGGCACGCCTGACGATCTGAAGCCTACGACCGAGGAATTCCGCCAGACGCTGCGCCTGATCATCGACCGCAAGCATGCCGGTGCCCCGATCGTCTTTTCCGCCCAGGCCTACGAAAGCATCCTGGCCTGCTGGCCGGACTTTTCCGTCGACTGGCATTATGGCCCGCCGCCGCCCCTCATGCCCCTCTGCCCGGCCGGACGATTCTTCTGCTTGGTCGACACTGACGGCCGGATCTGGACCTGTCCGCATCTGATCGACAAGGTTCCTGCCGAAAACGCCCTTCAGGTCGGCGTACGTCGCGCGCTGGACGTAGCTTGCGCCAATCGGCAGTGCACCGGCTGCTATCAGGCCTGCTTCCACGAATTTTCACACCTGATGAGTCTCTCGCCGCTGGTAATTTGGAATTACGTCCGCTATATCCTCCGCCGCAAATAGGTGACAAAATGGGTATATACAATCGTGCCGCCTTTATGCTTACGCTCCTAAAGGATAAGCTTTGGGGAGGCCGCTCTCCTTTAGTTACGGTAATCAACACGACATTCCGCTGCAATCTGCGCTGCAATTACTGCTACGGACGTTTTTTTGACCGCCACACCCCGGATCTGCCCACTGCTGACCTGTTGGCCCTAATTACCGAGCTAGGCCGAATGGGAACCCGCATGGTCACGCTCACCGGCGGCGAACCGCTACTGCGTGAGGATATTGGTATCCTCATTGATCAAGTAAAAAAACACGGCATGGAATGCGGCTTTAACACCAATGGCATCCTAATACCCAAAAAGTTGGCGGAATTGAAGCGGGCGGACATGATCTGCATATCCCTTGACGGCCCGCGTGAATTCAATGATCTTAATCGCGGCAACGGTACGTTCGAACGCACACTGGCTGGACTAAAGGCCGCCCAAGCAGCCGGGATCAAAATCCACATAAACGCCGTATTGACCCGCCATAATTACCATTGCGTCGATTGGATTGTGGACTTCGCCCGACAGCAAAACGTTCAGGCGGAATTTAACTTTTTATATGAGCAGAGCGGTAATTTAGACGAACTGCGGATCAGTGACGAGCATCTACGCCAAGCCGCCAAACGCATAGCCGAACTAAAATCGCAAGGAGCGCCCATCCTTTTCTCGGATGCGGTATACCATTATGTCGCCGCTTGGCCCGATTATGGCCGCCACATGTTCCGCGGGGACAAGCCGCCATTCCCATACCTGCCCTGCTATGCGGGGCGCTTCATCATGGTCATCGACGCGGACGGCAAAGTCTATCCCTGCTTTCAATTAATGGGCAGTTTCCAGGCATTGGATTTTCGGGAAGTCGGAATCCGCCGGGCTTGGGAAAACTGCGCCAAGCATGGCTGTCATACCTGTTACTTTCCCTGCTTCAACGAATACAATAACATTTTTAGTCTCAATCCGCGCGTCATTCTGCACCAAGTCGCAAGCACCCTGAAGGGACATTAATGACCAATCCTCCTAGCCTTATCGGCTTGATGAAAAGATTCAACCCGGACTTGTCCCTGCTCGCGCTTATTGCCATCTGTCTGCTCCATTCGCAACTCAGCGGCTATTTCTTGCCCTACCATGATACATTTGCGCTTCAAAACCAGTTCCTGCTTTTTTATAATTCACTTACCGGCGGCGATATTCCATTTTGGATGCCCTTCTGTAATTTCGGCATATCTTTCAGGTTGTTTTTGCTAATGTCGGTTTCTCCTGGCTTGGCTTTGGCCGCCACCTTCGGCCATTTGGCCAGCGTCACAGATATGTTGCTAATTTATCGCGCGGGCATCGCCCTAGACCATTTATCCTGCCTGCTGAGTCTGTACCTACTTGCTCGACACATCCTTAAAAGCCGAATAGGAATATGGTATGTAACCTTGATCGGATTTACCTCGACCATTTGGTTCCGCCAAATGCACTTTGAATTCACCATCCATTATTTATTTCCCCTCGTCCTTTATCTCATACTTCTGGCTATTGAAAATACACGTCTAGATATCGGCATCCTTGCCACAATAGTCATGATCCTCAGTTTTGCCGGTGCACCTCCCTATCTAGCCCCCATTTGGTTGTTCACGCTGACGGTCTTTCTTATGTGTACGCTGGCTAGCGCCCCCCAATGGCCAATACGGTTGTTACAAAAGGCTAGGCGGACAAACATCCTGCTCTTGGCAGTTAGTTTATCCTTGGCTTTGCTGTACGCTGTTTGTGCGCTGAAGGTTTTTGCCAGCTCCACCGTGATTTCGCCCATGCGCGAATTCATGTCCGGTAAAAACAGCCTGGACATTTTTTTGTCCTATTGGGTTTTTCCTCCGGAATTCAACTTCGCCCTGTACCTAACCGGAGAGGTCGACACCAATCGCGACGTCAAATATTACCTCGGGCTAAGCCCGTTGTTTTTCGCAGTCTGGGGGCTATTTCGCAGCAACCACAAGTGGAAACTGGCCTTTACCGCCCCCGCCCTCGCCTTGGCCTGGCTATCCCTGGGGGCGGTGATGGCCAGTCTGGTCTACTATTTCCCCGCCATGTGCTACTTCCGCCACCTGAACCACGTCTTCAGCCTGCTCAACGTCTTTGTCTTGATTCTGGCCGCCCTGGGCCTGGACGATTTTATCGCCACCGCACGCAAACGCGATTACCTGCTCTTCGCGCTGGTCATGCTCTTTATCGGCGAGACCGTTTGCAGCCAACGGCTGCGCCAATTGCTGGTAAACGACCCTTGGTCGGTCGTATCCTCGTTCGACCTAAAAGCAATCCTGTCGCTCCTGCCTTGGCAACGCGCCCAGATCTATGCCTTGAGCGGGCTGGCCGGCGCCCTACTGCTTGGCCTGGCCGAGCGCCGCGCCTCGCGAACCGGCCAGCCCGTTTCTCGGCGTTTGCCCGTCGCGTTGCTGCTGCTCGCCAGCGTCATAGACATCTTTTCCTTTCGTGCACTCGAATTGTATCGACTTTCCCAGCGTACCTGCGTCCTCAGTGCACTTCCGGATATCGTCGAACGTCGCACGCTGGACAATTTCCAGGTTCGTCCCTTCCAATATCAGCCCCGTCGCCTACTCACCCCCGCCCGTTTCTCCGATCTGGCTCCGCCCAGCCAGCTGCCCTTGATTGAAATGGAGGCCGGGCTGGGCATCTGTTACAGCGTCTTTCTCAACTTCCTGCAGACCGACATCGCCTGGTCGCAGTTTCGAGCCGAGTTCTTGTCCGCAGGCATTCCCGCGCTCTACATGGCCCGCGGCTACCACCTACCGGTCCCGCTGAACAGCTTCAAGGAAGCGCCCGGAGCCGACGACGCCTGGCTCAATTCGACCATCGGCGTCACGGCCGACAAGCTGCGCATCTTCCACCGCGCGACCTTCAGCCAGAACTGGGAGGACGCCCTGTCCAATATCAAGCAGACCCGGGATCCGGATACTCTGATTGTCACCAACGGGGAACCGGCTCCGGCCGTGTTAGCCGCATTGGCCCGCCCCGCGCCGCCGGATGCCGATCCGGTCGACCGGGTCGAGGTGACGGCCTTCACTCCCAATCGCTTGCGCGCGCGCGTCAACGTGGCCGGCTCGGAAGCCGCCTGGCTTTATTACGCCGACGCTTATACGCCCGAGTGGGCGGTGAAAGTCGACGGCCAGCGCGTGCCTCTGGCCGAGGCGTTCCTGGCGTTCAAAGCGGTGCTCGTGCCGCCGGGAGCGCACGAGGTCGAGTTTTACTATGGCAACGATCCCTGGCGCCCGGCTTACTTGATCCTGTTGGCGATCTATGCGCTGTTCGGTTTGGCTTTGGCCGGGTTATTCCTGGTCTGCCTGGGGGTGAGGATCGCGCCCGACCGGGACTGGTTCGCCCAACTGGCCGATTTTCGGCAGAATCTGCCTTATTCCCTGCTGCCGGGGCTGATTTTTGCCGCTTTGTTCCTGGCCTACGCTTGCTGGAGCATGCGAATTCCCGGCCCCTGAGCGCGACACCTCCGATCAACCTGCGGGCTTGGCCGTCTGGCCCGCGCGGCGATAGTCGCGCGGCGAGGCCCCCCACTGCCGTCGAAACTGCCGAGTAAAGTAATTGCTGTCAGTAAAACCGCACCGGTCCGCGATCTCGCCGATCGGCAGATCGGTGCCGCGCAGCCATTCGGCCGCCCGGTTCAGCCGCACCCGCATCAGATACTCCACGGGCGCCAAACCGTAAGCATCCCGAAAAACCCGGTGCAGACTGCTGCGCGAGAGGTGCGCCGTCTGGGCCAATTGGGCCACGTTGAGCGGCTGGGCGTATTCCCGCTCCAGCAGGCTGACCACGTCCGCCAGCCGGAAAAGCTGCCGCGCCGCGGGGTTGACGCCGCTGGTGCAGCAGCGGCAGAGAAACACGATCAGACGCATCAGCGCGGCCGCGGCCGCATAGCGGAATCCCGGCCGGCGGGCGTCCAGCTCCTCCTCCAGTTCCCGCACCAGGCGGTCGGCCAGGCCCAGTTCCGGCGCGGCCAGCCGCAGCCGGCTGCGGAAATGGTGTCGATGGCGCAGCTGCGGTTCGAGATCGAAAAGCGCGTGATAGCCGGGCGTCTGGCGGATGTCGGCCTCCGGCAGCCGCAGCCGGGCGGAGTCAAACATCACGTTGATCAGCCCCATCCGGCCGGCCGGGCCGTAACCGTGCGTCCGGCCGCGGGGGACGACGAACACGTCCCCCGCCGTCAGGCGGTACTCCTCCCCATCCAGCCGGTGCTGCCCCTCCCCCTGCATGATCAGCACCAGTTCCGTGAACGCATGGCTGTGCAGGGGGAACTCCCCGTGTTTAGCATTGCGTAAAACCGCCAAGGGGGTGGTCGATTCGCTAAAATAGTCTTCGGCCTTCAGCCGCCACGCCATGGTCGTAATCTCCGCCCGGAAGGAATTGCCTCCTCTCCCGCTTTCGCCTATAGTTATACATCCGCCGCTCGCAGACAAGCCCTAATTG
>CAYMGG010000049.1:0-3659 GCA_964389915.1 uncultured Planctomycetaceae bacterium
TGAGAGTTTTTTGGTGGGGTTTAGGGAACCTTTTTTGCAAAAAAGGTTCCCCAAAATCGGCCACTATTAATTTGATTTGATATGAGTTGTCCTGACTCCAAGGCGCAGAAGGTACAGGCGAGTTTTTCCCTGCGGCAATGGCTCATTGCGGCCCAACATTTGGCGGTTTCGAATCCGTTAAATTTTCAAGGCAATGCCCGCCCTTGGCCGGATCGTGAGAGAGATCGGCCGGAACGGTCTGGATTGGAGTCTGCGCCCGGTTATTTAGCAGGAGAATTTGGCTGACTTACCGGGGGGGGCGTCACGGTTAGGACTCCCGACGAAATCAATAGCTCGCTGTCAGTCCAGGAGAGTCTCCCGAACGCGCATTTCGACGAAAACTGCGCGTTCGGGAGACTCGGCGCCGGGGCGCAGTGGCGATAGTCGTTTTGTCGCGCCCCTTATTTCACGATCTTGATGCCCTCGGCCAGATCATCGCCCTCGACATTCTGCATGAAAAGCGGTTCACGCAGCCCCGGCCCCGGGAACTCCACCCGGTTGCCCCGCAGCGTGACGCGGGAGCATTCGGTCAGCCACACCAGGGCTTCGCGGTCGATCTCCAGACCGCCAATGGGGTCGACCGCCTGTTGCATGGGCGAGTAGAACCGGTTGCCGGTGACTTCCACCCCTTGCACCGCGTTGAGCACCAAGTTGGGCCCGTTGTTGTCGGCGAAGATGTTATCCTCGATGCTCACCCGCCGGTGGGCGCCCGGCAGCCGGCCGTGCCGCCAGTGCTCGAAGACCGCCACGTGCAGCGCCGCCTCCCAGGCCGACGGCGACAGCACCGCCCGCCGGAAGAGATTGTTCCGGATCACCAGGTTGCAGGCATAGCCCGACTCGCTCCATTTCTCGCCATCGCACGATGGCACCACCAGAATCCCGCCCGAGACGCAGTTCTCGATGATATTGCCCTCCACCAGGCCATGACCGCCGCCCAGGATCAGCCCGTGCGCCCGCTTGTCGCGGAACTGGCAGTTGCGGATCGTGAACCCGTCGCCGACCGCGTCGCGATTGAAAAGAAACCCGCCCGGCACAGTCTTGATCGGCCGTTCAAACCCCAGCTCCAGATAGGTGCTCACCTTGACGCCGTAGTTCTTCTCATAGTCGGGATCGGTGGTGAAGAACTTGCCCTTCACCCCCGGCAGCTCCCCCGGCCGGTAGTCGGGCCGCGCCTTGACCGTGAGGACCATGGCCTCGTCGGCCAAGTTGAAATTCTCATCCAGGAAAGCCAGCCGGTCGCCCGGAACGCAGAAGGCCGAGATCGGCGGGCCGATGTGGGCCACTCGGGTGTTCACCGTCACGGTCTTGTCCGCCACGGCGCAGGCCAGCGCGTTGACGCCGTGGATGTTGACCGCGTCGTCGTCTAGCCCCTCGAACCGGCAGTTCTCCATTTGCGGTCCCCGACGCATGGCGCTGCTGTGCAGGCCGTCGACACTGGTCGCCAGGAGCGGCTCCTCGACGGCCCCGGCCGGCTTGACGCCGTAGGTCACCACGCAGTTCTCGTAGCGGTTGCCCCCGTCGCCGGCCAGTTCCATGAAACACATGCCGGCGGCGTTACGGATGGTCAGGTCGACCAGCGCCATCTGGGCGCACCAGCCCATGAAGATATCGTGGCCGTGACCGCCCAGGCCCCGCCAGGCGACCCGGTCGCCCACGGCCACGTTGGCCCCGGCCGAAAGGGGGGCCCGCAGCCGGAACGAGAAACGCCCCGGCTCCAGGCGGGTGAAACCGCTGGTGTAAAGCTCGGGCGCGCCAACCTTCCACTCGCGGCGGTCCGGCTCGAAGACGTTCAGCACGGGAATATGTCCGAATTGCGCGGGGTCTTCGAGCTCGGCCGGATAGCCGGCCGCGACCCGCACGGTCAGCGTCTGGCGGTCCGCGCCGATCTCTTCGATGCGCCCCTGGGAGTGGATCATCGCCTCGCGGACCAGCGTCGGCCCCCGCAGGGTCACCCGGCGGCAACCGTCGAACCGGATCGAGGGGCAACGGGGATCGGGAAAGACCAGGGTCACGCCCACGGCCGAGATGACCAGGTCGCGGGCGTGGCCGATCCGCAGATGCGGGACCTTGCCCGCCGGCGGCGGCAGGCGGTACTCGCCGGGCGGAATGGTCAACTCGGCCTGCCGGGTCTGGATGGCCCAGTCGATGGCCCGCTGGATCGACGCCGGCTCCTGGGGCGACACCACCGGCGCCTCTGCCGCAGCGCTCTCCGGAGCGTCTGCGGCGCACGCCTCGGCTTGCCCTCCTCCTCCCAAACCGAGCCCCGCCCCCAGGGCGACCAGCCAAAACGGGAGCAGCCACCGACACTGACGCACCGAGCGGATGGGGGGGAGATCGTGCATGGGCTTGCCTTTCTCAGCAGGAGTGGGACAAATCAACCGGGTCAACGGACACTTCGTCCGCAAGCGAAACATCTCATATCAATGAGCGTTGATCGTGACTGTTTGTAGAAGCCTTCATTGTAGAAAAGATTCCCCAAGCCTTGCCAAAGAACTCTCACCCGGCCTGAACGACAGTCGGCCATCAGTAACTTGAGTTGATATCAGAGCTCGAACGGTCTGTCGGTCTGCACGAAATAGCTCTGCCATTCGCGCATCTGGGCATGACCGTCGAAGAACGCGCCCGCGACCTTTTTCTGGTGCCGGGGTTCGACCTGCGCCCCGCCCGACTGCCAATAGGTGCCGCTGGCCATGCTGGGCGGGAAGAGGGCGATCCAGGTGCAGTTAGGCACGCCCGCCCAATTGGGCTTATAGCAGTCGCCCAGCAGAAAGGTCGCGCCCGGCCGGCCGATCTGCCCCAGCTTGAAAGGGGGCCGGATGGTCAGATATTCGAAGATTCCCGTAATCGTACCCGTGCCGCTGCCCTGGCAGACGCCATAGCCGCCGCCCCACCAGACGCGGGCCGACTCCACCGCTGGGCAGCACCAGACATTGCCCGGTCGGAAGGCCATGGCCCCCGACCGTACGTCCTGCCAGCCGGCTACGGGAACGTACTTATCCAGCCGGTTGGTGTACCAGGTGCCCCAGGCGCTGCTGTTGGTCAATTGATCGTCGGCCAGCGGCGGCAAGACCTCCCGCTGCTCGTCGAGATAGAGCATGAAACCGACGGCCAACTGTTTCAGGTTGTTCTGGCAATAGGCGGCCCGGGCGCTGGAGAGCGCCATCCGCAACGCGGGTAGAAGCATGCCCGCCAGCACCGAGATGATGGCCATGACCACCAGCAACTCGACCAGGGTGAACCCGGCCTGGACTCGCCGGCGAGAGGATGGACTCGCGTTGGTGTGGCGAAAAATCAGCTGATAAATCTTTTCCGAGAATACCTTCTCGCGCTGTTCCGGAGCTAACTCGTTCGCCACAACCGCGGACACCGAGACCGGGAGCGAATGCGGCGTTGGCGTAATTACCGCAGATCCCTCGTCACCAGCGACGGGCCAGGTCGGAGGTGGCGTAAACCCCAGCATTCCGGCCTCCTCCCGGGACAAGCTCCCCGAATTCCAGGACTTCTGAAGCGCCCCCGCCCAGAGGCCGCGCTCAGAAAGAAAGGCTCGCGCGTCCGTCAGCGTGCGCGCCAAATTCGTGAGCATGATGCCACCCTGGGCTTCGATGGCGGACAGATTGAGG
>CAYMGG010000049.1:3669-23388 GCA_964389915.1 uncultured Planctomycetaceae bacterium
TTTCTCGATGCATGACCAGTTCGGGGGGATTTTTTTTCCGAAACCGCGGCGGCACGATCAAATGGACCTCGGCCGGATCGTAGTCGAATAATTCATATAAGGCCAAAGCGCTCTGGTGACTGATCACCCCTTGCGGTTGATTGCGGTTATTGCGGCTCCATAAATACCACTTTAGGAGATCCGACCGCATTGAATCCGGATATCCAGGCAGGCGGAACAGGCCTTTGAAAACTCTCACCCAGTTTTGTCGATTGACGTGGTAGGTATGATGGTACTCTTTATAGCCGCACTGTACCGCCTGCGCGGCGGTGAAGTAGCCGTGCTGCGAATCAGCCACCGCCTGGAGTTGCGCTTTGTTCGAAGCTACCCGGCCAAGGTGGTCCATTTTTGCCCCAAATCCAAAAAAACAGCAGGCAGATTTCCCTTCAAAAGATTAGCTGGCTGGCTTCAGGAAAACAAACGACTGTTTAACTTTGGCTAATCCAATAATATAGCAAACGATCGCAACGCGCCTGCTAATCGAATGTTACAGGCACGTCGACTACATGAAACAGGTGCACAGGCGGGGTAATGATGCCCCCTCCATAAAAATTAAACACATGCAAGTTGCCGTTTGGCGTTCGTTCGCGGCAACCCAAAATTCGCCCCTCTGAACGCTCGAAAGGGCTGAACTAGTTGGTTTTTTTGGGAGGGGATCAGGAAAGCTTTTTTTGGGGAAAAGATTCGCGGGAATCGGGCATAGACTACTTGATTTGCTATAGCCGGTGATTGAAAAAGGTTATCTCGCTATTTAAGCCCATAGCACGGCCGCTCAAATACTCCAAAAATCTAAAACCGATGCGCTTTTGCGGCTTGCTGCGACCAGGCGCGCCGCGGAGGGAGGAAATGCGGTGCCGTCTTTTCAACTATCTGATAGCCATAGCAGTGCCGCTCTCCGGGGTCCGTAGGCATACCGCGCCAACTGACCCCGGAGCCATATTCCCACTAACTATAATTTTCGCAGAATCCGAAACTTGGAAGCTATCACCATTCGCCGCGGATTTTTCAGTACCCGATTTCAGCGGCCAGACCTCGCAGATAGGCGGCGGCACGTCGCGTCGCTTCATACGGGTCGTAACGGTTGTTTTCGTATTCGATATTGATGCAGCCGCCATAACCGGCCTTTTTCATAGCTTGCAGGCAGGCGCGGTGATCCAAATCGCCTTCCCCGATCAGGGCCGGGCGGTAGTATCGGCCGTCGAGCATCCGCCGAAATCCTTCGGCCGGATCGCGGCGAATCTCCCAGTCTTTGAAGTGCACGTGGACCACCATGCCGGCCACGGCGGTAAACGAACCGGCCGGCTCCTCGCCCGTGGCGCAATTGCCATTATCGTAGGTCAGACACAGGCCGGGAATCACCGCCGCCGCCGAGAGGAAATCGCCGGAGGTCACGAACGGACTGTTTTCGCCCGGAAAATTCTCCAGCGTCAGGGTCACTCCGGCCGCCTTGGCCAGCGGCGCGATTTCGCTCAGGCCGGCGCTATAGTTGGCCCGCGACTGTTCGCGCGTCAGACCTTCCCGGCCGGGCGTGACCACCATTACGCAGGGCGCGCCCAGCACGGCCGCGGCCGCGAAGCCCCGGCGGCACTCCTCCCGCGCGGAGTGCCGAGCCTCGGGGGTGGGGTGGTTCAATTCTGCGCCGCTGAATGTGTGGCAGACCACCGGGACGCCATGATCGTCGGCCAAGCGGCGCAGATCCTCGGCTTTCGGTTCATGCAGGGAGACGAAATCAATGCCGTCCAGCTGGAGTTCGCGCGTTACGACCAGCATTTTGCGCAGATCGAAATGTTCCCGCTGCCTGGAGACGGTGTAGGACATCATCGAGAGTTTCATCTCTTACTCCTTGGCCCGGGATCCGATAAAATCCTTATGGACCTTAGCCGGGGGAACTTTTATACCCTCCTGGCCGGACAAAACCTCTCTGCCTGTTTCGCGATCCGTTCAGGGGGGCGACGCCTGCCGCGCTTGAGTGCGGCCCGGCACTCTGGGGCCGAACGCGACTTCGCTAGTTCGCGAACAGCCCGGCCATCAGTTCAACCGTGCGCTCGACCAAAACCTGGCCGCCGGCCGGGCCGATCTCGTTGCTGGCCACGCCCGCGCCGTAATTGTCGATGCTCCCCAGCCGGCGATCCTTGACCGCCGGCAGCCGGGCCTGCAGCGCTTTTTCCGTCGGCACATATCCGTCGTAACCGTTGGCGATCTGGATCAGAAAAGTCTGCGCCGCGGCGCTGCGGGCCTTGATCCGCAGCCCGTAATCCAAAAACAGTTCGAACGGATTGGTCGCCAGTGCGATCTCGCCCAGCCGCAGGACGTGCAGTTCGATCGGCCGGGTCGGATTCGCCGTCTGGTCGGCAAAACGATCCAGAATCCGCTGATTGCGGCGCAGACTCCAATGCCGGGCCGCCGGCTGCAAATTCGGATCGGCCTGCAACCGGGTGATTTCGCTCTGCGCCTGATCCCGCTCCTCGACCGTCACCAGCCGCCGGGGTAGTTCCAGGGTTTCGGTCAAATGCACCAGCGAAGCTCCAAAATCAATCTCGCCCCGGGCCGAGGTCAGAATCTCGTCGACCGTATAGGCGAGCCGCCGGGCGATCTCTTCCCGCTCGCTCACCCCCCGGCGTTCGCGCATCATGGCCTCCAACCCTTTGTGGAGCAGGAAATGCGGCGACTGGTCGCCGGCTGGCGCGCACTGGGGCAGAATGAACACTTTTTCGCCGCAGCGCTGGCGGATCGCCTGCCGGGTTTCGTGCCAGAAATCGGCGGAGACCTGGCACAAGCCTTCCGTGACCTGCGCGGGACAGGCCAGGTTCACGATCAGGCCGGTCAGCTCGCGCTTTTCGTCCCAGGTGAAGAGTAGGTCAACGCCGTGGTCTTCGTAACCTTCCACGCAATCGAAGTCCGGCCGGCTGGTATTGGCGTACATGATGCTCTGGCCGTCGAAAAAGCAGGCCCGCCGGTTATGGCCGATCACGGCGTGGCCGTAGGCGCGACTCACGCCGCCCGGCTGACGCGCCTCCCAGGCGGCCCCGGCGGCGGCGGCTACCTGGTTGACCAGGAAGGCCCGGTAATCGGCCGCCGGGGAGAGCGATTCCCCCGCAGGCGCAGCGTATTTGTCGTCCGACTGCACGGGCGCGGTGTGGGTGTGAGTGGCGTTGACGATCAGGTGCTGCGGATCGAAGCCGGGAATCCGCTCGGCCACCGCGGCCTTGATCTCGGCCAGGGTTTCGGCATAGATGCCCACCAGATCGCACGCAATCAGGATCGCCCGGCCGCGGCCGTTCTCCAGCGCCAGGGCCGTGGTCGTCAGCGGGTCGATCACGTTCTGCGACACCCGGGTGTGAACCTGCCCGTCCAGCAGCACCGTCTGCCGCGGAGTGATGTCCCGTTGCGCCCAGCCGAGCTGCAACTTGCCGTTGATCTTCATGGTTTTTAGGTCCTATTTGCCGGCCAAAATCTGATCCGGATCGAGGCGGTCGATCTGACTGAAAACCTTCTGGAACGCTTCGCCCACCTTCCGGGCGACCTCGGGACCGTTGGGCGCCCGCAGCGGGGTGGTCATGCCGAAATGCGTGTCGCAATGCCGCTGGGCCGAGGGGAACCGGGCCGGATCGTATTCCACGCCCTGCCCCGCCGGCGCGCCCGAGAGCGGGCAGCTCCAGGGGCAACCCAGGCCATAGGCGTTCTTGGCCCTAAAGACGGTCATGGCCGGCAGGATGAAGCTCTGCCAGATGCCCACGCCCGTGCCCTCGGCTTGCAGCGCCTTCATCACCGCATCCCGCAGCCGGCGCGGCTCGCCCGCCCAACCGAGCGCCGGCGCATCGATCCGACATGTATAATTATACCAGTTGTGCGTGTGCTGCGCCGGTTCGGTCGGCGGAATCAGACCTTTTATGTCCTTAAGCGCGGCGTTGAGCACCGCGCCGTTCTCCCGCTGGGAAGCGAAATAGCGGTCCATCTTGGCCAACTGGGCCCGGCCAAAGGCCGCCACCAGATCGCTGCCGCGATACATCCAGCCCAGGGCGTAGGCGTGATAGTCGCGCTGCTCGGTCGGGGTGCGGGTTTCGCCAAAACTCCAGACCTGGCGGGCCAGGTTGCACATCTCTTCATTGTTCGTGACGAACATCCCGCCCTCGCCGCTACAGAGGCATTTGTTCTGATTGAAGCTGAAGGCCGCACAGTCGCCGAAGGTGCCGGCCTTGCGCCCCTGGAACAGGGCCCCGTGCGCCTGGCAGGCGTCCTCGATCACCTTTAGCCCGCACCGCCGGGCAACGGCCAGTACCTTCTCCATGTTCACGGCCAGGCCGTGCAGATGGACCACGACAATGGCCTTGGTGCGCGGGGTGATGGCGGCCTCGATCTGGTCCACGTCAATGTTGATGGTCGAAAAATCGATGTCCACGAAGACGGGAATGGCGTTGTGGTGGATGATGCAGGTGGCGCTGCTGGACCAGGAGTAGGCGGTCACGAGCACATGGTCGCCCGCGCCCACCCCGCAGGCCACCAAGGCCATGTGCAGGGCGGCCGTGCCGCTGTTGGTGAAAATGGCGTGGCGGTTGCCGTTCCAGGCGGCGAACTCCTCCTGGAACTTCTGACAGTTGGGACCGAAGGCGTGCTTGCCGCCATTGAGCGAGGCCAGCACCATCTCCCGGTCCGTATCGTCGACCGGGGGCCAGTCGCGGATAAAGCCGGCGGGCACCGCAGGTTTGCCGCCCAGGACGGCCAGTTGGTCCAAGGTCTGAGCCATGGTGAAATCCCCTTTATTCTGCAGGTCTGCGGCCGCTCGGCGCGAACGGCCATGCCGGCAGTATCCCCCGCCCCCCAGCCCGGAGATAGAGAAAGGATTTGCGATAATGGGTAATCGGTGGTGTTTCTGCCAGAGCCGGCCGGCTCAAGCCCCGGCGGCGAACTCGCGCGGCGAGCAGCCGCACTGCTTGCGGAAGACTTTGGCGAAATAATTGGCGTTGTCGTAGCCGACGGCCCGGGCGATCTCCGAAACGTTCAGGCTGCCCTCCCGTAGGAGGGCTTTGGCTTTCTCGACCCGCCGGGCCGTAAGGTAGGCGAAGAGCGAAAAGTCGCTCTCCGCGCTGAAGACGTGGGAGAGGTGATAGCTGCTCACATGCAGGTGCGCGGCGATGTCGTCGAGGGCCACCGACTCGCGGTAATGGGTTTCGAGATATTCCTTGGCCTGCCGCACCAGTTCCTTGCGGCGATGCTCGCCGTAGCTGGTCGCGGGGTCGTCCGCCTCCGGCTTGATCGCCGGAGCGGCCAGCTCGCGGAGGAAAAACAGCAGGATCTGGGCCAGGCGGGAGCGATCCACCAGCTTGTCCAGCGCCCCGCCCCGCGAGCCGTCGGCCCGCAGCCAGTCGAACAGGCGCGAAACCTCGCGCTTTCGTTCGTCCGCCAGCGCCAGCAGGCCGGGATTCGACACCCACCGGAAATACTCGGCCTCTGCCCCCCAGGTGAAGGTGCAGTAAAACACCTCCAATCCGGCGTCCGGATCGAAGTCGTCGCGGTGCGGCGTTCGGGCGGGCAGGAGCAGGGTGTCGCCCGGGCCGGCCCGGTAGGCGGTGTCGGGGCAGACCAGATCCAGCGTCCCCTGCAACACATGCAGCAGTTCGCAGGCCTGAGTTTCATGAAACCGCTGGGACCAGATCGGATCAAACCGCATCGTCCGCCAGGTGCGGATGTCCGGCAGCGCTTGGGAAAAGCACGTTTCCAGGATTTCAGGCTCTGCAACCATGGTTCAACTCGCGGGGTATAAGCGGTCGGCCTCCGGAATGAAACTATGACTCCTCCCGTCAAATGTCAAGCCGCGCCTCATGCCGGGCCAGGCCTTTTGCGGCTTATCAAGTCTTTGGCAAAAAGGTAACCGTGGATCTGTATGGCTCCGAAAAACAGCTTTCACACCAACCCACCAAGACGCCAGGTTTTTTGTGGGGGGGGGCGGGGCCAAAGCGGCTGATGGTTCTTTGCGCCTTGGCGCCTTGGCGTGAGGAAATTCTAAAACACTTGCCCTTCTTGGCTTTGCTGAAATTACATCAACAACAAAAGACTTCAGCGCTCCGGGGAGTCGAGGACGAGCGCCCCGCGCCGCTCAGGCGATCCAGCCGGCCGACTGGGCCGCGTGAAGCACGATGGGAAGCGCCGACAACTCTGGATGCCAATGCTTCTCCCACTCCAAAGAGAGCCGGCCGGCATAGCCGTAATGGTGAAGCAGGGCGCACAGCTCGCCTACCGGCATCTCCCCCTCGCCGGGAAGAACCAGCTGAACCTGCCCGGGAGCCGTCCGCCGCAGGTCGCGCAGATGGACGTGGGCGACGGCACCGCCCAGGTTTTCCCAGGTGTCGGCCAGGGCTTCGCCGGCGGTGAAGTGGCTGTGCTGGACATCCCAGACGAACCGGAGCGGAACGGGGCTGACCTCCCGCAATTTACGGCAGCGGTCCGAACTTGAGAACCCGTCATGCACTTCAAGCCACAGCTCGCACTTGAAATCGTAACGCTCCCGGCAGGCCGCCCACCACCTTAGGGTCTGCACCGCGCCATTCAGCCGCGAAGCGCCAAACGGCTCGGCCAGGGCAAATCCGCCGAAGGCGCGAAGCGCCCCCGCGCCCAGCCGGTCGGCCAGCCGCGCGAATTCCAGCAGTTCCTCGCGGGAGGCGGCGGAATTTTCGACCAGACCAAAGGAAGTATCGATGACGACGATCCTGCCCGAAGCGGCCAAGGCTTCGAACTTCTCCGGTTCGGAACGGGCATATTCCGCGAAATAGCCGGGAAGATCCAGACCGCCGCCCAGCGCCCGCAGCTCCAGGCTAGAAATGCCAAACCCCGCCGCCAGTGCCAGAGCCGCGTCGATCTCCAACTCCGAACACCCCAAGGTCGAAAGACACCAGTTGAATCCGAACCGCGAACATCCCGAACCCGAAGGCGCTCTCTCGGGCGCCCGGACAGTGCGCATGGACAGTCCCTTTCCTCCAATTGGCCCCCCAGCCAGGCGACAAGCCTTCAGGGCGACTGCGTTGTCGTCGGGAATCAGAAACCCGCCCCGGAGGGGGAGCACCAGGGGCTGACTCAGGGGGATATATGCCGGGCCGCTCCGGCCGCCGATTGCGCCCGCGGCAGATCAATTGCACAAAGCAAAGCCAGCCGCCATTTCTTTTGTTGCCAACATCCTAATGTTTTTGCCTAATATGTGCAAAAATGGGCGGCCAGCCCGATATCTGACTGACACTATGCAAATGCGCGTCGCTTTCCGCCCAGCATCTAGGCGCGGCGCTTCTCCGACCGCCAACCGAGAATTTCCGAATCGAGGACGCCAATGGAATCGCCTGCCGCCCAGTGCCTGATCCAGCTGAACGGGCAAAACTACAGCCTGGAAGTCGAGTGTCTGGAAGTCCGGCATTACCGCCACTACCCGCCCGCCGAGCACGTTCACCCCGCCTATCATTTCATCCTGATCAGCCAGGGGGGCAATCTGGCCCAGATCGCCGCTCAACCGGCCATCGAACTCAAGCTCCACAGCCTGCTCTTCATCAACCCGCTCGTTCCGCACCGCTTCACCGTGGTGGCGGGGGGCGAGGTGGAGCACACCTCCCTCATCTGGCGCTTTCGCGATACGCACGGCGCCTATGCGCTCTTCCCGCTGCAACGGCTGCGCGGCCTCCCGGACGCCGAGTCCGAGCCGTATCGCCTCCGGCAGATCAGCGCCTTCGACGCCGCCCTCTTCCGCCGCAAGCACCAGCAGGCCCTGGCGGCCAGGTCGGCCATGGCGGACGGTTTCGGCTTCTCCATGCTGGCCTTCGAGCTCTTTTTCCTCGGCCTGGAGCTGGTGCTGCCGAAAGCCGCCTCCGGTCCGCAGGATCCCCACAAGCAACTGGTGGCCCGGTTAAAGACGTTGATCGAACAGGACGTGGTCCGGCCCGAACTCGACATCCCGCGCCTGGCCGCCCAGGTGCAGATGCATCCCAACTACATCAACACGGTCTTCAAGCGTCACGAGGGCGTCACCCTCAACCATTACATCCGCGACCGCCGGATCGAACTGGCCAAATCGATCATCCGCAGCGATTCCCGTCGCCCGCTGGCGGCCGTGGCCCGCATGTGCGGTTTCTCGCAGCACGGCTATTTCACCCGGACCTTCCGCAAGCTCTGCAACTGCACACCGGCAGAATATCGCGCGACCGCGGGCGAGTAATCAGCGCCAATTGAAAAACGCGGCCTGCGCGGGGGCGTCCGAGACGACCTGGATCAGCCCCCAGGCGGGCAGCGAGCCGGAGTGACTGTCGAAATAGGTGACATTGCTGCCGCCGCGATGGCGTTGGAAATCGGCCCCGATCGCCGTGGCCGTCCAGGAGGTCGAAGTTACGCTGCGCTGGCCGGCATCCATCAAAAACATGAGCGTCGCCGGGGTGCAGGGCGCGCTGAAGCGGTCGGCCGGCCGGTTCGGAGCGCCATCCCGGCCGAAGAGATTATACGTGGAGTTGACCCCGTAATCGCTCTCCCACCAGCGGTAATTGGTCAGTGCCTTGTCGCGTCTGGGGCAATGGAACAGGCTGGAAATCGCCGGCGGCAGCCAGCCCCCGCTGGCCACGTAATCGTAATTGAACGAGAGATAGGGCAGGGTCGGTTCGATCCAGACGTTGGCGATCGTGCCCGCCGAAGAGATGCAATTGGGCGGCAAGAAACCGTTATGCTCGCCCTGATAGAGCAGAAACGCGGTGGCCAGCTGCCGCTGGTTGTTGACGCAGGTCATGGCCTTGGCCGTCTCCAGCACCGATTGCAGCACCGGCAGCAGCATGGCGGCCAGAACGCTGATGATAGTGACCACCACGAGCAGTTCGATCAGGGTGAACCCGCGCCGGCGCCTGGTTCCCCGCGCAGAGACGGACCGCAACATTGACCCTCTCCTTATGGCGAGTCCGCCCCTCACTGCGGCTTGAACTCGAAGACCTGACCTTTGGCCTCCACCTTAAAGGCGTCCCCGGTTGCTTGGATCGCAATTTTTTCTGGAGCGCCGGCGGCGGCCGTCCAGGAAAAGACGGCCAGGCTGCTCCATTTCGCCCCGTGCAGCCGACGTTTCACGCCAGGCAGGGAAGATTCAGGATAACCGCCATGCGCCGGCAAGGTCGTCCGATCCAGAACGTCTTCGCCCGGGCCCGCGAATTCGATCCGCAAAACCGCTTTTTTCCCGGAACAGAGAAAATAGCCGGGGAAGGCCTGGGGCGAAGCTTCGGGATGAAAATCGAGCTCCAAGTCTTTTTCCGCCTCCAGCCGGATGTCGTCATAAACCAGCAACGTGTCGGGCTTCGCGAACACCAGCGTCCGCCGGAAGCTGCGCAGCCCGGCCGCCGGCGGATAGGCGGGGGCGACTTCGGCCACGATCCGGTCGACGGCCTCGCTGGTGGAGGTTTCAAGAATTTCCGGAAGCGGGCCGCTGCGGGGAATCTCCGCGCCTTTCAGCCACAGCGCCCCCTCGCCGGACTGCCCCGCGCCGTCGATCAACAGGGTATTGTGCTGGCGCGTGAACTTCATGCGGTAGCCGTCGTCGCGGATCAGCCACTCGCCGGCGCCGTAGACGTCGAAATGCCCCGCATCGGGATGGACGTGGCCGACGTCGGAATTATGGAAGCGGGCCCGTTCCTGGCGGCCGGCCGGATGGCCGCACTTGAAAACCACCAATGATTCGTCGCCTTGCCACGAGCTGCGGGCGCAGACGATGCCCACGTCGGCGAAAAGCTTGAAGGCCGGCAGAGCGGGCGCTTCGGTCGGGCTCAGGGGAGGCGTGCAGCGGGAATCCCAGAGCAGCGCGGGCCAGTAACGCGACATGTCGATCTGGTCGGCAAGCCACGCCGCCCGACCGTCGCCGTATTCGGCGGCCAGAGCCCACAGTACGTCGCTGGGGCCGTTCCAGTTCTTGCGATTGCTGTCCGCCAGATCCACCATGGTCGAATTCGGATTCCAGGAGTTGCGCGGCAGGGTCATGTAAAGCAGGTAACTGGCGGTATGCTTCCACCACGGCGAAGCGAAGAGATCCGCGCCCAGCAGTTCCCGGGCCGGATACATGAAGCGCAGCAAGTTTTCCGCCCCATAGCACCAATAACCGGGCCCTTCGATGCTGGCCCCGTCGGGGCCGAAGGCGGCCAGGCTGCGCTGGAAGCGGTTGAGCGAGACCGCCAGCCAGGCGAAGGCTTCGGGATTGTCTTCCCAGGTGGCATAAGCGGCCGCGGAAAGGCCGTTCAGGTTGACCCACTGGTGATTCTGCAGATAGGTGCCCATCCACCAGGTCTGACCGGTCGTGGCGTCGAACATGCGCGCGCCGCGCTCGACCAGCGTCTGCAAAATCTTCTGGCGCACGGGCGCCGACAGCTCGGCGTAGCCCCAGTCGTAAACCGTCGCCAGCCCGAAAAGCTGCTGACCGGCGGACAATTCGACCATGTTGTTGTGGCCCAGCCCCCAGGTCGGATAAGCGCAGGAAGCCAGGGCCCATTCCTCGGCGTAATCCAGGTACCGCCGTTCTCCGCTGAGCAGCCAGGCCATGGCCAGAACGGGCATGGCTTCGCCGACTCCGCGCTGCCATAGCTGTTGATCGGGGAACTCCTTGTCATCCAGCCGATAGGCCGGCGGTTTGGACTGGCCGAACGAATCCGCCTTGGCCATCAGCATCTCCGCCATGCGTTTGAGCGGGCCTTTGGCCCGCTGCCGGACCTCCGCCAACCGCGCGGGATTCAGGAGGAACCGCGGATGCAGCCCGCGGGTCTGTAGCAGCGGCGGTGGAACCGGATCGAGGCGATAGCGGCAGGCGACCCAATCCTGCCGGGGCAATTCCCGCAGCTCCACCTGCTCGACCAACAGCGGGGCGGCGGCCGACAAAGTCGGGTCCGCCAACTCGATCTTCATCCGGGCCGTCTTGACGTCGCCAGGCGCGATGAACGGCAGGCTGATCCGGACACCGGTCGGATCCGTTTCCGGATCGTCGGGGTTCGACCAGCGTGCGCCGCACATAGCCGCCTTCTGGTTCAGGAACTCGCACTTCAGGACGGGAACCAGGCGATTATCCGCCGCCGCGGGTTTCAGGCGACAGGTCGCGACATAGTATCGGCTTGCCTCCAGCGGGAACCCCGGAGAATTCAAGGTCGTGATATCGGAATCTCCCCCGATCCGCAGAGCTGCCGCCGCTTCCACAAAAGCCGCACTCCGGGCGTTCTGTTGGGCGGTCCAGCCGCCAGCGTTGTCCTTGAAACTCCAGGTAGTCATTGGCTGTCTCTCTCCGCCGAAAGCGTAACCCGCCACCATCGCCAGAACCGCCAGACTCAGTTGTAGTCCGCTTCGCCACATTGTCCCGTGTCCTCCGTTGCCGACAACGAACCCTAGGGTAGGCTCATTAGTGAATTTTGAAATCATTCTTCCAGCGCCGTCAATGGCGAAGCCCCCAGCGGCGCGCCCGGGGCCGCCGTCCCCGCCGCCCGGTCCGCCGCCGCCCAGCACATGGCCAGCCCCAGCAGCAGGCCCGCCCCGCCGGACAGCATTATCCCCCCCCGGCCGCCCAAACCCGAAGGATTGGGCAGCAGCAGCAGCAACTGCGCCAGGGCGCCCAGCAGGATGCAGAAACCGCCGACCACTTTGAGTTGCCGGCCATCATTGGCCGCCCCCACCTCTTGGGCAAAATCGACCGGAGTCGACAGGCGCGCGAAAAATTCGTCCACCTGCCGGCGGTAGCTTTCGGAGGCGTTGCGCCAAAACGGCAGGGTCGCCAGGTAAGCCACCACGCCGCAGGCAATGGTGACGGCCACACGCGTATGCCACTTCCACGGTTCGGCCAGCCCCGCCACTCCGCTCAGGGCCGCGCTGCCGGAAAGGAAGCCCAGCAGGGAGGAGACGGCCGCCACGGCGGCCGAGAAAAGGGCCGCCCAGGAGGGCGAGCGCCGCACCAGCAGTCCCATCAGCAGCGGGATGCCCAGCGGCAGGCCGATCACGGCCCCGGCGTCCAGCATCATGCCGAAGATACCGTTGCCCTTGAGGCCGGCCATGTAAAGCGCGATCAGGATGATCGCCCCGCCCAACAAGACCGACCAGGCCTGGGCAAGCAGAAAGAGCCGCCGGCCGGTCCAGGGCTGCCGGCCGCAGGCGCGCCAGAGCGCGGGGTGGAGGTCGTTGATGAAGACGGCCGCGCAGCCGTTTAGCCCCTGGTCCATGGAGCTCATCGTGGCCGCGAAGATCGCCGCGGCCATCATCCCGACCATGCCCAGCGGCAGCAGCTTCATGCCGGCCACGGCATAGGCGGCCTCGGCCGGATTGCTCAGGTTCACCGCCGCCACCTCGCCCGCGAAACACAACCGGGCGGTGATCGGAGGGATGAACCAAATCAGCACGCCCAGGGCCTGAAGGCCGCCGGCCAAGGCCGCGGCCTTGCGCGCCTCCCGGCCGTCCTTGACGGCGAAATAGCGGGAGGCCGAACCGAGCGAGAGATAGCCCAGCAGCGTGTTGACGAACACCGCCACGGCCCAAAAAATGGTGAAATCGATGGCGTCCGGGTTCGAACCGGCGGGCTTGAAGAGTTGATACTGCTCGGTCAGCCCCTGCCGGCCGATTTCGCTGAAGAACGCCCCGATTCCGCCGACGTGCTGTAGGCAGAGGACCGCGATCAACACGGTCATGGGAACCAGGATCACCATCTGTAGGAAATCGTTGGCCATCACCGCCCAATTGCCGCCCAGGAAGGAGTACAGCAGCACGATCACCCCGATGCCGACGATGACCATCTGGATGGGGAAGCCGAAAACCGTGGCCGCGAAGATCGAAACCCCGTACAGGGTCAGGGCGGCGAACACCGGATTGAGCAGCGTGCACCAGGCGTAAAACTGCTGGGTCGGAACCCCGAACCGCAGCTTGATGACCTCCGGCACGGAGAGGGCCCGCAGTTGGCGAAAGCGGGGCGCCAGGAAGAGCGCATGGACCGCGTAGCCGGCCACGTTGGCCAGGAAGATCACCAGCACGCTCCAACCGCCGGCGTAGGCGACGCCGGCGGCGCCGGTAAAGGTCCAGGCGCTGAAGGTGCCCATGAACGCGCTGCCGCCGGCCAGCCACCAGGTGCTGCGGCAGCCGGCGCGGAAATAGTCGCTGACGTTTTCGCTGAACCGCCGGAACACAAGCGCGGTCACGATCATCAAAACCATGAATACCCCGATCACGAGATATTCCACCGCTCCTGCATGGTGCATGGGATGTCCCCTTCGCAATGGGAAGCGCCAACCGGTTAGGGAATCGGGCTCGGCCCGAAAATAAACGCTCCGTCTCCGGCCGGAAGGGGGGCAGCGCTCCTCCCCGCCCGGCCCGTCTTGCCGCGCAAGCTAGCTTCGGACCGGCTCCAGGGCCAGGGATTCCACGGTCATGGTCTTGTACCGCTCCCGCGTGATTTCGGAATGCAGCGGCTCGCCGGCCAGGAAGCGCCCGAATTCCGCCAGCACATGCGGCACGTACAACTCTTTGCCCGGGCCACCGGCATTGTGCGGAGTCAGGATCACGTTATCCAGGCGGCGGAGGACCGAACCGGCGGCCAACGGCTCCTGGTGGAAGACGTCGAGGATGGCGCTTATGCGGCCCCGGGGCAGTTCGGCCAGCAGGGCCGGCTCGTCCACCAGTCGCGCGCGGCCCGCGTTTATCAACGTGGCGCCGTTACGGATCAGACTCAATTCGCGGGCTCCGATCCGGCCCAGGTTCGGCGGGGTCAGCGCCGCCAGCAGATGGATGATGTCGGATTCGGCCAGCAACTCCTCCAGCTCCGCCGGAGTCGCGCCTGTCTCGCGCCGCAACTCGGGGGAGGCATGCCGGGAGCAGAGCAGAATCCGCCGCGGTTTGAGCGGCGCCAGCAACCGCAGGAACCGGGAGGAAATGTCGCCCAGTCCCCAGACGCCGACGGTCAGACTCCGCAGGTCGCGGGCCTCGCCCTGACGCTCCCAATTCAACAGCGAGAGGCCGTGCAGGGAGGCGTAGTTGACCAGGCGCCGGCTGGCCAGCAGCGTGGCCAACAGCGACCACTCGGCCACCGCCTCGGCCATGACCGGATTGGCGGTGACCACCTTGACGCCGCGGGCGTAGAGGGCCTCCGAGGCGACCATGCCCACCGATCCGGCGGCGTGCCCCAGAATTTTCAAGGATTTAGCCTGGTGCAACAGGCTCTCCCCCACGGTCGGCGAACCCCAGGAAGTTATGAAGGCGTCGAAACCGTCCACCAGCTGCGGCCAATCCGGCCGGCTGTCACTTTTTAATTTTATGAATTCTACGCCTAGATCCAATTTTTTCGCCATTCCGAAGGCGTGCTCCGACCACAAAGCGTCGGCCAATTCGGCGGAAGGATTGAGAAATAGTACGCGCATTTTCGGGCACATTCGGCATTTTTCCTTGGGCAAGGGGCCTTTGGGGGCTAGCGAATCCGCACTTCTTTTTTACTCCGCGGGAAAAAGCCGAGCAATGCTAATAAAGGCATATAGCTTGCACTATTCAAAGCTATTCGAGTAAAATTTAGCTCCCCCGTCCCGGGCCGCCCCAAGCGCTAAGCCAAACGCGCACCGCCAAGGCGCGATTCACGATTGAGACGGGCGGAAAACAAATTAGAATCACGCCGGCGATGGCTAATTCAGCCCCCACACACCGCTAGACTTTCACTTTTGGCAGGGTTTGGCTTATGTCAATCCAAGTTTATTTTGACTGATTCCGGGGAACCTTTTTTGCAAAATAGGTCCCCCGGCCCCCGCCAAAAACTCGCGCCTGGGTTCGCCTTTTCTAGCGTTTAGAAGATCGAATCAGGGGCTTGGAATCCGCACCGCGACTGATTCGGCTCGAATCGGAGGGAATGACTATTAGCGCATTTTAATTTTGAGATAGAACCTCCCGGGGGTGGCCGTAATTTGGGAGGGTCGAGCGTCGTCTCGACCGCTTTGACTCCGGCGCTGCCGAGGCGGGAGAGAGATGGGGGACGAAACGAAGTTCGCCCCCTCCCAACAGGAATGGTTTTGCCTCGCGCGTCTGGTGGACAACAACGTGCAATCATATTCCGGCGATTCGAATTTGAGAACCGCAGTCGTCCCCCCGGTCCACCGCCCCGGCTTCGCGTCCAGCCAGCAGACCTGATCGAGCGTTGGAATCACACCGGCCAAAATTTAGGCTCGCAGCGTTGAACCGTACCCTATCCAGACCTAGCTCGCCCACCGCGCCTAGTTCCGGGCGACCGACAATGCGCCTACCCATCCGCGTCTTCTGTTTGCACCTCTTGGCCGAGGACGCGAACATCAAACTGCCCTACCCTCGACACCCAGCCCTCAGCCGCAAAGTTAAATGAATGCGGGCGGCAAATTTGCATCCCATCGGCTCAAAAGTTAAATTATGAATATAAGGTTTGCGGATAAATTAAAACACGCGGCCGGATCTCTGAATTTTGAGGTGGCTATGCCTGGCGCAAAAAATGTCGCGTGGTACGAAAAACTCAAGCTCCTGGCTGAACTCCAGCAGGGCTATTTCCTGGCCAGCCAGGCACGGGAGATAGGCTATTCCAACCCCAACATGACCTACCATGTCAAAAGCGGCAACTGGCGACGGATCGAGCATGGGCTGTACCGCCTGCCCTGGTATGCAGACACCCCGGCGTCGGATCTATATTACGCCTGTCTCTGGGCCAGGTCCAAACACGACGAACCTTTGGGGACCATCAGCCATGAAAGCGCTCTCTATCATTATGGAATGCGCAATGTGCCGCCGGCCGAAATCCAGCTGACCGTACCGTCCAATTTCCGCAAGCAGCCGACCCGCCCCATGCAACTGCATAAACGCGACCTAGCCGACGCGGACATTGCGGCCACCGGCTGGCTGCGCGTGGTGACCCGCGAAAAGGCCTTGGCCGACGTTCCGGCCGCGCCGCGTTCCGCCGAGGCGGTCGAAGCCGCCCACGAGCCGGCGGTGCTCTGGCTTACGCCCGCGGTCATTTCCGCCCCGGCCGGCGACTCTCCGCCCGCGGCCGAAAAAATCTGGCCGGAAATCCCGCTGGCGGCAAAAATAGAAGCCTCGCCCGTCGGGTCGGGCCGGAGCGAACCCCCAGGTTCACCGCCTTATCTTCGCCCAAGGAGTTCCATTATGGCTGTCGAACGTGACCGTTTGCCGGGCCTCCGTCGCCGCCGCGAAGCCGGCTTCACCCTGGTGGAGCTGCTGGTGGTACTGGCGATCATCTCGGTGCTCTTCACCCTGCTGATGCCGGCGCTGGAAAAAGCCCTGTCCGAGGCCCGCCGCTTGGCGTGCGCCAACAACCTAAGACAGATCTTCCTCTGCTCGCAGGAATATCTCGACGAATATCAGCAGTGGCTGCCTTATGGACCTAACGAGTGGAAGACTCGCCTGGACAAATACGTCGACCTGCGCAAGGGACCGTACAGCATCTTTTACTGCCCCGAAGCCATCGCCATTCCAAAGGCCTCATGGAGCACCAATAATTGCGCTTATACGGCCAATTATTCGGGCTATTCGCGGACCCCGGCCTACTCTTGGAACCTGGGCTTTTGGAAGGACGGCGAACTACCCGACAAACGCTGGCTGCACGACGGCCGGCCGGTGCCGGCCTGGGGTTATCGCGCCGGCGACTACAACTGTAGCGCGGAAAGCCGCCACGCCGGCTTATACAACGGCCTATTCTGGAACGGCACCGTCAAACCCGACATCCAATTTTAACCGCCCTAACCATTGCATTCTCACAAGGAGAAGCCCATGCGACCCGGATTCCTGCGGTTGGTGCTCGGACTGTTGCTGCTCGGAGGAGGATTGACCGCCCGGGCCGAGGACGGCCGGCTGGCCAATGAACTCGTGACCCTGCTGGACGGAGCGGGTAATCACCCCCTGGGCCTGTATGCGGCCAACTACTCCGGCAGTCAGGTGGAGCTGATCTCGGCTCCGGCCCCGGCCCTGAAGGGCCAGCTGGCCAACGCCAATCAGAAACTGGTCTGGAATTTCAATCAGCACGCCGATCTGGCCGCCGCCATCTATCCAGCCCAGCCGGATTGTTTTGTCCGGCTGCGCCTGACCAGCGAGCAGGATTGCGCGCCGGAGTTGGGGTTGGGCTGGCGACTGCCGGCGGCGGCGCTCTCCTCATCCAGCCGGCTCCAGGCCGAGTTCAAGGCCGGCGAGCCGCGCGAACTCGTCTTTCCCCTGCCCCCGGCTCCGGCCGACAAAATCGAGGGCCTGTATCTGCAAAGCAGTCTGCCGATCGTCCTGACCGTGGACCGCGGGGCGGTCATCAGCCTGCGCCAGACCCGGCTGGCGGCGGTCGAGGCGCGGAATTTCCTGAACCATGATTCTCTGGAGCTGAGCGGCGAGGCCGCTCCGGGCGTGAACGAGGTCGAGGTGCTGGCCAAGGCGGTCGCCGCCGACGGCGGGGCAAAGCTGGCGGCCAAGCGCGCCCCGGTCGCCGCCGGCCGCTTCAGCGTCGCCTTCGCCCGCACCGAACTCAAGCCCAACCTGCGGGTCGAGTTCGCCGCCCGCGCCGCCGGCCGGGAAGCGCCCGCGTCCGTGCCGATCGAGCTGTTCGTCTATCCCGCCCTGACCGGGCAGACGCCGCCGCGGCTCACCTGCCGGGAGGGCAAGCTTCTGCGCGAGGGCCGCACCTTCGGCTTTGTCGGCATAAACTATACCCGCTTCCAGATGCCCTTCTGCCGGGCCGCGCCCGACGGGTTCGAGATCATCGCCCGCGACGTGGACCGCCTGGCCGCCTGGGGCATGACCTGGGTCCGCTTGACGCTCAACCTGGCCATGGTCCAGGCCGCCGAAGGCGTCTTCCCGGACAATCCGCAATGGCTGGTCGAGATCGAAAAGCGCAAGCTGAACGCCGAGTTCATGGCCCAGTTGGAGTACTTCCTCGCCCTCTGCGCCGAGCACGGCATTTACGCGGTGATCGATTGGCACGAGACGCCCACCAATCCCTACCGCTATTTCACCGGCGGCGATCCCCAGGCCAAGGACAGCGGCCGGCCCGGCACGGCCCTGGCCTGGCTCTGTCCGGACCCGACCCAGTCCGCAAAATGGAATTTGGCCGACCCCCGCCACCGGCAGGCGCTGCTGGCGGGTCACGCCTGGCTGGCAGGACGCCTCAAGGACCGGACCAACGTGGCCGGTTTCGAGGTGCCGTTCAACGAGCCGGCCGACGCCTATCTCTCCTGCCAGGCCAACTGGTCGCACCTGGTCGCGGAGTGCTGCCGGGCGGTCAAGGACGCCGCGCCGCAGCTGCTGACCTTCGCCAACACCACCAATTACTCGCACAACACCGAGGCTTGGGCCTTCACCTGGCTGCGGCCGGAAGGTTTGGACGGCTATACGCCGCATCATTATATCGCCAACGGCCCGGTGCCGATCCGGCCGGAGGCCAAGGAGACCCGTCAGCCCTGGCTCTGCCGCGACCGGGAGAAGACCTTCGCCCTCTCGCTGCCGGCCCTCTTCTTCGCCTCCCAGGTCTGGCTCTGCCCCGCCTACAACGGCGAAGGCGGCGAGCACGGCGCGGGCGAGCTGCTGCCCGAGCTGCCCCACGCCGAGGCGGCCGACCGGATGTACGAGGCGAGCCTGGCCCAGTGCTATCTGGCCGGGATCAACGGGCACGTCAACTGGACCATGTTCGGCACCAAGGCCGATTTCGACATCTATCCCCGCCACGGCCCGCGCTACGCCCAGCTCCTGCGCGCAGGGCCCCTCGACTGGTCGCACGCCGAAGTGGCCTTCATCCAGAACACCGAGGCCCGGCCGACCGACAACGGGCAGAACTACGCCTGCGTGCCGTTCGTCGAACTGATGCTCGCCCTGCACCTGGGCCCGGTCCACTACCTGACCGACGACTACCTGATCTTCAACGGCCTGACCCGCCAGTCGATGGGCCTGGAGCAGGTCAGCGGTTCGGCCATCGACCTGGCCAGCTACAAGGCCCTGATCGTGGACCGGCGCAACCTGGACCAGCGGATCAGCCGCCTGCTGGAGAAAGCGGCGGTCAAGATCCTCTGGGTCGACGAGCTCGAGAAGCTGAGCGAAACCGAGCTGGCCGAATACCTGACCGCCCAGGGGGTGGCCGTCGACCGCAAAACGCCGGCCGGCATCCAGCTGGGCGTGGGCCCCGAGCACGTCCTGGTCTATCGCCGGGCGGGGGAAGGCGGCCGGAGCCGCATCTATCCGCGGGTCAAACGCGAAGGCGAGTTCCGCCTGATCGACGAATCCGGCCAGACGGTCTTCACGGGCCCGGCCGCGCAACTGGCCGAGCAGGGGGTGGAGGTGGAGTTGGGCCGGTGGCGCAGCCTGATCCTGCGGCTAGAATAATCCCGCTGTCGATCGCTAGCGGCCGCTTTCGGGGCCCTCTTCTCCCCAAAGGTTCCCCGAAAGCGGTTCCGAATCCCCGCGGCTAGCGAAGACCGAATGAGTTACAACTCGGCCTGGGTCGGCAGGCTCCACAGCAGCTTTTCGTTCAGTTTCAGATGCAGGCAGCGCTGCCAGCGGTGCGGCACGAAAAGATTGAGCGTGCTCCCGTCGACAAAGGCGTCGATATACGAGCACTGCCAGTTGAACCAGTCGTTTTGCAGGTTCGGGACCGCGGCGTTGGCCAGGACGAAGCGCGGCTCGCTCCAGGTGCGCCCCTCGTCGGTCGAGAGCGAAACCCAGAGTTCCGACCGGTCC
>CAYMGG010000050.1:0-22898 GCA_964389915.1 uncultured Planctomycetaceae bacterium
CGCCCTGCAACAGGGCGCCGAGGCGGTCTACCTGGGCCTGCCCCGTTTCTCGGCCCGTGCCGAAGCCGTCAACTTCACGCCCGAGGAGTTGGCCGACTTCATCGGCTATGCCCATCAGCTCCCCCGGCCGCGCCGGGTCTACGTCGCCCTCAACACCTTGGTCCAGCAGCGCGAGCTGCCCGAGCTCCTTAGCGCCCTTCACAGCGCCGCAGAGGCCAGCGCCGATGCGGTCATCGTCCAGGATCTGGGCGCCCTGAAAATCATCCGGGACCACTTCCCCGGGCTGGCCATCCACGCCAGCACCCAACTGGCCGTGCACGACCCGGCCGGCGCGGCGGCCCTGGCCGCCTTGGGCGTCAAACGGGTGATCCTGGCCCGCGAGTTGAGCCTTCCCGAGATCCGGGCCATCGCCGCCCTGCCCCAGATCGAGTGCGAAGTCTTCATCCACGGCGCGCTCTGCTACAGCTACAGCGGCCTCTGTCTCTTCTCCAGCCATATAACCGGCCGCAGCGCCAACCGCGGCCGGTGCAGCTATCCCTGCCGCGACCGGTTTCAGCTGCTGGGCGGCCGGGCCGGACACGCCTTCTCGCTTAAAGACCTGGCCCTGCCCGACCAGGCCGACCAGCTGGCGGCGGCGGGCGTGGCCGCGCTAAAAATCGAGGGCCGCAAAAAAAATCCGCTCTACGTCGCCGCCGTGACCTCCTTCTACCGCCGGCTGCTGGACGGGGAACTGACCGACCGGCCGACGGCCGAAGCCGAATTAAAAAGCGTCTTCAGCCGCGAATGGACGGCCGGCTTTCCGGGCGGCACGGCCCGGGGCGACCTGATCGATCCGGACCTGGTCGGCCATCGCGGCGTCCCGGCCGGTTGCGTGGCCGCGGTCGAACGCCGCGAGGGCCGGATCTGGCTGCGCTTCGTCACCGCCCTCCCTCTGGAGCGCCACGACGGTTTGCAGCTGGAACTGCCCGGCGAATCTAAGCCGTTCGGATTTGCCGTCGAGGAACTGGTGCAGGTCGTCGGCCGCCGGCGCGAAAACGCCTTCGCGCTCCCGGCCGGTGCCACCGCGGAAGTGGCCTTGCCGGCCGAGGCGCCGTCTCCACCGCCCGGCACGCCGGTGCGCCGGGCCTCCTCCCAGGCGGTCAAACATGCGCTGCGCCCGGCGCCCCGCCCCCGTCCGGGCGAACACCGCCGCCGTCGACCGATCCGGGTCGAACTGGAGATCACACCCGCGGAGTTGCGCGGGCGGGCGGAAATCCGCGATAGCGCCAATGCGCTTATCGCCAGTGCGCACGCAGTCCAGGCCGGCACATTTACCCCCGCGACCACGCCCGGCAGCGCTAACCAAGCGGCCGCGGACGCCTTTGCCCGAACCGGCGACACGCCCTTTGCCGTGACCGAGCTGGACTGCGTTAATCCGGTCGAACTTTTTGCGCCCAAATCCCTGCTCAACGCGCTACGCCGCGAACTGTTGGCCGATTTAGCGGCTAAATACGAAACCGCCCAGGCTGAGCACCAGGCCAAACTGGCGGCCGCATTGGCCGTTCCGCCCTGGCCGGCCCCGACCGCAGTTGATGACGCGAACGCCCCGGAGCCAACCGGCTGCTCCTGGGCATTGAAAATCGACCGTTGGTCCGCATTGGCCGATTTCACTCCTGACGATCTGGCGGCCGCGGCCGAAATCGCCTTCGACATCGCGGCCGAAGAGGATCACGTTTTATATTCCGGCCTGGAGCGGCTGCGGCTTCGCGTCGACCCCGCGCGCCTACGCCTCTCGCTGCCGCCGCTGCATCGGGCGGAGGACTGCGCCCGCCTGGATGCGCGCATCGCCCGCCTGCTAAACGAGGGCTGGAAAAAATGGGAGGTCGCCAATCCCTGGGGCTTGACCGCGCTCGGCTGGCCAGACTCCGCCGCCTGGTCCGAGCTCGACGTCACGGCCGACTGGTCGCTCTACACCCTCAATCTTCAAGCCATCGCCCAACTGCTGGCCCTGGGCGTGCGGCGGGTTACGCTCTCACCTGAAGACGACCGCGAGAATTATGCCGCCCTGCTCGCCTTGACCGGCAACCGGGTCCAACTGGCCGTCTACCAGGACACGCCTCTCTTTACGGGCGAAGCCTGCCCCTTCGCGGCGCTGGCCGAAGGCGGCTGCCGCCAGAAGCTGTGCCAAAAAAATGGCGTCTTCGTCTCCAGTCACGACCAGCAGTTCCTGGCCGTCTCGCGCCGTTGCCGGACCACGGTCATCGGCCGCCGGCCGTTCTGCCTGGCCGGCCGACTGGACGAGTTGCGCGCCCTGGGGCTGCGCCGCGCGCGGGTCGACTTTCTCTGGCGCGACCATCCTTCGGCCCAGGTCCGCCAACTTTGGCGTGACCTGCGCGCGGGGCGGACTCCTCCCGACGGACATGAAGGCAATTACCTGCGCGGCCTGAAGTAGGCGCGTCTTTGACAGGCTCGACAGGCATCCGATTTCATACTTATTGACTGCTTTTGCCGGTTTACGGCCGACGCGCCTTGCCTTATTATTCCGATCTTTGGAAAAGGAGAGTCGCCGCATGACGTTCGGAATCGCGTTGTACGGAACCAACGCCCACCAGATCCAGGGACTGCTGCGCGATTATCCCGGCATCCGCCTGGTAGCGGTGGCCGAATTTCCGCCGGAAAGGCTGCCGGCCGACCTGCCCGGCCGGGATCAGGTCCGGTTTTGCCAAAACCTGGAAGAACTCCTGGCCGACGGGTCGATCGACCTGATCAGCCTCTGCTCGCCTCGGCGCAGCGAACAGCCCGAGCACGCCATCCGCTGCCTGCGCGCGGGCAAGCACGTCTATGCCGAAAAACCCTGCGCCTTGAACGAGCCGGAGCTCGATTCCATCCTGTCCGCGGCCACCGCCAGCGGGCGCAAGTTCCGCGAGATGGCCGGCTCGGCCTTCGAGCAGCCCTATCTGGAGATGCGCCGCCTGGTGGCCGCAGGCGAAATCGGCGAGGTGGTCCAGGTCTTCGCCCAGAAGAGCTATCCCTATCACGACGGCCGCCCGCGCGACGAGGCGGTCGACGGCGGCCTGCTGCGTCAGGTCGGCATCCATGCCCTGCGCTTTATCGAGCACGTCTGCGGCCTGCGCATCAGCGAAATCACGGCCCGTGAAACGCCCTGGGGCAATCCCGGGCCAGGCCGCCTGCACATGGCCGCCAGCTATATGATGAAACTGGAGAACGGCGCTCTGGCCGTGGCCATCGCCAATTATCTCAACCCCAAGGGCGGCTTCGGCCAGTGGGGCAACGAGCACCTGCGCATCTTCGGCACCAAGGGCTTTGTCGAGTCCACCGACGCCGGTCAGCGTACGCGCCTGGTACTGAACGACCGCGACTGCGGACCGCTCAAGCTCGAGCCGGCGCGCGATTATTTCCACTTGTATCTCGACGAACTGCTGGGGCGCGGCCCCGCCCCCCAGGACTCGGAAACCGAACTTCACCCGACCCGGATGGTCATCCGCGCCAAATTGACGGCCCAACCGCAAAGCTGAGCGGCAGGCCTTGGGCCTGAGCCAAGGAAAAGCCATGACTGACAAATACGACGTCTATCAGGACCCCCTGGTGGAGCGCTACGCTTCCCGGGAGATGGTCGCCCTCTTCTCGCCGCGCCGGCGTATTGAAACCTGGCGCCAGCTCTGGCTGGTTCTCGCCGAGGCCGAACACGAACTCGGCCTGCCCGTCAGCCGTGCCCAACTAGCCGACCTCAAACGTAACCTGATCAACATCGACTGGGCCGCAGCCGAAGCCCGCGAGCGCGAAGTCCGGCACGATGTCATGGCCCACGTCCACGCCTACGGCCTGGCGGCCAAAAAGGCCGCCCCCATCATCCACCTGGGGGCCACCAGCTGCTATGTCACGGACAACGGCGACCTGATCCTGATGCGCGAGGGGTTGAAAATGCTCGCGCAAAAAACCGCGGCCGTGATCTTCGCCCTGGCCGAACTGGCCAAAACCGAGCGCGATCGGCCGATTCTCGGCTTCACCCACTTCCAGCCGGCCCAGCCGACCACGGTCGGCAAACGGGCCACGCTCTGGGCCCAGGATTTTCTGTTGGACCTGAAAGACCTGGAGCGCCGCGCCTCCGAACTGCCCCTACGCGGGGCGACCGGCACCACCGGCACTCAGGCCAGTTTTCTGGAGTTGTTCGAAGGCAATCACCGCAAGGTCGAGCAGCTCAATCAGCTGGTCTGCCGCAAACTTGATTTTAACCGTTCCCTGGCAGTCACGGGCCAGACCTACACCCGCAAACTCGACTCGCAGATCCTCGCGGCCCTGGCGGGCCTGGCTGAAAGCGCCCATAAAATGGCCGGCGACCTGCGACTCCTGGCCAGCCGCAAGGAGCTGGAGGAACCGTTCGAAAAGAAACAGATCGGCTCCTCGGCCATGGCCTACAAGCGCAACCCCATGCGTTCGGAACGGATTTGCAGCCTGGCCCGTTTCCTGATGAATCTGCCGGCCAACGCCTACGCCACCCACGCCACCCAGTGGCTGGAGCGCACCCTCGACGACTCGGCCAACCGCCGCCTGACCATCCCTCAGGCCTTCCTGGCGGCCGACGCCATCCTCGAACTCTGCGTCAACGTGGTTTCCGGAGCGGTCGTCTACCCCCGGGTGATCGAGCGCAATCTGCGGGCGGAACTGCCCTTCATGGCCACCGAAAACATCCTCATGGCCGCGGTCAAAGCCGGAGGCAACCGCCAGGAGCTGCACGAGCGCATCCGCGAACACTCCCAGGCCGCCGCCGCCGAGGTCAAACAGCATGGCCGCGACAACGACCTGTTGACCCGTTTGGCCGCCGATCCGGCCTTCGCGGCGGTCGCCGGCCGCCTGGACCGCCTGCTCGATCCGAAGCTTTACGTCGGCCGCGCCCCGCAGCAGGTGGACGCCTTCCTCAAACGCGAGGTCGCCCCCCTGCGCCGCCGCTATGCCGGAGCCAAAGCCGCGGGCGCGGTACGGGTCTGAGGGCAGCCGCGCCGAACCCCTTCCGGGGGAACTTTTTTTGCAAAAAAAGTTCCCCCGGTCCCCTTCAAAAAAACTCCCACCGGCTCCGCTAATCTGGCCGTTATTGCCCAATTAACGCTCACTTCAGTTGAAAGAATGAGCATTTTAATACCAACTCAAGTTAATATCCATCGAATAGGCGCGAAATCCATCCGCGCCGATTTTATCCATCTGAACGTTCGAAACGGCGAAGCGGGACAAGAGTTTTTTCGAGGGGCCCGGGGAACCTTTTTTGCAAAAAAGGTTCCCCGGAAACGGCCTCAATTAACTGGGATTGATATTAGGTGGGGTCCGCAAAATTATTTTCGCCAAAAAGTTCTACAAGGTCGGTCACCATTTTTTGAGTTGGCTCGAGCAATAAAAAATCGGAGCGATGCATGTGCATCGCTCCGGTTTGATTCTGGTTCGGGCTCCGCATTTAGAACTTGAATTGCCCCACCACCTCGCGCAGCTGGCTGGAGGCTTTGGCAATGCTTTCGGCCGATTCGTGGGTGCGCGACACGCTGCCGGAGACCACGCGGGTGTCGGTGGCCAGGCCGCCGATGCTTTCGGCGATGGTGTTGCCGCCGCCGGCCACGTGATCGATATTCCGGGCCATCTCGTTGGTGGTGGCGGTCTGCTCCTCGACCGCGGCGGCGATGGTGGTCTGGAAATCGTTGATCTTGCCAATGATGTCGCCGATCTCGCCGATGGCGGTGACGGCCTCGGCGGCGTCGGTCTGGATGGTTTCGATCTTGCGCCGGATGTCTTCGGTGGCCTTGCCGGTCTCGCGGGCCAGCTCCTTGACCTCGCCGGCCACGACGGCAAAGCCCTTGCCGGCCTCGCCCACGCGCGCGGCTTCGATGGTGGCGTTGAGGGCCAGCAGGTTGGTCTGGTCGGCGATCTCGGTGATGACGCCGACCACCTGGCCGATGGTGGCGCTGCTGGCGCTGAGTTTGGCGATGACGGCATTGGCCTGCCGGGCGGTATCGACGGCGGTGTTGGCCACCTGGGCGGCGTTGCTGGCTTGCAGGGAGATCTCGCGGATGCTGGCCGACATCTCCTCGGTGCCGACCGAAGCGCTCTGGGCGTTGTCGCGCATCTGCGAGGCCTCGGTGGAGATCACACCGGCCCGGCGTGAAGTCTGCTCGATGTTGCTATTCATGGCCTGCGCGGCGGCCGCCAACTCGCGGGAGGATTCCAGCAATCCGCCGGCCGTGGCGTCGATGCGACGCATGGCGGCGGCCAACTTGCCGACAAAGGTATTGAAGCAGTCGGCAATTTCGGTCAGTTCGTTGTTGCCGGAGATGGAGTCGATCCGCTTGGTCAGATCGCCTTCGCCTTCGCTGATATCGCGCAGCCGGTCGACCACCTGCCGCAAGGGCCGGGTGATCGAGCGCCCCAGCACCACGCCCAGGAGCCAGAGCGCGCCGCCGACCCCCAGGGCCGCCAACGCTCCCACCAGGTTGCCCAGTCGGGTCTGGCTCTCGGCGCCTTCGCGGATCTTGCCCAGCATGTCGGAGGTCTGGTTCTGGATCTTGCCGCTGATATCTTCAAGCCGTGCGACCTGATCCTGCCGGGCCAGCCAGCAGGCACAGATCTCTTCTTGCAGCTTTTTGATCCGCTCCACCTGCTTCTCGGCCTGCATCCATTGATCGAGCAGAAAAGCGTCCTTTACCACTTCGACCTGCATCTTGGCCATGACCCGTTCGGATTTTTCGCGGGTCGCGATCAGTTTTTGCTGGGCGTCGTACTCATCTTTCTTGCCCAGCAGGAGCAGGCTTTGGACGTTGATCATCGCTCCCTTGAACAGACCGATGTAACGGTTGACCTGATCGCGCAGACTAACCTTCTCCGGGGCCAGATCGGTAACGCTCAAGGCCAACTGCCCCTCTTCCTCGTTGATTTTATCGACCATGCTTTGCAGGGCTCGGTCGGCGAGCGCATAGGCTTGGTCGATTTCGCGCAATTTATTGTTGATGCCGCTAACCGCCTCGTCCACGCCGGCGAAGACCTCTTCCAGCGAGCCAGCCGACCCCTGGATATCCTTGCGCAGCGATTCGACCCCTAATTGGCGGGCCGGCGCTTCCGCTTGCTGGATGTGGGTGCGCAGGTGCTTAAACTCCCCCCGGACCCGCTCGCTTAGGCCCGGGTCGCCGCAGCCGATGAATTCCTGCGTCCGGACCACGATCTCCTTGACGCTTTCGGTCATGGCTTGGCCGAAAGCCCCGGCGGCAAAAGCCTCCTGCGTCCGGTTGGCCATGACATAATTCACGGCCGCCACGGCCAGGACGCCAAGCATGCCCACCACCGGCAGGAGATAGATGCGCGTCGCGATGCTAGCCAGCCATTTGCGCCGACCGGCCGATTCGGAAGCGTGCATTTCTTCCGTCATGAGCGATCAATCCTCATAGATGCCGGCGAAAACGCAGACATCGCCGTGCCGCTCGTAATAGCAAACCTTCTTTTTGACCTGGCCGCTGTCGCCGGTGGACCACATGTAGTCAAACCAGCCTTTGGCGTTGGGGTCGGCCTTGATCTTGGCGAAAACCTCGGGAAAGATGAGCTGCCCGGTCTTGGGGGCTTTAAGTCCCATCAGATTTTTGCCCACCAGCTTCGGATTCACCGGATGGCTGAGAATCTTAGCGTCCAAATCCATGACATAAACGTAGGTGTCTTTCCAGGCGAACCCGCCATCCTTTAGATTGCCTTGCTTGATGGCTTCCTCCAGCCCCTTGTCCTGAATCAGCTTGACCATCTCCTGGACTTTAGTCACGCACTCGTCCCGGGTGGCCGCCTCGCCAGCCGTCAGCCAACTGCCGCCGAAAAGCACTGCCATTCCCACCACCAACATTCTTTTCATGACCCTCTCCTCTGTTAGGGTTCCTCGGGCATTCGCAATAGAAAGACTTGAGTGAAATAATAGTACCCGTTTTTGGGAGAATACGCTACCGCCAATCCGGTTTCTCTGAATCGGGCGGATAAAATGTTGGCCCGGTGCGCCGGCGAGGCCAGCCAGCCGCGTACGGCCTCGACCTCAGGGGCGGTATAGCCCTTGTTGCGGGCTACATTTTCGCCGGCCTCGACCCAATCGATTCGGGCCTGGTCAAATCTCCCCTCGACCAGCAGTCCGTCGCTGCCGCGATGGTTGAGCTCGTCGTGGGCCGCTTGGTCAAGCGCATGCCGGCGGGCAACCTGATCGAGATCCTCGCGGCGCACCAGCAGCCGCAGGTCGGCTTGCCGCCGCTCGTCATTGATCAGGTCGAAGGTATGGTCGGCCATCGCCGGCCGCAGCCGCTCGTCGGGAGGCATGACGCATCCCGCCAAGGCCAGAGCCCCAAATAGGATCTGCCACCACCGCCGCTTCATGCCCGCCTCCCCCGCGCGGTACCCACCCGTCATGTGTTTGGATTTATCGCATAATCCTAATAGGGCGTCAAGCCGCAGTCTGTGCCTGATCGACTGTCCCGGGGCGAAAAGGGCTTGCCGTCGCCCGGACCCGTCACTACAGTAAGCGCTTATGAATAATCCGACCAGCGATTGGACCGTTTTCACCGATGAGGAGCTGGCCGCCCACACCGCCGCCGGTGTCGACGCGGCTGAGCGCGAGCTGCTCGGCCGGCAGATGCAAGCCATTTACTGGCTGCCCCAGCGGGCCTTCGGCGCGCCGGAAGAAGATCTGGCCGACTTTCTCATCTACGCCCTGGAAAAGATCCGTGAGCGCGATATTCTGGCCAAATACGATCCGCTGCAAGGCGCGCGCTTCTCCACCTGGTTCGGGGCGGTGATCCGCCGCTTGTACCTGGACTACCTGCGCGCGCGCCAGCCGGCCCTGCCGGTAGTCGACCTGGCCGAAGCCGAAACCATCCCCGGCCCCCCGCCAACCGCACCCGAGCCAGCCGTAGAGTTATTGGCCGCGTTGCAGACTCGCTGCCGGGTGCTGTTCAAACTGCTGCTGTGCGACACTTTTTTCATCACCACCGACGAGGTCACCTGGTTGGCCGAAGAAAGCGGCAAATCACTCTTGCAAGTGGCCGCCGAAATCGCCGAGCTCGAGGAGCGCCTGCGCCAGACGGAGAGCTCGATCCAGAGCAAATACGACAAGCTGGCCAAAGTCCATTGGTGGAAAAACAATTATGAGAAACAGCTGGCCCGCTTGGAAAAAAGCCTTTCTCTGCCTTGGACCGAAAACCGAACCGAAGTCGAGGCGGCCCACGCCAAATTGCTGAGGCGGCGGGAAGAATATGAGCGGCTGGTCGGAGAACTGGCCGGCGGCGGCGGCTTGGCCACTGCCCCCTACCGCGATTTGGCCGTCCTGCTGAACGTCAAGGAAGGCACTTTGGCCAGCCAGATCAGCCGCTGCCGTTCCGGCGCAGCCGACCTGGCCCGACGGCAACACTAGCAAGACTAATAAGCCGTCATCATTAATACCATAATACCATTTTCTTTTTGACACACAATTCAGGCGGGCTATCCTGGATTGGCAGTAAATTTCATAGGACAACAGTATGCTTTTGCCAACAATGCCTTGGCTCCATCGGTTAATCGTCACTGCCGCGACCGAACGGCATACCTCGCGGGTAATACCTGCGGCGTGGCTGGTCGGATACCTGTTTTGGACTTGCGGTATGTTGGGTGCGGAAGAACCAGGGCCCGCCCCGACTCCGATTGAAACCGCTGTTCCGGGGACCGCGCCGGTCTCCCCGGCCGAATTCGGCATCGTCGTCCCTACCCCGGGGGCGGAGCAATTGCCGCCCGCCCCAACCTTGGCTGATTGCCTGCGCTTCGCCACGGAGCGCAATCCGGCCGTACAGGCGGCCCGGGCGCGGTGGGAAGCGGCTAACGCCGAAATTCCCCAGGCCCGTGCCCTGCCCGACCCAATTATCTTCTATGAAACCATGACCCGGCAGGAAACGCCCGAGCATCGTTTCGGGGCCAAGCAGGAGCTCCCCCCCTTCGGCGCTTTGCGCGCCGCCGGCCAAAAAGCCCAAAGCGAAGCCCAAGCGGAACAATATAGTTATTTGGCCGAACAGCTGCGCGCGGCCTACCGCGTAAAAACCGCTTTTCACGAATGCCTTTATCTGACCCAGGCCTTGGAAGTCCAGCGGGCCACGCACAATCTGGTCCAAGAGTTGACCCGGACACTGCGCGATCGTTATGCCGCAGCAGCCGCGACCCATCCGGACCTATTGCGCCTGCAGTCAGAAACCGCGCGCCTGGAAACCGATTTGCAGAGTCTCGAAGCCCGCCGGCCGGTCCTGGCCGCCCGGTTGCGTGAAGCCCTGGGGCTGCCGCCCACCGGACCGCAAATCTGGCCGGCGCCTATTTCCTCAACCCTCCCCCCCCCAGCTGTCAATGAGGCAGACCTACTCGCCCAATTGGAAAACGACAACCCCGAAGTGCGCGCGGCCCGCGAGATGGTCGCCGCCGCCGAGGCTGGAACCAGCCGGGCTCGGGCCATGGCCAGACCGGGCTTTATGCTCAGCGCCAAGCAGATGCGCACCGAAGGCGGCCCGGCGATGGGCGCAACCAATTATCCGATCGAAGCGATGATCGAAATGAGTTTGCCGTTCAACTTTGCCAAAAACCGCGCCCGCCGGGAACAGGCTGAAGCTAAGCTCACCGAAGCCCGGCAGCGCCAGGACGCCGACCTCTACCGGCTGACGGCCGATCTGCAGGAAGCGCTCTTCCGCTATGCCGATTCCGGCCGGCGGGCGACTCTTTTCCGCGATGAACTGATCCCTAGACAAGAGCAGACGCTGGCGGCACTGCGGACCGCTTTCGCCGGCGGTCAGGCCCAATTCCGGGAAGTGATTGAAGCCGAGCGCATGCTGCTGGAATTGCGCTTGATGAACGAACGCGCCCGGGCCGACCAATGGATCGATTTGGCCGAGGTGGAAATGCTGTCCGGCCGTGAGCTGGCCGCGCCGGCCGCCCAATAGCGCATTCGCCCAAAATGACCAAGTCCGACGGGCCGGATATGGAGAAGACCATGACTCAGGATTCGCCCACGACGGCAACTTGGCGACGCTGGACTGGCGCCGGGTTCATCGCTCTGGCCGCTTTCTGCCTGGGCACCTGGTGGGCGGCGGCGCCCATGCCCATGGGGAGCGCAGTTCCGACGTCCACCGCGCCGGCCGCACCCCAGGTCTGGCCCGACCCCCAAACCACGCCCGGCTGGCTCGATCGGTTGATCCGGTTCTGCCTGGACAACAAGCTGGTCGTCTTCCTGCTGGCGCTCTTTATTGCCGGCTGGGGATTTTACGTCCTACCCTTCGCCCATGGCCTTAAATGGCTACCGAGCGATCCGGTGCCGGTGGACGCGATCCCCGACATCGGCGAGAATCAGCAGATCGTCTTCACCGAATGGCCGGGCCGCTCCCCGCAGGACGTGGAGGATCAGGTCACCTATCCACTGACCGTGACCCTGCAGGGCATTCCGGGCGTCAAGTCGGTCCGCAGCTTCTCGATGTTCGGCTTCTCCACGGTCTATGTGATCTTCCGCGACGGAATCGATTTCTACTGGTCGCGTTCGCGCTTGGTGGAGCGGCTGAACATCGCCGCCCAGCGCCTGCCGCCGGGGGTGATTCCGTCGCTGGGCCCGGACGCCACGGCCTTGGGCCAGATCTTCTGGTACACGCTGGAGGGCCGGGACTTCGACCTACAGGAGTTGCGCTCCATTCAGGACTGGTACGTCCGCTACGCCCTCCAGTCGGTCGAGGGCGTGAGCGAGGTAGCCGCCGTGGGCGGCTACGTCAAAGAGTACCAGGTCGACGTCGATCCCGACGCCCTGCGCGCCCACGGCGTGACCCTGCCGGAGGTTGTGATGGCCGTGCAGCGGGCCAATCTGGACGTCGGGGCCGAAACCCTCGAACACAACGGCGTGGAATACATCCTGCGCGGCAAGGGTTTTTTAAAGTCTATCGCCGATATCGAAAACATCGTGGTCAAAACCACGGCCGGCGTTCCGCTCTATGTGAATAACGTGGCCACGGTCCGACTGGGGCCGGCCCTGCGGCGGGGCGCACTCGACAAGGAGGGGGTCGAGGCTGTGGGCGGGGTGGCGGTTGTACGCTACGGCGAGAACCCGCTGGCGGTGATCGACCGGCTCAAGGAGAAAATCCGCGAGATCGAGCCCGGCCTGCCCCAGAAAACCCTGCCGGACGGGACGATCAGCCGCGTAAGGGTCGTGCCATTTTACGACCGCACGCAGCTTATCCACGAAACTTTACAGACCCTCTCCGACGCGCTGACCGAAGAGATCCTCATCACCTGCTTCGTGGTCTTCATCCTGCTGGCGCATTTCCGCAGCAATCTTCTGATCTGCGCCAACATCCCCTTGGCTGTGCTGTTGGCTTTCATCCTGATGTCGGTCTTCAAGATCGACTCCAACCTGATGAGCCTGGGCGGCATCGCCATCGCCATCGGCACCATGGTGGACATGGGCATCGTGCTAGCCGAGAACATTGTCCGCCATTTCGACCAGGCCGATCCCGCCGAGGACGCCAAGGAGATCGTCTACCGCGCGGCCTGCGAGGTGGGCGGAGCGGTGACCACGGCCATCGCCACCACCGTGGTCTCTTTCCTGCCGGTCTTCGCCCTAACCGGTCCGGAGGGCAAACTATTCAAACCCCTGGCCTACACCAAGACCTTCTGCTTGTTCGGTTCGGTCTTCGTGGCCCTGACCGTGCTGCCGGCGGTGGCGCATTTCCTGTTCGCGCAGCGGCAGTTCCGGCCGCAGGCCCGCAGCGTGGCTTATGGCGGGCTGTTGCTCCTTGGCTTGCTGGTCATGAGTCTGCATTCGTTCTGGGTCGGCCTGCCGTTGGCGCTGGGCGGCGGGGTGCTGTTGTACGAACCCCGGCTGCCGGAAAACCTGCGCCGCCGGCTGCCGGTGCTGATCTGCGGCGTGGCCGCCCTGTTTGTCCTGGCCTTGCTGACAGGGCACTGGATGCCCCTGGGCCAAGGCACGAGTCTGACCAAAAATTTAATTTTCGTCTTCGGTCTCAACTTGGCCTGGACCGCGGTGCGGGTTATGGTGATCGATTTTTATCCGCAATTGCTGGGGGCGTTCCTTCGCTACAAGGCCCGGTTCCTGGCCCTGCCGGCGGCGATGGTCGTCATCGGGTCCATGGTCTGGCTGGGGTTCGAGCCTCTGGCCGGCTGGTTGCCGGCCGGTCTGGCCAAACTGGGCGTGCCGGAGGCCAGCGTCCGCGCCAACCGGGTCTGGTCCTATCTACATCACAAATTCCCCGGCTTGGGGCGCGAATTCATGCCCAGCCTGGACGAGGGCGCGTTCCTCTTCATGCCTACGACCATGCCGCACGCTTCGCTCGGTTCGGCCCTGAAAATCCTCCAGCAGCAGGACGCGGCCATCCGGGCCTTGCCGGAGATCGAGTCCGTGGTCGGCAAGATCGGCCGGGCGGAAACCGCCCTCGATCCGGCCCCGCTCTCGATGGTCGAAACCGTAATCACTTACAAACCGGAATATGGTCCACCCGACCCGCAGACCGGAAAACGCCCACGCCAATGGCGTGAACACATCCGTAACACCGCCGACTTGTGGGACGAAATCGTCAAAGCCGCCGACGTGCCGGGCAGCACCTCCGCGCCCAACCTGCAACCCATCGCCGCCCGGATCGTCATGCTCCAATCGGGCATGCGCGCGCCGTTGGGCGTGAAGATCTACGGTCAGAAACTGGAAGAGATCGAAGCCCTGGGCGTGGCTGTGGCCGAAGCACTGAAAAATGTCCCCGGCGTCAGCCCCGAGGCCGTGGTGCCAGACCGGCTGGTCGGCAAACCGTATCTGGAAATCGAGCTTGACCGGGTGCAGTTGGCCCGTTACGGAGTGAACATCCTCGATGTGCAGGACGTGATCGAAACCGCCCTGGGCGGAATGAAAGCCACGCTGACGGTCGAGGGACGTGAACGCTATGCGGTACGGGTGCGTTATCCGCGCGAACTGCGCGATTCGCCCGAGGCCATCGGCCGAATCCTGGTGCCCGCGGCCGGCGGGGTGCAGGCCCCGCTGGAGCAGTTGGCCAAAATCAAATACGTGGCCGGCCCGCAGGAGATCAAGAGCGAGGACACGTTCCTTGTGGGCTACGTGTTGTTCGACAAGCTCCCCGGCCAGGCCGAGGTCGACGTGGTCGAGGCCGCCAAGCGGGAGATCGACCGCCGGCGGAATCTGCCGGCCGGCGATCCGGACCATCTATCCTTCCCGCCCGGGACGCACCTCAAATTCGCCGGGACTTACGAGAACCAGCTCAACTTCCAAAAGCGCCTGACCATTCTGCTGCCGGTCAGCCTGTTTCTGATCTTCCTGATCCTCTATTTCCAGTTCCGCAATCCGGCCCTGACCGCTTTGATCTTCGCCCAAATCGCGGTGGCCTGGGCGGCCGGCTTCATCGGCCTCTGGCTGGCGGCTCAGCCCTGGTTCCTGGACTTCTCCGTCTTCGGGCATAACCTGCGGGAGGTGTTCCACCTGCGGGAGTACAACCTGAGCGTGGCGGTCTGGGTGGGCTTCATCGCCCTCTTCGGCATCGCCACCGACGACGCGGTCATCATCACCACCTATTTGGAGCAGATCTTCCTCGGCCATAGCGGCCTGAACCGTGAACAGATCCGCGCCATGGTGATTGAAGGTGGGCAGAAGCGCATCCGCCCGTGCCTGATGACCACGGCGACCACCGTATTGGCCCTGCTGCCGGTTCTGACCTCCAGCGGCAAGGGCGCGGACGTGATGATCCCCATGTCCCTGCCGATCGTGGGAGGGATGACGTTGGAGCTAATCACCGTCTTCATCACGCCGGTGGTTTATTGTTGGTACCGGGAACGACAGACGCGCGACGCGGCGTAAAAGGCGACGCCCAATTAACGATTCGGGGAACCTTTTGCGAAAAAGGTTCCCCGAATCGTTTTTAAAATTCTGGTCCCGGCTTTCAGCCGACTTCGATCACGTTGCCGCGATTGAAAATTAGCTGTGGGTCCACCGCAGCCTTGCAGGCGCGAACCTGATCGACGGCCGTCTGCCCGTAGCAACGCAAAAAATCCTTCCGCTTGCGCTTGCCCGTGCCGTGCTCGCCGGAATAGACGCCGCCCAGATCCGCGCTCTTGGCGATGATATCGTCGTAGGCGGCTACGCCCGCGTCGATCTTTTCCTTGGTCGGTAGCACGGTAAAGTGCAGGTGGCAGTCGCCCAAGTGGCCAAACGAAAGGTAATCCAGTTGCGCCGAATTCAGCCGTTCGTGGGTGAAGTCCAAAAATTCGGCGAACCGGTCGGCCGGCACCACGGTATCGGTCATGATGGTGAAGGTGCCCCGGTGCTGGACCACCTCCAGGGCGTTGGCGGGCATGGAGTGGCGTGCCTCCATGAACAAGGTCCGCAGAGCCGTGGTGTCCAGAAGCAGAATGGCCTCTTCGGGCAGATCGAGTTCGGCTTCGGCCAGAATCTCCAGCCAGGTTTCGGCCGCGTCCTCGGGTTCGCGGTCGAAGAGCGGCTCCTGGATGTAGACACCCACCTGATCCTCGCCGTGGAAGAAGCGATCGGCATGCTTCATGTACTTGCGGCAGTGCACGCCGAAATATTCAAACGCGCTAAGGCTGCTCAAATTTCCGGAGTAGTGCGCGCGGGCGGCCTCCAGCAGGCGCAGCGCCTCGGCCTCGCCGGGCAGGGAGAAGAAGAGATCCAGATACTCCGCCGGCCGCTCGGCCAGGCGCAGGACGCAACTCGTGACCAGGCCGAAAATGCCTTCGCTGCCGATCACCAAATCCACGAAATCCAGTTCGCCCTGGGGCGAGGAGTACGGTCCGCCCGCATTCTTGATGCGCGGCCGGTCGTAGGCCGGAACGACCCATTCGGCTTCGCCGTCCGGGCCGGCGAGGACAAACTTGCCGCCGGCGGAGAGATACTGGCCGCGCTTGGCCTCGACCAGATCGCCGTTGGGCAGCATGAACCGCAAAGACTCGATCCAGTCACGCATGGCCCCGGCCTCGCCGGGAGTGAAACCGGAAGCGTTACAGGCTAGGCAGCCGCCGACCGAGGCATCGGCTCGGCTGGTGGGATCAACCGGGAAGGCGAGTTTTTTGCCGGTCTGGGACAAAACCAGGTTGCGCATCTCCTCCAGGCGGATGCCGGGTGGAACCGTGGCCAGTTTGGCCGCGGCATCGACCGCCACGGCCGGCTCCAGCCAACGGGCGGTGGAGAGGACCACCCCGCCCTGAGGCGTGGCGCTGCCGGTCAGATTCGATTTGCCGCCCGAGATCGTGACCGGAATGCCAGCCCGAAAGCAGGCGCGCAGAACGGCCGCGCACTCACGCTCGGCGGCGGGCCGGGCCAGAGCCTGGGCCGAACCGGGCAGATTGCTACTATCGATGGCAAAACCTTCCACCACGGCCGGGTCGAGCGCCAATTCCACGCCGAAACGTTCCCGTAAAAAACCAGCCAGCGCCGGCAAAGCCTCGACGCCTCGATTTTTCAGGCAAAAATCATCAATGGCGCAGCATTCATCACCCTTAAGCGCGGCGTTTACGACAATCCGATTGGCGCTCATCACCCCTCCCCTGTCTTTGGCTTGGATTCGGTATCTGCCGGCTGCCCGGCCCGCATAAACTCGGCGAAGTGCCGGCGCAAAACTTCAATGGCGCAACGCGATTGCCGGGGATAGAAGCGAAAACGCCCCTCCCGCCGCAGATATGCGCCTAATTTTTCATTGAACGTGCCCCGGGCGGTGATGAATTGCCCCCAGAAGCCATAATGCCACTGGACGTTTTCCTGGCGCGGGCCCAGGCTGTCGATCCACTCCGGGGGCAGGACGGACTGCCATTTGGGATTGTCGTTCAGCCAGGTGCTGGTGACCAGATACTTGACGCCCAGTTCGGCCTCGGCCTGTTCGAGCACGACCATGAAGCAACTGGGCAGATAGAGGGGATTGTCGAACAGGGAACGCGGACTGACCGCGTTGGCGATGTGCAGATAGGCTTCGTCTGGCGAATCGCCGTGCCGATGATAACGCAGGCTGCCGCAGCGGTAGGGTTCCAGGGCCGAACGGTCCGTGAAATCCCGCGCCAGCCGGGCGTCCAGGCTAGGCCGCAAAATCTCATATCCCGCGGCCTCAAAGGCGGCCGCGTCATCACCTGAACGCGCGTAGGCGTCGAGCACGCCGCGCTCCAGCGTCTGCCAAGCCGGGCTATCCCATTCTTTTCTGGCGGGGTTGAGATCACCGGGATTGGCGTCGGTCTTGCGATAGAGATCGATCCGGTTGCGCAACACTTCGACCGGCGGCTCATCCGGATGGGCCTGGAGCCACCGATGCATGAAGAACAACTTGAGTTTTACGATCTGGTAAAGGTAATCGCGGTGCTCTTCAATCGTCTTCACCGTGATCATCGTCGCCTCCCCGCCCTGCGGATCTTGAGTGGGCTATATTATCCGCAGGGACGGGCGCGACGCAAGCCAGTGTTCAGACTCCGGCCGCCGCGTGCTCGGCGATACACTCCCGGGCGAGGGCGGTCCAGCGCTGGAGGCGGTCGGGTTCGCCGCTCAAGGTGTGAACGTCCTTCATGACCAATTCGACCGAACAGCCATACCGGCTGGTGATCTCCAAGGTTTCGCGCAGGTCCGCACGAATGTTTATCTCGGAAAACTCCTCGGTGCTGACCAGGGTCGGATTGGGCTTGCGGCAGAAGACGTAAGCCTTACCCATCTGCCGGGCCATGAACTCCTGGTCGCACCAGGGCGAGATGGAGACCCGCTTGAGATTGGAAAGCCGGCGCAGGGAGTCCCAGCGGTTGTGCACCGGCTCGCAGCAGCCGTAATAGCTGCGGCCGAACCGTTCGCCCAGGGCCTGCTGGTAGGGGAAGATGAATTCCGCGAACTGCTCGGGACCGATCCCGACCGTTTCCTGGCTTTCAAGCAGCACCCAGAGATCCTTGGCCCGCGCCGGGCCGCCCGCCGGCGCATCGGCTGCGGGCAAAGTCCGGGTGTAGCCGAACGAACCGGACCCGATGTAGTCGTTCTCGTTATTGAGGCAGAAGAGTTGCTCGCGCTCCATCCAGTCGATCAGCGCCAAATGGTCGTCACGCAGGAAGGCCATCAGCCGGTGCAGGGCCTCCGGCTCGTCGTACATATAAACCATCAACTCTTCCAATCCGATCAGATAGATCGCCGTCTGGGTCAGGCCCATGGTCCACCACGGATTGCCCCGCAGGCGAACGGGCAGAATGCCGTCCAAGGCCTGCTCTACCGCCGCTTTTTCGGCCAGGGTCCGCTCCCGATCCACCTTGAACGTGCGCGGCCGCAACCGGCCAAAATCGCGCTCCAAATCCTTGAGCGGAGGTTCCCACCTGAACCCCGTGTGCCCGCCGTGCGTGTCCGTGCCCTGTTCGCGCTTGACCTCCACCCCATAGCCGCCTAGGTCGAACCGCCAGCCCAGATTGACCCAGGGTTCGAGCACGCGGTCGTCGCCGATGACCTCGTAATGCGCGAGCGCTTCCGTCAGCCGATGCTCGACCTGCTGCGCCAGGGGCTCGATGCAACGCGGCGCCCAACCCGGCAGAACCAGCCCGATCCCGCCGTCGGTTTCGGTCAGAACCAGCGGCCTTTCGCCCGGCCCGACATCGTGCGCCAGCCAGAGCGCGCGGCGTTCGCGGTTGACGGCGCTGGCTTCCAAAACACGCACCCGCTGGGCCAATTCCCGCAGAATCTTGGCGTCCGCTTCCGCAATGCGCATCTTTTCTCCTCGGCTGGGGCTTGCGCCCGGATCGACTGTTGACTTGACTGCATTGAATTTAGCCGCGCCGAAGGCTATAATCTTGCAAACCGCAATCCCGGAGAAAATTACACATGGCCCGCACCGCCGATCCCGGTGGCCCCTTCTTCTTCTCGCCCGGCCGCCACGGCATGGGCCTGATCCGCGAGGCGGGCCTCGATGAATTCCGCAAGTCGCGCCACCTCGGGCCACACCGCAATCCGGGCTATGAGATCACTTATCTCGAATCGGGCGAGGTGGCCTGGGAGGTCTTTCCCGGCCAGGCGCCCTCGCCGCGCGCCCTGCCCCGCACCCGGCAGGAGGAACCGCCTCCGGCGGCCCGGCCGCTGCGGCTGCAATTGGTCGGCGGCGACCTGGCGCTGACCCAATCGCGGGTCCTGCACCAAGGCGAGTACCGGGTCATCCGCCCCTGCCGCCTGCTCTGGCTGGTGGTGGATTTCGCCGCCCCCCACGCCGTGCGCCATACGCCTTTCACCGCCGCCGACCAGCGGAGCCTGGAAAAAGTATTCCGCACGGCGGGCAACCGGGTGGTGCGGGCCGCCCCGGAGATGGGTTCGCTCTTCCGGCGGCTGGCCGCCTTGCGCCGAGGGGCCACGGCCGACTTCGCCGAGCCCCTCCTGCCCGCCCAGTTGCGCGCCCTTTTCGCCGAAACCCTGGTCTGGACGGCCTGGTCCCTCCAGCGTCACGCCGCCGCCGACCCGAGCACTCCCATCGCCCGGGCCCAGGAACTGCTGCAAGCCCGACTGGGCGAGCCTTTGGTGGTCTCCCGATTGGCGGCCGAGGTCGGCCTGGGGCCCAGCCGCTTTCACGAATTGTTCAGACAGCAGACCGGCCTGACCCCGGCGGATTATTTCAATCGCCTGCGGGTGGCCCGCGCCCGCGAATTGCTGGCCCGTCCGGACCTGCCGATCACGCACCTGGCCCTGGACCTGGGTTTTTCCAGCAGCCAATACTTTGCCAATACCTTCCGCAAATATACCGGGGTCACCCCCCGGGATTTCCGCCGGAATCTGCACCATGAAGGATTATCCGGGCCAGGCCCCGGCCTTTCTGGCGACGCCCCCAACTCTGGAAAAAAACCTTAGAACTTGCCGCGGCATTGCGCCGTCTCGCCCGATCTTTATAATTGGCGGTTTATTTCGGACTGCCGAAAGCTCTGCCTAAAGGCCAGGATTTAGCCGGACATGGGCGTCAAAACATTTTATCTTGCGGGGGGCGGCCTGCTCTCGGGCCTTTTCTGGCTCTTCTTGCTCCCGCCGGCCCTTTGGTTGCAGGCCAAGGCCACGCCTCTCTGCTGGGCGGCCGCCGGCGGACATGCGCATACGGCCCAGCGCTTCCTGGATTGGGGGGCCGATCCCAACGGTCGCATCCAACCCGGCGGCGCTACCGCGCTGCATCTGGCCGTGGCGTCCGCGGCCCTGCACACCGTCCGACTGCTGCTCGATCGCGGGGCCCGGCCCGATCCGGCCGACCATGACGGCTTCACCCCTTTGATGCTGGCCGCCCGCGAAGGACGAATGGAAATCGCGGAACTGCTCGTCGCCCGCGGGGCCAAACTCGACACTCAGGATCGTCGCGGCTGGACCGCGCTGGCCCACGCCGTGGGCGAAGGCCGGCGCGAGGTCTGCCGGCTGCTGCTGGCGCGCGGCTGCCAGGTCGATCTGGCCAATCAGGCTGACTGGACCCCGCTCATGCTTGCGGCGGCCACCCGTCGGGGAAGACTCTGGCGGGTCAAAGAAAAGCCGGACGGCTGGACGCCGCTCATCCTGGCCGCCGCCGGGGGCGATTCGGCCTTGGGCGATCTGCTGCTCTGCGGCCAGGCGGCGCTGGAAGCCCGCAACAATGAGGGGCGCACGGCTCTGCACCTGGCGGCCTTTCGCGGCCAGGCGCAATTCGTCTCGCAACTGCTCGCCAAAGGCGCGAATATCCGGGCCCGCGACCGGGACGGCTGCACCGCCCTCCACCTGGCGGCGTTGGCGGGAGCGGCCGAAACCCTGGAGGTGCTGCTAAGGGCCGGCGCTCCGGTCGACCTACGGACTATCGACGGATTCACGCCTTTGCATATGGCGTTTTTAGGCCGCCACGAAGCCGCGACCAACCGTCTGCGCGCGGCCGGTGCGAAGGAGTGATTTTGGCTTCGACGAGGAGAGTTCTAGACTTGTTGCAGGGCAAATATCGGCGGGCAATCTGTCTCTTGGCCTTCGACCTGGCCGCCATCGCGCTGGGCTACTACGCCGCCTATTGGCTGCGGCTGGAGGTGGCCCTAGGCGACCTGGGACGCTATGAAGCGGTATTTTATGCCACCCTGCCGTGGCTGCTGGGGGCGCGCCTCGTCTGCGGCTTGTGGAGCGGCCTGTACGTCTGGTCCTTCCGCCACGCCAGCCTGAACGAGGCCATGGCCGTGGTGGGGGGAACCATGGTCGGCAGCGTCATCTTCGTCGGCCTCTGCCAGGTTGCGCCCACGCCGATTCCGCCGCCCCGCAGCGTCTATGCCCTGGAGTTCGGCTGGACCCTGCTCGCCCTGCTGGCAGTCCGGTTTTTGCCGCGCTATCTGAACCTGCTCTACCTGCGCCGACTGGGCCCGCCGACCGGGGCGGTGCCGCTGCGCACCCTGATCTTCGGGGCGGGCGGCACGGCCGAACTGCTGGTGCGCGACGTTCTACGCACCCGTTTTTACCCCTATCAACTGGTCGGCATGATCGACGACGACCGCAACAAGTGGGGCACGACCGTGCACGGCTGCCGCGTGCTGGGCGGGCTGGAGGAGTTGCCCGACCTGATCCGCCGGCACGAGGTCCAAAACATCCTGATCGCCGTGCCCAACCTGCCCGCCGCCCGCTTGCGCCGCCTGCTGGACCTCTGCGCCGGCGCCCAGGTCCGCTTCAAACTCGTGCCCCAGTTCGCGGAGATGGTCGCCGCCACCAGTCAGCCCATCGCCCTGCGCGACCTCAAGCCCGAACATTTGCTTGAGCGTATCCCGGTCACCTTCGCCCCCGAACGACTGGCGGCCGGCGTGGTCGGCCGGACCGTCCTGGTGACGGGAGCGGGCGGCTCGATCGGCGGCGAGCTCTGCCGCCAGCTGGCGGGGCTGCCTCTGCGCCGCTTGGTCGCCTTGGACTTGAACGAAAGCGAACTCTACCTGCTGCGGCTCGATCTGCTGGCCCGCCACCCCGGATTGGACGTCCGGCTGGAGATCGGCAGCGTGCGCGACCGCGCCCGGCTCGATGAAATTTTTGCCGCCCACCGGCCGCAGCTCTGCTTCCACGCCGCCGCGCACAAGCATGTCCCGCTGATGGAGGAATGCCCGGCCGAAGCGCTCAAGAACAACGTGCTGGGCACGCTGCAAACCGCCCAAAGCGCCGCCGCCGCCGGGACCGAACGTTTCGTCCTCATCTCCACGGACAAGGCCGTCCGCCCGGCCAACGTGATGGGCGCGTCCAAACGCCTGGCCGAACTGATCGTCCGCCAGGTCGGCCGCCAGAGCGCCACCCGCTTCATCAGCGTCCGCTTCGGAAACGTCCTGGGCTCCAGCGGCAGCCTGCTGCCCATCCTCCAGCGCCAAATCGAACGCGGCGGCCCGGTCACCGTCACCCATCCGGAGATAACCCGCTATTTCATGACCATCCCGGAGGCGGTGGGGTTGGTGCTGGTCGCCGCCGTGCAGAACGAAGGCGACACCTGCGTGCTGGACATGGGCGAACCGATCAACATCGACAAGCTTGCCCGCGAACTTATCTCCCTTGCCGGGCACGCTCCGGACCGGGATATCGCCATCATCCATACCGGCCTGCGCCCGGGCGAAAAGATGCACGAAGAACTATTCTTCGGCCGAGAAAAGCTGCGTCCCTCGTCGCACCCCAAAATCCGGCTGGCCGAAGAAGATACTCCGGTCCTCGACCTGCCGGCTCTGGAAGAAGATTTGCGGACGGCCGCCGCCCATAATGATCTGGCCCTGGTTCAGGAGTTCCTGCGCCGGCGGCTGCCGGAATATCATGCGGCAGAGACGGGGTGACCCCCCCTGATAATCTTCGCGGGAATCGCGTCCATGCCGGGCGACATGTTCCGCCGCCTGTTCCCGCCAAATAATTGATTCCGCGCCGATAATTTTCGTCTTCGATTGGCGCGCCA
>CAYMGG010000051.1:0-7486 GCA_964389915.1 uncultured Planctomycetaceae bacterium
GGGAACCTTTTTTGCAAAAAAGGTTCCCCTGACCCCTCCAAAAAACTCTCGTCCCGCTTTGCCGTTTCGAACGTTCAGATGGACAGATTCAGCGCGGATGGATTTCGCGCCTATTCGATGGATATTAACTAGAATTGATATGAGGCCCCGCGGTCAAGCCGGAGCTTGGCCGGCGAGTTTTCGCCGCCCGCCGCTGCGGTTCTTCCCGCAAAGTGGTCCATTCGTTGGGCGGCAGACCGGGCTCAGCCGAAAGCGCCGATTGTTCGCCCGACCACAACGAACGAAGGGGGTTACGGCAGCAGGATATAGTCGTAGTCAAACAGCGCCTGGCCGGAATAGGCGTAGGTGGCGACGTGGCCGTCCTTGAAGAGGAAATTCGAAGTCCAATTGGCATGGAGCCAACCCGGAGTGCCGAAGTAGCCCCGCTCGCGGCCGTTATAAAAGGCTTCCGCCCGCGTGCATTGATTGACGTTGGCCGGCGCAACCGTACTGTAGGCCTGGTCGCCGACGATCACGGAACGTTCTTTGATCAGCTCGAACCGCCGAACCGAAGGGGAGGTGGTGGAGTAAACGGAGCTAGTGCACTCCGGCCCGTTGCTGAGCCAGCAGCCGCTGCGCGGATTGGTGGAATTGGGGCAATAGGTGTTATTGGTGGGCATGTAATTGGGGAAGTAGAAGGGCGCTTCCGGGCCGCCGGTCCAGGCCGGCGAGGTGGAGGCGCGGGTCTGTTCGGGACAGAAATACAGCCCCGCCGGTTTGCGAAACAGCAGCCAGTTCAGTTGCACGGCATCGTAATTCTGCTTGAGGTATTCGTTGATGTAGTAGATATGCTGGGCGTTCCAACTGGTCGGCGGCATCCAGCCGGAATTGTCGCCCGCATAGAAAATCACCCCGGAGTAAATCTGCCGCATGTTGCCGGCGCAATAAATGCAGCGCGCCCGCGAGACCGCCCGCTCCAGGGTCGGCAGGAGCATCCCGGCCAGAATCGAGATTATTGCGATCACCACCAGCAGCTCCACCAGGGTAAATCCCGCCTGCGCCCGGCGCCGGGCCCCCGGAGTAGCATTCTGCGCGCGCTGAAAAATCATTTGATAAATCCTCTCTCGATTCAAGGCCAAATCACCGGTGGGTTCGGGCTCGCCCGCCGCCCCCGGCGCGACCGCCGCTTCGATCGCCGCCCGGTCAAACTGCGCCCCGGATGCAACCAAGTCCACCGGCACCAACTGCCGGTATTCCGTCTCCGCCAGCCGGCCGGTGGCCCAGGCCCGCTCGACCAACCGTCGCCAGCCCCCCTCCTCGGCCGGGCCGGGCCGCAGATCCTGCAACGTCCGCCGCACCCGGGTAACCATCACCCGCCCGTTCAGTTCGATCTCCGATAGATTGAGCGTACTCTTGTGCAGAACCACGCCGCGCGGGACTTTTTTTTGAAACCGCAACGGCACGATCAGGTGGATCTCCCGGGGGTCGTACTCGCCTAATCCCCACAGCGCCAGCGCACTCTGATGGCTGATCACCCCCTGGGGTTGGTTTTTTTGATTGCGACTCCACAGATACCATTTGGTGAACTCGGCCGGCATTGAATCCGCATAACCAGGCAAGCGGTACAGCCCGGCCGCCACCTTGAGCCAATTACGGCGCTGTAGATGATATGCGTGATGGCCTTTTATATATCCGCATGCCACCGCCTGCGTAGCGGTGAAATAGCCGAAATTTTCGGCGGCAATCTCCTGAAGCCCAACCTTTCGCGAAGTGATGGGGCCACCCAGTTTCATCGAATCCCTGCTCCTATAAACTTATTGTCACCATACCACTCAAAAAAATAACCAACCACTTAATTATCACCTCACTCTGATCTAAAAAATAATCACCTTTTCATAACTCGTTTTATCCCAGTTAATTGCATTTTAACTATTGCGCCCTACCGAGCAAACCTGCTCTGGCCGGCATACACCTCTGAACTGGCCTGACAGAACGAGACATTATGAGAGATCGACAGCAACTTTTATTGCGCCCAGGCTCAACTCGATTTGATGCAGGAAAAGGCCAGCTTTTACCCTGAAGCCACGAACCCCGACCTCAGGCTGGCAACCGATCAATTTAAAACGCCCCTCAATTTGGCAGAGAGCGAAAGGGGAATTACGACCGCAGACCAAATATTCGCCCCAACCTAAGCGCCGGAAGTAGCCCCCCCCCGTGCATCGGCTCCGATCAACTCCCCTGAATCAAGACCAGTCTGAAAACCGCTGCAAATGATTAACAAAACAAGCATTGCAACCTTTACCAGCCAGTTTTTAAACAACTTAAGATTGCTTCTGGAATTACATGTAATAGAGTCAATTTAGCCGAATGCAGACTCTAGAATTTACCTTGGAAGGGTTGCAATCGTCGTTAATTCAAGGAGTAAACTCAGGTGGGCGCAAATCTCCAAAGAATAGATCGCCTGGAACGCCTCGCCGCCGCCCAGCATGGTTATTTCACTACCCAGCAAGCGAAAGCGGCGGGGTTTGACAAAACCCACCACGGCTATCACGTGAAAAATGGCCACTGGCTGAAAATCCAGCGCGGACTGTTTCGACTGCCGGGATTTGCCGATTCGGCGGCGGCGGAATTTACCCGCTGGAGCTTGTTAAGCCGCAATAAAAGCGACCAACCCCAGGGCGTAATTAGCCATCAAAGCGCCCTGGTCTTGCACGGCCTGGCCGAGTACGATCCGAACTTGCTGGTGCATCTGACCGTGCCGAGCACATATCACAATCAAATGCCGGCCGGCTGCGTAGTTCACCGGGCGGACCTCAACCTGTCGGCCATCCAGAGCCACGGCAGCTTCCTGGCCACGCGGCCGGCCCAAACCTTGGCCGATCTGCGCCCGACGCTGACAGAGGCGGGACGCTGGGAAGAAGTCGTTGCCCGGGCCAGAAATGAACTCACCCTTGAAGAACTGAACCGTTTGGGAGTAATACCGGCGGGCACAGAGCCCTTTCCGGCCTGGCCGCAAGCGGTCATGCCTGGAACTACGGAAGACCCGGGGCCGACCAGCGGCCCGGAAAGCCAGCCGCCGGAGGCGCCTGCCCTTTATACCTTGCTAACGGAAGGAGTCTGGAAAATGATCTGCGATCGCACCCCGGCCGCCCCCGCTTCCCGCCGTCGGGCCCAGGCCGGCTTCACGCTGGTGGAACTGCTGGTAGTGGTCTCGATCATCTCTGCCCTGGCGGCCATTCTGCTGCCCGCGCTCGACAAGGCCCTGGCCACGGCCCGCGCCGCCCAGTGCGCCAACAATCAGAAACAAATGGCCCTCTTCGTCAGCCTTTATGCCGACGACAACACCGAGTGGCTGCCCTCCTGGACCCAATGGGGCGGGGTGAACCAATTCTGGTGGGACAAGTTGCGCTCCTGCAAATATCTCACCGTGCGCGACACCTGGACCAAGCTCCGGGACAACCCCGGCCGCGTCACCTGCTGCCCGGAGGCCGGCCGCCAGAACTGGGTCAATATCTTCGGCGCGCTGGAGACGCCCGATAGCGCCGACTGGACCCCCACCACTTACGGTGTCTCAACCTTTATTCTGGGCAGTAAGCAGTGGGACGCTTACGGCCGGCCTTGCCGAATGGGCCAAATCCGTCAGCCTTCCGCCGGCGTGCTGTTCGTCGACGCCTATATGCGTCCGAGCTATCCCTGGGAGGGAGGATCATATTTCGGCTACTGGAACGCGAGCCACTTCGCCACCAGCAGTTGCGGTCCCCTCTCGATGTCCCCCCGCCACAACGGCCGGGTGAACGCCGCCCACGTCGACGGGCACATCTCCACCTTCCTCCCCACCCCCGCCGCCTTCGACGAAGGCCGGTGGAAAGACATGTTCCCGACCAATTGATGCTTGACGAAGCTTGACCCCGACCGAAAAGGAGCACCCATGTTCGCCCGTTCGCCCCGTGCTGGCCATTCCAATCTCAGCGGCAGTCGCCGCTACCTGATCCCGCTCGGCCTGTCCCTGCTGGCGTCGCTGGCCGCAGCCGGCGAGCCCGAGATCGTCTGGGAAAAAGACCAGCCTTATTACGGTCTACCGAGCAGTTTCGACGCCGGGCCGTCCGGCTGGCGCAGCCCGACCATGATTTATCCCCAAAAATTCGCCGACGCTGACCGCATCCGCTCCGGAGAGGAATTCTTTCAATTGGAATACGGCCGGGCCTGCACTTTCACTGAAGACTGGTTCAAGACCGAAGGCTATTGTTCGGTGCCGTACCAGCTGGAAAGCGGGGCCGCGGTGATCAAAGGCGGCCCCAAAGGCTTCAGCTTCGGTTTCGGCCCGGAACCGAGCGACCGCGAACGGCCGGCCCTGCGGTTCGGCGCCGGCTGGGGCCGCCAATTGAAGGACAATTTCCGGGCCCGCATCGAAATCGAACAGGATGCGCCGGAAACCAAATGGCGCTTCGTCCCGGGGAGCGAAAAAGGCTATGATTTCGGCTTTGCCAAGGCGTTTACGATCAAGGGCAAGGGCGCCTCGGTGTTTGAGGGCGACATCGGCCTGGTCCGCCAATGCCGCTCCAATCCCCGCATCATGTTCGAATGCGAAACGCCCAACGTCACGGTCAAAATTCGCAAGCTCGAAATCTTCCCCACCTCGGGCGAAATGTTTTTCCGCAAGACCGTCACGCTGGCCCAGCCGCCGGTCATGGCCCGCTGCTCGCTGCGGGCGCGGGTCATCTGGACCTTGTACGTCAACGGACAAAAGGTGGACGCCAGCCCCGGCGTCTATCCCGGCGGAACGCTACGCAACATAAACCTGACGCCCTATCTCAAGGCGGGCGCCAATCTCATCGCCTATGAAGGCCAATGCGTCAACTGGATCGGCGCGCAGCCGGAATTGCTCTTCGAGGGCGTGGCGGTCGACGAGGTGGGTGCGCTAACCCCGATCCGGGGTGACGAGACCTGGCGCTGCTCGCTCAAACGCGAGGCCGGTTGGGAAAAGCCGGAATTTTCCGACCAGGCCTGGGCCAAGCCGCGCCTCGAAATGCGTGGCTTTGAAACCACCCAAACCGACGGAAGCAAGGTTTACATCGGGATTGATCCTCTGCCCATGGGTGTACTGGAAATTGCCCCCGAAGGACGCAAATATCCGGTCTTCGAAAGCGGCGTCACCCCGCGCTTCATCGCCAAACTGCCGGCCGGGCTGGCGGCCAAGACCAACCTGAAGCTGGAACTCTGTGCCGGCGGCACGGACCAGGTACTGACCAAATTCTCCGGTTCCGCGCCAAAGGTCGAAGGCGGGCTGGCGCTCAGCACTTTTGAGCTGGCCGACGTGGCGCCCGGCCCCTATCGGCTGCATTGGCAGTTGCTGGATGCGGAAGGCAAACTACGCGAGTCGCAGACCGGCGAGCTGATCGTCGCCGGACCAGTTCCGCAGGATACACTGCCGCTGGCGAAATTCGAAACCGAATTGGAAAAGCGCCTCAAGCCGGTGAAGCAGATCGACTGCGCCGCCGAACCCCGGCCGGAGGACGTCTTCGTCGACCACGCCGGCATGTACAATCCGCCGGCCGTCGACCGGGGCAAGGTGGTCGAATCCGGCGGCCTGCGCTACCGTGAGACCGGACCGGGCCGCTGGGATTACTTCGCCTATCGCCTGCGCGGACTCGAATTCGGCCAGGCCTATCTGGCGGAGATCGTGATTCCGGACAATGCCGACCGTTGCATCTATTCCGGCGTGGTGGAGACCTATCCGGCCGACTTCTGCAACAATCTGGCCCGTTGGGGCCAAGGTTGGTTCACCGCCACCGGCGCTTGCCTGACGGGGTTGAACTGCCCGCTCAGCGGCAAAACGCGCAAGCTGCGCTATGTTTTCTTCCCCGGCAGCCGCAATGCGGCGGTGTTGGTGATGAGCGGTTTCTCCGGCGCGCCGGCGGCGGCCTGCGCCGTCAACATCTATCGGATCGACGGCGGCCTGCCCGCCTTGCAGGTGCCGGCTTCCGACCGGCTGCTGGGTGAGCACAACGAACGGATGTCGGTCATGACCTTGACCACGGGCATGGGCGAGACGCCGCTGCTGAACGCCAAGAATTATCGCCTCTGCCCTCGGCGCGACGGGTGGTTTCAACTCTATAAAATGTTCGAACGCAAGATTCAATTGCTGCGCTATCGCGGCCAGAACATGAGCGTCGAAGGGGCATATATGTATGTCGAGGGGGAATTCCCCTCCGAAAAACACTGCCCCGACACTAGCAGCGACGAAATGGACCCGCTCTATCTGATGCTCAAAATGTACCATCAGAACGGGATCAAATGCCTCTTGGGCTTCGAATACATCGCCTCGCCGCAGGTGCGCCTGAACGGACTGGAAGGCGTCAGCGACCGGCGGATGTGGCAGGGCGAGGCCAGTACCCGCCTGGTCGACCGCTACGGCCGCCAGCTGGTAGGCTACATGAACAATGGTTGGAACTTCCTCGCTCCGGGCATCGCCGCGACCATGCGCGACTGCCTGGGCGAACTTTACGACCGCTACGGCCACGACGGCGAGGTAGCCGGCCTCTTCCTGGTCAACGGCCAATGGTGGCTGCCGACCTTCAACACCCACGCCTATCCCGAACTGAACGACCTCGAAGTCGGCTATGACGACATCACGGTCGGCCGCTTCGAGCAGGAGACGGGCGAAAAACTGGGCCTCGATCCGCGCGACCCGCAGCGGTTCGAAAAGCGGTACACTGCCCTGACCGGCGCGCGGTTGGAGATGTGGAAGCTCTGGCGGGCCAAAAAAATCCGGGAGTTCCTGGGCGAGCTCTCGGAGGTCGTCACGCGCGGGGCCGACAAGTGGCGGCTGCAGGTCTTCAACCAACTGGACATGCAAACCGGCAGCCCCTACCGCGACCCGCGCGCCACCCGCGAGGACCGCGACGGCTTCTTCGCCCGCCGCGCGGCCGAGTTCGGCCTGCCGTTGGAACTCTATCGCGACGCCCCCGGCCTAGCGCTCACGCCCAAGGTCTGCAACCTGGGCAAATTCGCCGGCACGCCGGAGGAGAATTACGACCCGATCTACGGTTTGGACCGCAGCGCCAGCCTCAAACAGGCGGTGGCGGACTTCGCCTCGGTCTACGTCGGCCATACCAACGGCCTGGACGAGATCGACTGCCCGGCCGGCGCGGCTGCGCGCACGGTCTTCACCCGGACCACGCGCGGCGTGTTCATTGTCCGCGGGGCCGAGGACAACGCGCTGGCCGAATTCGTCGAAACAGTCGACGGCCCGCGCCCGCCCAGATTTATCTTCGACGGCTGGCACGATTGCAACATGGCCACCGGCTTCGGCGAGCAGCAACGCCGGTTTGCCGCCGCGTTCTACGCCCTGCCGGAGGCGGAATTCACATCCTTGCCGGAGACCGCTTCTCACGGCATTCACGCCGCCTGCGCCCTGGCGGACGGCGCGGTCTGGTTGCGACTGATCAACGCTTCGCCCTATCCGGCGATTGGTTATTTCCAAACCGACGCCGCCCAGGTGACCGAC
>CAYMGG010000051.1:7496-22892 GCA_964389915.1 uncultured Planctomycetaceae bacterium
CGCAGGCGCAGGCAGCAATGGCACCGACGATTGCGACCCGGTCTACGGCGGCACGCCGCCCAATTATCAGAACGACAAACAGCGCTACGCGGTGGAATTTCGCCCCAACGACATCCGCCTGTTCCGGCTGGAAAAGCCGCAGGCCGAGGTCCGCTGCCAATTCGAATTCCCGGCCGAGGTCCAGGCGGCCCTGCGCCAGGACGCCCAGGCTGTGCTGACCGATCGGAGCCTGCTACGTAAGGTGCCGGGCGATCTGATCGCCGCGCTCTTCGCTCAACTCCAGGCCGGCGACGCCGGGGGGTTGCGCGACACGATGGAGAATTACGAAGCCGTGGCCCAGATCCGCACCGCCCGGGCCGCCCGCCAAGCGCTGGCCAACCAGACACTCCTGGAGCAGGCCTTGAAGGCGGGCCGTGCCCGGATCAACTGCGGCTGCCCCCGGCCCTACACCGCGCCGGACGGCCAGGTCTGGCTACCCGATCAGGGGCTTAAGGAAGGCGTAGCTGCTTACGGCAATCTGGGGGGGAATCCCGTGGACCGCGGCGCATTGAAGATAGAGAACACCACCGCGCCCCGGGTCTATCAGACCGAAATCTACGGCGGGCGGGTTCAGTATCGCGTGCCCGTGCCCAACGGCACCTATCGCCTCTATCTGCACTTTGCCGAGACCTTCGTAAACAACGACCGGCCCGGCTGCCGGCAGATCTCGGTCTCGGTCGAGGGACAGATGCAACCGACCCGGATCGATCCGTTCCAACTGGCCGGCGGCTGGGGGCGGGCCTACGTGCTGAAACTCGGCCCCGTGCCGATCTACGACCAAGCGCTCGACCTCGAATTGGAAGGCAATGTCGAACTGAACGGGATCGAAATCGAGGGGGCGAAGTGATGCCGCGGGTCGCGCGCCCGAGGCGTGCCGGCGGCCGGGCGGCGCTGGCCTTATTACTTGTCGGCCTTGGGCTGCGACCGGCGGGCGGGGCCGAATTTCAAAAAAACGAGCTCTGGGGCACGATCAAAACCGGAGCCTACCAAGCGGAGGTGCAGCAGAACGGCAGCTATGCCGTCCAGGTCGAGGGCGGACTGAAATTCAACTGCTCGCTGATCCGTTGCTGGGTGGCCTATCAACGCTTTCCCCAAGTCAAACTTTTGGACGCCTGGCGGGAGGCCGACGCCGCCGGCGTAACCTTGCGTTTTCGCTATTTCTGGGATGGAGGGCGGGTGGAGGAAACCCTGCGCTTTGAAGCCCGGACGATCGAGGCACAATATGCCTACACCGCGCTGGAAAAGCGCAATACCCAGTTCGTCTGCTGCCTGATCGACTCGCCGGGCCGGCCGCCCGCCGGTCTGCAACTAAGCGCCATGCGGGAAGGCGACGAATTTCTCACGCTTAACGCCGCTCAGGGGACGGGGCGCACCCTCATGACCTTGGCATTTCGCGGCAGCGGGCCGGAAGTCGATTTCAGCGCCGCCGGCGAAGCCCGGTGGCTGATCGAAAAATTCCCCTCTCTGCGGCTGCACAATGGCGGCCGGGCCTGGCGCTGGAAGAGCGAGTACGAGCCGGGGGAAACCCTCGAGCTGGGGTACCGGATTTTTCTGGCCCGGGCCGACGGCGGCAACCTGCCAACCGCCCCGGTCGCTTTTGCGGAAAAATCACCGCCCAGCCAAAAATAATAGCGCCCCCACCCGGCAGATCGCCGGGCGGGGGCAGCCGCTTTAGCAACGCCTATTCCGGCCGGGGCGAAATTTTCAAATCGCCCGGATCGCTGACGGCCAGCCAGAAACCGTTGCCCAGCGATCCGGAGACCACCTTCAACAGCAACTCGTTCCATCCCGGGCGCAGATTCACATCGAAGGTGAATTGTCCTTTGAACGGAGCGCCGCCGTGCGCGGCATAATCCTTGACCACATCGCCGTTCAGCCAGAACTTGGCCCAGTAGTCCATGCCATAGACCAGCCGGGCATGCCGCGCCTGAGGCGAATGGATGTAGGTGACCGCATAGCCCAGGCTGCCGGCGGCCTGCTGGAAACAGTTTTTCAGATTCACGTAATCGCTCTGGCCGGTCGGGATCTGCCAGCGCAGTTTTCGCCCGTCCGGACCGGCGCTCTCGGCGGCGAAATCGCGCTTCCGCTCCGGGTCATAGATCGGCGTGGCGAAGGAAGCGGCGAAAGTCCGGCCGGCCTGGCGGGCATCCTGACCTTCGGCCAGAGCAAAGGGACCGACCACCTGCCAACGGTCGCTGACCACGTCCAACAGCAGCGGTTCGAGCCAGAGATAACTCAGGGCCAGTTTTTTGCCGGGCGCGGCGCGCAAACGGAATTCCACCTCGCCGGCCGGCAATAGCGGCGCGGCAGCCAGCAGTTCTTTTCGCGCCCGGGCGGTCCCTTCCTCAACGGCCAGTTTGGCCAGACTCTGACCGGCAACCGTAACCTCAGCCATTCCCCAGTCGCCGCCGCTCAATTGCCCCAGCTCGATCCGATACCGGGCGTCCACCGGCAGCGTCAGCTTGAAGCGCAACTCCTCGCCCGCGCTGGCCAGCAACTCCTCCCCGCCCCAGTCGGGGTCGAGGGTTTCGCTCGCCGCCAACCGCCCGGCGGCGGGGTCGGTCAGGACGGACTGCAATTTTCGGGCGGATAAGGCGCCCTCGGGACAGAGCGGCGCGCCGTCGTCCCGCAGCTGCGGCGGATAGCGGCGACAAGCCGCGTAAATGGCCAGCAGCTCGGAACGCTCCGGCAACGTGCGCGCCCGCCAGTAATGGCCCTGATCCAGCTCGCGCCGGGCTTCGGCGGCCGCAGCGGTCAGGGCTTGCGTCTGCGCGGGGCGTAGCGTCTCGCCCGCCCGGCCGGCGGCCACGTCCGCGGCCAGAGCTTCCAATCCGGCCACCTGCTCGGTCACCAGGCGCACCGCGTCCGCCGGAACGTCGATTTTGATTTCGGTCAGGTTTTGCGGGCCGGGGGCGGCAAAAGCCCTCAATTCATATGCGTTCAAGTCCAACACGGCTTCCCCCGCCGGCAAGGTTTCGCCGCCGGCCAAACCGCGCACCTCGCCCGGCCCGGCGAACTTGAGCCGGACCTTGACCGGATAGCGCGCGCGATTGACCAGATAAAAGAGGTAATCGCTGGCGTAGCGCCGCTCCCAGACCGCCACCGGATCGCGCGCATCGGCCCGGGGCGTGAATGGTGCATTGGGCAGGGCACGATACTGGCGCAGAAATTCCCGCAACAAGGGTTGGCCGAGCGTATAGGCATTGCCGCCGTCGCCCAGATAACCGGCGTCGGTCTCGGCCAGGGCCACGGCCCAGCGCTCCAGATAATGCCGGCCGGCCGGATTGACCACGCCCGACATCCAACGGGCCTTGACCGAAGCCGGGAAGCCCAGGGCCGGCGGCGGCACCACCACTTCGGTGGCCTCGAAGTAGCCGGCGCCGAAGGTGAAAGCGCCGCCCTGCCCCGGCGCGCGCATGGCGTTCAGGCTCGCCGGTTCCAACAGTCGGTCACGGTTGCGCTGATTCTGATCCAGCGGCGCCAGTCGCCGACCATAAGCCGCGCCGCCGATCAGCATCAGACCGTCCACCCGGGTCAAGGCCGCGACGTCGATTCCGGCCCCGCGCAGGTCGTCGAAATCGCCGTGGAGATAGACCTTCAGGTCGCTGCGCGCCGCCCGCACCCGGTCGACGATCTGGCGGTGCAACTCGGTGATCTTCCGGCAACGCCAAGCGATCCATTCCTCCCGGGCATTGGCCAGAAGCCACGCCGCGCGTTTGGCCGCGCGCTGCGGATCGGCCGAGTCCACGGGCGGCAGCTGGCCCGTCTCCCGACCGAACAACTCGACCGTATAGTCGTCGTAACCCCACTCCAGCGAATGAAAATTATTGAGCCCGGGATTGCACCAGCTGGCCAGCCGCAGGCTGACGCCGGCCATGGCGGGCGAGCTCTTGTAGCGGTCGACGAATTCGCCGATCAGTCCCAGATACCAGGCGCGATTGCGCGGATGCAGCGGACTGTAGATCGGTTCGGTGGACATGACCCGCCGCCCACCGCCGGCGCTGACGGCGCGGTTGGCTCCGGCCGGACACTCGAGGTCGGGCCAGTCCAGTTCACGGGCCTCTGGGTGGAATTCGCCCAGGAAGCGCTGACCATACTTCTCGCACCGCAACAGGATCGCGCCCACTTGGTCGTCGGAATAGGGACCGCCGAAATTGCGGTTATATGCGGTGGGATACAAGCCGAATTGGTAGATGGCCATGGTGTAGAAGAGCGTGTCGCCGCCCATGTAGGCCAGCGACCGCGCCCAGCGGTCGGCCGCCACCGCGGCTCCGGCCAGGGAACCGTCGGGCGCACCGTAGACGCCCAGGAAACTGGCCCCTTCCTCGTACCAATTACCGAAAGCGCGCCCGCCGGCGGCCGGCGTGTCAAGGGCGGGCAAACCAGCCGACAATGCATAAATGCGAATCCGGCTGGCGGCGGCGCGCAGGCCGTCCTGCGGCGCAATGACCAGGATGCGCAGGTCGGTGGTCTGCGCCCAGTGCAGCAGGCTCTGGGTCTGCATCCGCCCCGAAAGAGAAAACTCGTGGCCGCAATCCGCCCCGCCGGCGGTGGGATAAGCGAAAGCGGTCCGATCGGCCCCGCCCTCACGCACCGCAAAACAGAAGGTCCGCAACTGGTCGTCGGGGTAGTCCAATTCGACCAGATACTGCCGACCGGCCTCGGGCACGGCCGCGCGATAGGCGTACCAGCTGGGCTCCTCCGAGTTCATGTGATGCAGCCAGCCGGTGGTCCCGGATTCGCGGTAACGGCCGAAGGGCTTGGTGATGACCCGGGTTTCGCCGCCGCCCTGATAGTCCGGCGCGCGTTCGGCGCAGTCGATCTCGGTCAGCAATTGCTTCTCCGGTTCCCGGCCGGTGCGGGGCTGCGGCGCGGTATCAAGCACCAGCACCTCGACCGGCGGCAGGTCTGCGGCGGGCAGCGCTTGGCCGTCCGCGCTCAACTCCAGCCGGAAATTTCCCTCCTGGGCGCAAGGCAGCCGCCAGGCCAAATTCTGCACTTCGGCTCCGGCCGGCAGCTCCAATTGAAAATCCTCGGCCTCCGCTCCGGCGGGCGCGGCGGCGGTTTCTCCCGGCTGAGTCCCGCTCCGGACCAATCGCCCGTGCAGCATCACCGGTCGCTCGAGTCCACCGGTCTGGACGTTCAATCGGAGTTCCTCGCCCCGCCGCAACAGCCGCGTGGCGGCGGTCACGCGCAACCGTTGGGAGATTGGCGTCCCGGCCGGCCGCAAAGTGAACCCGGTGATCATCCCCAAGCCGGACCAGTGCAAGCGCTGCACACGCAAGGTATGCCGGCCGGCGGTCAGCCAATAATTGCCGGCCTGGGGGCCGGTTTGACGAATGTAGGCGTAATCGCCATCCAGCAGAAGTTCGTGGTTGGCGGCGGTGGGTTGGACCAGCAGCTCGTACCAGCCCGGCTGTTCGACCGAGAAGTCGTATTCGAACCAGCCGACCGCCCGAGCGCCAGGTTTCTCTCCGTCCGCCCCGGCCAGGTTGCCGGCGGCCTTGACTTCGGCCAACTTGGCCTCGTTGGTCAGAAAACAGCGGTCGAAACTGGTGGCCGGGCGCGTGATTTCCCCGGCGGCGGCAGTCAGCTTCAAACCAATCGCTCCCACAATGAGCCAGCGCAGCACGTTCATGTCCACTCTCCACAGGCAGGATTCAGGATCCGGAAGAAGCTCAGGGTTTTAGGCCGCGCCACTTGGGGAAAGCCGGTACCTCCACCGTATCGGAACTGACGGAGGCGCCGGTCTGGTCCTCCAGCAGCAGGTACGCCACCACCTGCTCGTCGGCAACCGGCGCGGGCAGAGCGGCTGTGCAGCGCTCGCCTTCGGTCTTGGCCGCGACCGCCTCCCACTTGACCGGGCTGTCCTTGCGCAGGCCGTGGGTGAATTCCTTGGCGGGCATCCGCTTGACGTAAAAGCTGGCCTTGGTCAACGGCGAAGGAACCGTGACCCGGCAGGTCAGCTGGAGCTCCGCCCCTTTGATTTCGGCCATCGGCGTTTCGGCCGTGGGGAATTCCGGCACTGCGCCCAGGAGCGCACGGAAGTAGCGCAGCGGAAGTTTTTCGTTGCCGACCTGCGAATGATTGTCGTTGGGCAGCATGAGCAGACGTTTGGGCGTGGGGATCTCACGATAGGTCTTGAGCACTATCGGCATCCAGAAGAAGATGTCGTCCGTGCCCGAGAGCAGCAGCACCGAAGCCCGATACGCGGGGATGCCCACCTTCGGATCGAGCACGGCCAACCAGGCGTCCTGCTCCTCCGGCGGACAGAGAGTGAGCGGGCCGAAATAACCGCCGTAGTAACCGGGCAGATCGCGGATAAAGGCACAGCCGTACTTGACCGCCGCCCCCCGAATGCCGGGGTCCAGCCCCAGAATTATGAGCGATAGATGCGCGCCGGCCGACATGCCGGAGAGGAAGAGCGCATCGCTCTTCACCTCGGGCCGCTGGCGCAAGTACATGAATGAACGCAGCACGAAATGCACGCCGTTGGTGATGCCGTCCACTTCCGGACCGTAGCTTTTGAAGCGGCCTTTCTTCTCCGGATCGCCATAAGCCATGTTGCCCGGGCTGTTGAAGGTGGAATAAGGCACCTGGCGCGGATTCTTGCGCTGCGCAGCCGGGCCGCACCAGTCGATCGAAAGGCAGGCGAACCCGTTTTGAGCGTAGAAAATCGAGGCTTCGGGCGAGAGCTTTTGCAGGCCAGCTCCGTGCAATTGCACCACGCCGGGATACTGACCGGCCGCAATCGGGCGCGAATAATATCCGTAGATGCGGGAGGGCTGACCGTTGAACTCGCCGCCGGAGAAATATAACTCGGTCGTGACGACGCCGTCCTTCTCGTTGGTGGAGATCACCTCTTCCGCCAGCGGTGCGGCGGTCAAGTCCTGAGCCTTGAGGATCGCGGCCCGGTCGGCGGCAAAAAGCGGTGCGGCCAGCCCCGCCAGTAGCAGGCCTCCCAGCCAGATTCGACGTTTCATGTCTGTCCTCCTTCTCCTCGGGAATAAAAACTGGGTTTGGGGGGCCATCGTTCAGCGCTTGTCGGCGGTTCCGCCCGGCTCCAATCCGGAAGCAATCTGCAAATCGCCGGGATCGGAAATCGCCCCGCTGAAATTGATCAGTTTGTACCATTCGGAATTGGGTTTGCTTTCGGCATTGGCCAGTTTGGCCAGCAGGACATTGGTCCCGGCCCGCAGCTTGACCGCCACGACCTGCGGCCCGCGCCACCACTCCAGCTCGAGCTTGTCCCGCACGCTGTCCACCAGCAGTTCGCCGTTCAGCCAGAGCCGCACCTGGGCCGTGGCCCCGAAGCTGATCCGGGCCGGCCGGGCGGTCGGGCTGGTGATGAACGCCCGGCAATAGGCCACTACCTCCGGCCCCAACGGCCCGGGCGGGCAGCGGACCTGGCCCCAGGCCCGGTTGACCCCGAGGTTGTGATTATGCTGGAGTACCTCGCCCGGATAGGGCTCCCACTTGACCGGCTTGGGCGAGTGCCCGTCCGTGCCGGGCCAACCGGGGTTGGCCTCGGGGGCGGCGGTTTCCGGCGGCAGCGCTTTTTCCCAACTGGCCTGGCCGGGATTGGGGAAATAAGCGGCGAAACTGAGCGGCGCCAGCGGGGTGAAGAGCGGCTCGCAATACACCTGGTCGAGATAGACCTGGCCCGCGCCTTCGGCCCGCAGCTTAAGCGCTTTGTCGCCTGGCCGGAGAGCGATCTCCAACGGGGGCGGCACGACCAGATCCGGCCGTTGCGGATCGGTCGCCAAAGTCTGGAATTTCCCTCCGGCCGCCTGCACGGCCAGACCGGCGCAACCAGGGCCTTGGGCCAGCCGGACCCAGAGCCGAAACTTCTGCGGCTCCCCCGGCGCAAAAGGCAGCTTCAATTCCGCCTCTTCGCCCTTCCAGGTGGCCAATAGTCCCCAATGGCTTTGCTCCGGAACCGCGGCCAGCTCGCCCGGCGCGTCGCCGGCGCGCAGCGTCGCCGCCAGGCTGACCGGTTGACTCAGGTCGGTCTGCGGATACTGCTTGGCCCAGGCCCGGTAATTGCCCCCTGCCTTGAGTTGCGCCAGTTCCGGCCGGGGATAGGCCAGCGGCGGATAGGCCAATGTGGCTTGATAAATACGTTGCAGCGATTCGGCCTCGACCAGCGTGCGGACCCGCCAAACATGCCCAGCCTCCAGCTCCGCCCGGGCGGTCCGGGCGGCGGCCTCCAGCCGCTGCCGCTCTTCGGATTTCAGCTCTTTCCTGTTTGCGGCGGCCTCCAGCCAAGTCACCACCCGCTGGGCCTGATCCAACTTTTCCGGCGGGGTCAGCACCTGCACCTGCCCGAGGCTCAGGCTGGGCGGCGCGCAACAGGCCAGCAGTTGAAAAGGCGCCAGTTCCAGCCGCAGCCGCCCGGCCTGCACCGCCGGTAGCGACCCGGGAGCCAGCCGGCGGACCTCGCCCTCGCCATCCAAGGTCAACTCAACGGTCAGCGGATGATTCTCGCGATTGACGGCGTAGAAGAAGAAGTCGGTGGGCGTTTTCAATTCCCACACCGCCACCGGATCGCGGGCGTCGGCGCGGGGGGTGAAGGACAAGGCCGGCAGGCAGCGGTATTCGGCCAGAAATTCGCGCAGGAGTGGCTGGCCCAGGGTATAGGCATTACCGCCGTCGGCCAAAAACTGGGCGTCGGCCTCGGCCAGGGCCAGGGACCAGCGCTCGAGATAATTACGCCCCGCCGGATTGACCACGCCGGAGATCCAGGTCTTCTTGGTGTCGGCGGCATAGCCCAGCGCCACCGGCGGCACCACTACTTCGGTGGCCTCGAAATAGCCGGCCCCGAAAAGAAACGCCCCCGGCCGACCCGGCGCCCGTTCGCAGTTGAGTTGCGTCGGGTCGATCAAACGATCGCGGAGCTTGAGGTTCTCGTTCCCGCCCCGGCCGCGCCGACCGTAGCTACAGCCGCCGACCAGGACCAGGCCCGGAATCTGGCTTAACCCCGCCGGGTCGATGCCCGCCCCGCGTAAATCTTCAAACCCGCCGTTAACGTAAAGCTTAAGGTCGGTCCGCGCCTGCCGCACCCGGTCGGCCAGGCGACGATGCCAGGCCGTGATCTGGGCGCAGCGCCAATTCAGCCACTCCTCGCGAGCATTGGCCAGCAACCAGTCGTAACGCTGCCGAAACCGCTTCGGGTCGCCGGCTTCGCCGGGCGGGGTCTGGCCGGTATCGCGGCTGAATTGTGCGATCGTATAATCGTCATAGCCCCACTCCAACGAATCAAAGTTGTTGAGCCCGGGGTTGGCCCAGTTCATCAACCGCAGGCTGACGCCGGCAAAGGCGGGCGAGTCCTTATAACGGTCGACAAACTCGCCGATCAGGCCCAGATACCAGGCCTGGTTGCGCGGGTGCAGGACCGAGTACAGACGGCCGGCCTGGCCGTCGCGGGAATAGCTGCGATTGTCGGCCGGCAGCCCTTCGGGCAGGGCCAGTTCCTGGGGTGAGCGCGGCCAGGCGAGCTCCCGCGCCTCGGGATGGAACTCGCCCACGAAGCGCTGACCGCGCCGTTCGCATTCCAACACTATTGCGCCCACCACGTCCGGGCTGAACGGCGTGCCGAAGCTGACGTTGTAATGCGAAGGATAGAGGCCGAATTGATACACGGCCATGGTGTACATCAAAGTGTCGCCGCCCATGTAGGCCAGGGACTGGGCCCAGCGCTCGGCCGCGGTCGCCGCCCCGGCCAGCGACTTGTCGGGCGCGCCGTAGACGCCCATCAGGCTGCCGCCCTCCTCGTACCAGTTGCCGAAGGACCGGCCGCCGCCGGCCGCCAGACGCAACGCCGGCAGGCCGTCGCGAATCCGATATAGCCGGATGCGGGCCACGGCCGCGCGGCTGCCGGTCTGGGGCGTGATGCACAGCAGGCGCAGCTCGGTGCCGCGCGCCCAATGGAGGAGGACGTGGGTCTGCCGGCTCTGGCTGAAGACGGATTCGCCGCCGCTGTCCACGCCGCCGGTGGTGGGGTAGGCGCCCGGGGCGTTCTCCCGGACCGCCAGGCAGAAGGTGCGCCGCGCGTCGTCGGGATAATCCACCTCGATCTGGTACGGTTGCTGGGCCTCCGGCACGGTCAGCCGGTAGGCGAACCAACTCGGATCGGTCTCGTTCATGAATTGCAGCCAGCCCAGGTCGCCCGATTCGCGGTAGCGGCCGGCCGCAGTCTCCACCACCCGGGTGGGGCCGCCGCCGAAATAATCCGGCTCCGTGGTGGCGCAGTCGATCTCGGTCAGCAACTCGCGGTTCGGTTCCCGGCCGGTGGCGACCAGCGGGGATGCGTCGCGGACCAGCACCTTGACCGGCGGCCAGTCCGGCGCGGTCAGTTCGCGCCCGTCGACCGCGCAACGGACCGAATATTCGCCCGCTCCCGGACAGTCCAAGGCGACCAGGCGCGTCACCGGCTCCTGGCCGGCCGGCAGCTCGAGCCGGGCGGAGCTCACGGCCTGGCCCGCCCGATCGGCCAGCGTGAAGACCGCGGCGAAGGGGGCGGTCTGGCCGGGGGCCGCGCCGCCCTGAACCTGGAGGCGCAGCTGCTCGCCCAGCCGCAGCAAGGTCCGGTGGCCTTCGACCGCGGCCCGCAAAGCGCGCGCGGGATCAGCGTCCGCCGCCGCCCGGACGCGCCAGCCGGTGATCGGGCTTAGCCCGGTCCAGTGCAGCCGCTGAATCCGCAGCGTATGCGACCCCGCCTTCAGCCAAAAATTGCCCAGCTTCTCGCCGCTGTGGGCCTGATAAAGTTCTTCACCGTCCAGCCGGAATTCGTGATTGCCCCCGCTGGGGGAGACCAGGATTTCGTGCCAGCCCGCAGCCGGCACGGCGAAATCGTACTCAAACCAACCCGCCGCCCGGGGCCAGCCGTCCTTGGTGTCCGTGCCGGCCAGATTGCCGGTTTTCTTGATCTTGTCCAGAAAGGTTTCATCGGCCAGCAGATGCCGTTCGAAACTGGCGGCCGGCCGCGTCAATTCCCAGGATTCGGCGGCCCGAGCTTCGCCTCCGCCGGCCGGCCCCGCGCCGGTCCAAGCCCAACCGAACGCCAGCAGACTGCAAATTTGGTAGCTGAGAATGCGGAGGGAGGTCGGCCGACCGTCAGTCATGATGTTTCCCTTCGTAAGGGAGGGTAAAAAGCTCGTGCCTAGCCGGCCGGAGAAAAAGGCCGGATCGGGTAACGGGAGTCCGTTTCATTCGGTGCCGACCGCTCACAGGCCGGACGGCACCGGCTGGTCATAAGCGAGCCATTTGGCCGCCAACGTGCCGTCATAATTGAGCGGCAGGGGCGGCGAGCCGTAGGCCTTCACATGCATATCCAGAAAACCGACATTGGCCCGGCCGTCCGGATGCCGCGGAATCAGGCCCAGGTTGCCGGGGCCGGTCAAACTGTAAAAATCCACGGTCCGCACCCGATAGCCGCTGCCGTCGAAGGTGTAGGCCTTGCCGCTGGGCGTGGAGAACTGGTCGATCTTGTAGGCCGGATAGTGGCAGACGCCGCCGGTTTCGCTGCCCAGCTTGGCGCTGACCCCGAATGAGGGCAGGTTACCGTTGAACTCGCCCTTGGGATTCTCCGCGCAGGTGTAGACGCTGCCCGGCATATTGACGGGCTTGACGTATTTGGCATACCCCAGGTAGGGAGAAATTTTAACCAGCCAGCCGTAATAGACGCCGTCGTTCAGGTCGCCCAGATCGGTGACCACGCAATGCCCCAGAAAGCCGGAGAAATCGCTTTGGTATTGGCCGTGCGCCAGCCCGAATTGGCGCTGATTGTTGGCGCAGGCGGCCTTTTTGGCAAACTTGCTGGCCTGCTCCAACGCGGGCAACAGCATGCCGGCCAGGACCGAAATGATGGCCATGACCACCAATAGCTCCACGAGCGTAAAGCCCGCCTGCCGGCGGCGGGAAAGCGGTCGCGACTGATGGGTTCGAGCTCGGATCATGGCGAATATCCTTTCACGCGAAACGAGGGCCTCGGCACTCTTCCCGGTTTCCGGCGCCGCCGGCGGCCCGACCGCCGGGACCAAAGGCCGCAGTTGCTCCGGGTAGATCAGTTCGGTCAGCGCCACCGCTTCGGCTCCGCCCAGCTGGGCGGGCTCAGGCATGGCCGCCGGAGCGGCCGGTTCGGTCTGGTCCGGCTCTTCCTGCCCCAATCGGCCGGCCGCTTCCGGAGCCAGAGCTCCGCGCAACAGCGCTTGCTGCAACAGCTCCGACCAGCGGCCGGCGCGCTCGAGTTCGCCGCGCAGATCCTTCAGGGTGCGATAGAGATTGGTGACCATGAATCCGTGGTGCGATTCCAAGACGGAAAGCGGCAGGGAGGCTTTGTGGATCACTCCGCCGGGGGGCACCGGTTTGCGGAAAGAATGCGGCACGGTCAGATGAACTGTCGCCGGCTCGGTCGGCCAGAGCTGATGCAGGGCCAAAGCGCTGTAGTGACTGACGACGGCCTGCGGCTGGTCATGGATATTGCGGCTCCACAGAACCCAGCGCATGAAATCCGCTTCCTGCGAGTCGGCGAATCCCGCCAGCCGGTACAAACCGTATTCGCAGCGCCGCCAGTTGCCGCTGCGGCAATGGTAGGATTGCAGCCGGTTTGAAAAGCCGCAAGCCTTCGCCTGCTTGGCGGTGAAGTAGCCATGCTGGGCAGAAGCGATCTGATTCAGTTTTTTATTGGAAGTGGCCACCCCCATCTCCAGGTTGCAGAGTGATACTTTGAGGTTAGCCTGTCAGTTTAAGCCAGCAACTTTAAATTCCAGATCCCGCCCGCATGGTTAGGTAATTTTCACAACTAACGCCTTTTACAACAATGCGATAACAAAGAACGAACGTCCAGGACGTCCTGGGCGTTCGTTGTGCGTCAGCCAGATTGCCAAATCGCTAATTTTGAGGCTTCAGTTCCACCAAAGCCAAACCATATGGAGCCACTTTGACCGCAATCTGTAGTTTAGTCGTGTCCTGGGCGGCCAACTCTTGCCGGTCGCTCCCGCTCTGGACGACTGACGCATATTGGCCGGCCGGAAAGTATTCCGGATTCAGCCCGGCAATAGTCGCTTGGGCCGTGGCCGTCTCGGAATTGTTGTAGATCAAAATGAATCGCCCCGACTCTTTGGCAAAAGCGCAAGCCCAGGTGTCGTCCAAATTGCTGGCGAATCGGTAAGGTAATTTAACTCCGTACTGTTCCATGAAAGTCTGAAGGAATCGGCTCATCGGCGCGTTTTTGTAATTGATGTTCCAACCCGTGCCGCCGGCGTCATGGCGGCGGTTCCCATAGGTCTGGCCATAAGGCGGAACAACCCCCGCCAGCAGAACCTGGCCTTGACCGAATGGCCAGCGCCCCAGCGCCGGCGCTTGATCCTGGCCCGTGCCCAGGATCGTAAAACCGCATTCCGCCGCGGGCGCGAAACTGCATTTATAGCGAAAATCCTGCTCGACCAAGGCCTTCCCTGGTTCAGCCAGTTCCGTTTTCAGGCTCAACTTGGTCGTGCCGCCCGCGCGTTTCACCGTGCCTTTATACCCAAGGGCGGCCAGAAGCGGCTCGACATTGGCGTCCGCGGCCGGCGCATCGAACGGAGCCCGCAAGATTCGGTCCGGAAAGAGCGGCAGCAGCAGCAGATTGCCACCCCCGGAAACATACCCGCTCACCTGCCGAATCGAGGTTTGGGTCCATGCCGACGATCCCAGATCCACCAACAGGCGCGTGGTCTTGAGCGTTGCGGAATTGTAGCCGTCAAAACTTTCGCAGGTGGCCCCCAGTTTCAACAAAGCATCATGGAGGCAGCCGGCGTACTCCCAGACCCCGCCAGCCACGAAGGAGTTGGCGCACAGGGCCAATCCGCTCTCCTCCGTGCCGGCGAGCGCGAGCGGAAGTTTGAGCGGCGTGGCGGAAACCAGCTTTTCGCCGATCGCCCGAAAATCGGCGTACTCCGGCCAAGCCTCGCGGTTGGGCCAGCCGTATTGCCGATAGGTATAGAGCGGCAACTGGCCGACCAGGGAGAGAAACAGCGACCGGTTGAGATCGAGCCTTCTGACGTCCACATAACCCGGCTCGCCGTAGGGCGTGACGCCGTGGGCGGTGATGACCCGCGCCCACTGGAGCCACTGGGGATTCTCCATGCCCTGGCTGGAAATCCAGATGTCGTACTTGCGGGCCAAGGCGAAGATCTCTTCGCCGGTCAGGTAGCCGGTAAAGCCCAGGACGGTCCGCCGCGGCAGCTCCCGCCGGGCCAGCTGCGCAATCGGCTCGTAATAATCGGCGATACCTTTAAGCATGAAGCGGCAGTAATCGAACCAGGGCTGATTGAAGCCCGGTTCGGGGGCGGCGATGTCGGCGAACGAATTGAGCTGCGTGCCCCAGGCCTGATTGAGCCGGACCAGATCGGCGTACCGTTCGATCATGGCCCGCTTGAATTCCGCCAGCGCCGCGGGCGAGACGTCGGTGTAGCGGCCCTCCCGGATATGCCAGAGGAACTCCCCGTAGGTGTTGAGCGTCCACATCGCGACCGCCGGATGCCGGCCGTAACGGCGCATGAGCAGCATGGTCAGCCGGCGGCCGTGCTCGCGGATGGCCGGATCAAAATAGCTGGGCTGCTCGGTCGAGCGGACCGCCCGCTTGCCCGGGTCGAACTCCAGCGAAGCGTGGCGCAGCATCCACTCCGGCAGGTACCCTTTAACGAAGGCGTTGCCGGTCAGGCGCACCCGCAGGCCGCGACTGGCCGCCGCCGCCACGACCCAGTCGGAAAACTGGAAGTCGTAGACTCCCGGCAAAGGCTCGACCGCCGCCCAGGGGATGAACAGCTCGGGCATGAACCCCCGCGCCCGGCATTCGTCCAGGTAATAGCCCAGATCCGGCAGGCGGTGCGGACTGTCCAGGCCGTTGACGTCCGCCGAGAGCCACAATTCGCGCGGCCGGGGCGCAGCCGCTTCGGCCGGCGGATAGTTCTCCCGATAAGACTCGAAAGCGTCGACCTCTCCCGCCAGCCACTGCGGCGACTTGACGCCCGCCACCACTTCGGTCGCGAACAGCGGCACCTCCCGGGCGCGGATCTTGAGCGTCACCCGGTAAGCCCCGGCCGGTTGCGGGCCGAAATCCGCGACCAGAATTCCGTTTTCCACCTTTTGGACCTGCGTCGCCGCCAATTCGTCCGGTCCGTAGAGGCGGCGCAGGCCGAACGCGGCTTCGGTCGGCAATGACGCCGGCAGTCCCGCCACGCTCACGGTCAGACGCAACGGCCGCCCGGCCTCGACCACCCGCTGCCCGTCGGTGCCGCAGTCCACCTTCAGTTCGGGCGCCAGATCGGCCCCCTCGCTGTGGCCGAACACCTGCAATTCGGTCGCCCCCAGAAA
>CAYMGG010000052.1:0-22802 GCA_964389915.1 uncultured Planctomycetaceae bacterium
TATCGCTGGGCCAAGCGCGTCTGCCTGACCCCGTCGCCGGGGGCCGTCGGCGAACTTCTGCGCGAGATCGAACGCCGCGCCGGCGGAATACGGCGCCGCGAGGCCACCTTTTTTCCGCTGCAACGAGGCGGGTTGTACACCCGACTGGATTTCTGGAATGCGCCGCTGATCGGCGGCGGCTCGATCGGCCATACTCAGCATATCATCCGGGCGTTTCGAGAACAGGGAATCCCGATGCAGGTTGCCACCGGAATTCCCGGTGCGGCGCCCGCCTCAGATGGCGCAGGAAAAGATGAGACCGTTGATTTCCGCGGACCGGGCGGCGGCTGGGCGTATCTTCCACGTGAAATTCAATGCTTTCAGGCAAACCGGTCCATGCGGTTAAAATACCGGGAGTTGGTGCGGCGCACCCGTCCGGCCTTTATCTACGAAAGGCCGGTTTTGGGCAGCCTGCTAGGCGCGGAGGCCGCGGAGGAATTCGGGATTCCATATATCGTGGAATATAATGCCTCCGACGTCTGGATCTGCCGTCACTGGTATCCGGGGCCGCTCGAGCACGAACGCCTGTTCCAATTGGTGGAAAGAACGGTGGTGCGCTTGGCGGATCTGGTCGTCGCGGTGGCCGAACCGCTTCGCGCGGAGCTGTTGGCGGCCGGGGTTCTTCCCGAGCGGATTTTGGTCCTGCCCAACGGGGTTGACGCCGAGGAGTTCGACCCGCACCGCTGGGCCGCCCGTGGACTGCGGATACGCGCGGAACTAGGCATTCCCCCAACGGGAACCGTGGTCGGATTTATCGGAACGTATGGGGTGTGGCATGGGGTGGAGGTCATGGCCCGGGCGCTGCCGGAGTTGCTTTCGCGCCACCCGGGATTGCATTTTCTGTTCATCGGCGAGGGGCCGCTACTGCCGCCACTGCGCCAGGCGATGGCCGGCGGCGGCAATCCGGGGCGGGTTCATTTTACGGGGATGGTGGCGCAGGACCGGTCGCCCGAGTACCTGGCAGCGTGCGATGTTTTTCTTTCTCCGCAGTGCCTTCCCCCGCATGATCCCGGGCCTTTCTTCGGCTCCCCTACCAAACTTTTTGAATATATGGCCATGGGCCGGCCGATCATCGCCAGCCGGCTGGGACAGATCGAGCAGATCCTCTCACCGGCTCTGGACGCCAAAGGGCTGGCGACGGCCGCCGAAATGACAGACGCGACCGGGGTGTTGGTGGCGCCGGGCGAGGCGGCGCAGCTGACGGCGGCGGTGGAGGCCCTGCTTGCCCGGCGTGATCTCTGGCCCTGGCTCGGCGCCAATGCCAGAACGCGCGCGCTAGCCGGTTACTCCTGGGCGACCCACGTCGGAAAGATTCTTGCGGCCTGGACGCAGCTAGGCGGCGCCGGACGGACCACGCCGACGCCAAGCCGGCGGGAGGGCGGCTGATGGGCGAAACCGGCCGTCACATTCTGCAAGGAGGTGCGACACCGCCTGTAACTGCGCCTGCGGTCACGGCAATTATACGATAGAGAGAACAAGCCGAAAACCTGCCTCATTATGCTTGTTTTCTCACCCGGCCCGGAATGCTTAAAGCGTCGAGCTCGTCTGGGTACGGGTATGGGGATTCGGCCTTTGCATCGGACCTCAGGTGATTTTAGGTGTGGAATTATTCATGATCCATTTCTGATGATCGCGCTCCGTTTAGCTATTTCCAGCACCTTGCGGAAATGGGAATGACTGAGCAAAAGTCTCCCCCCTATCCACGCCCGGGGAAGGAGGAATGCAAATGCCGCCAGTGGAAGCGCGAAATGAAGGCTCGAAGAATCCCGCCGAAATACTGGCCGCCGCCACGGGGCTTGTCGCCCGGGATGGACTTTGGCTGACGAACAAAGAGTCGTCGCAGGCATTGTCGTTTCCAGACGGATCGCATGATGCATTGTTTCAAGTCGAAGAGAAGAGCTTCTGGTTCCAGCACCGGAACAATTGCATCGTGCAGGCGCTGAATCGCTATCCGCCCCCGGGCGTCCTGCTGGATGTCGGAGGCGGAAACGGCATGGTCGCAAAACGCTTGCAGGCCGAGGGTGTGCCCGTGATCTTGGTCGAGCCGTTCGCGCAGGGGGTGAGCAATGCCCGAACGCGGGGAATCCGCCATATCGTTTGTGGGACTCTGCAAGAGGCGGGATTCGGCCGGGGAAGCCTCGGTGGGGTGGCGTTTTTTGACGTGATTGAACATTTGGAGAATGACGGGGAGGACCTGGCAAAAGCCCGGCAACTGTTAGCGCCTGGGGGGCGATTGTACCTAACCGTTCCAGCCTGGCAGTGGCTGTGGTCCGAAATGGATAACGAATCAGGGCATTGTCGGCGGTACAGCCCGGAAGGGCTACGCAAAACCGTGGCGGATGCCGGGTACGAAATTGAATATCTAACATTTTTCTTCTCCCTGCTTCCCCTGCCGATGCTCGTCTGCCGGAGGCTGCAAGGCTTGCGTAATCGATTAAACCGAAAGAAAGCCGCGACCAGTCTGTCCGAGCACTCTCCAGGAGGAATATTGGAAGCGCTGGCGGGGCGGATATGGGCAATGGAAGGATCATTGCTGAAACGCGGCGTTCGGCTGCCGTTCGGCGCGAGTCTGTTACTCGTCGCCCGCGCCGGAGGAGCGTGACACATGAGCTACGGGCTGAGCAGGATATACTGGCTTTGGGTAATGCCGCGCCCAGCCCGGTTTAGGCTCCGTGCCTTCCGCGGCGCAATGGGCTCGCGGTCCGCTGGCTTGGCGCTTTCTTGGCCTTTTTTATAAGCTGTCCAGGGCTACTCTCGCCTCTCCCCGCCGCTCTATGTATACTCAGCGCTTGCTTTTCCGCCGGCAAATTACTCCGCTATTTTTGAGATTGACGTTGATAAGACCTCGAAAATGGCCGCATTGGGCTGCGTGTTGAAAATAACCAAGTGGATCAGATCTCCCTTTTCATAATTATATGAGATTTCCTTTATGTAGGTCTTTTGGCCCGGGGCCGTCGGCGTGCCACATTGTCCGACCCAATGATTACGATCATTAGAAAGGATGCCTATACTGACGTCGCCCGAAGAGACACGCAAAGAAATTTTGATGAGATAATCACCAGGTTGCTCGACCGTCAGCGGCGGATAAACGAGCACGTATGCCCACTGGATTGGGGGAGAAGCCACGCTAATTCCTTCGGCAATTTTATGTATTGTCGTCGGTGGCGTTGCGCCTGCCGAATCCCATTTATCCAGCGGGAGTGTCGCCCCGGGGACAAGCACAAAGCCTTGCCCACGAGGGGCCCCCAGGCCCATCTCCACGCGGAGCCGGCTTCGTTGCGGGGTTTGCAGGTCAATTTCTTCCTGCCCGGTAAGCCCGAATGTCGCGTCTTTGGAAATATTGACGAAGCGCGTCGTTTGCCGTCGGAAGTTGACTGTCGGGCTGCCGGGGCTGTTCTGCCCCTCGTAGAAGATGGTGGCAAATGGCAGATGCGTCCACGTGGATAGATCAAGGCGTTCACACGCGGCAAATCTCGCCTCTTTCGGCAAGATGACCGTCCAGCGATTTGATTGCGGCTTGATGGATTCCTCTAGCTGGTCGCAGGTCAAAAACAGATAGTGCCTCTTTATGCCAACGGAGAGGGCAAAGTCGGATTCAAACTCCTTGCCGGCATCAAGCATATAACGAACGCAAACCGGATCGGCCGCGCTCGAAGTATCGATCGTGAGTAGATAAGCGGCGCCGGGATTAGAATGAGCCGCCTTGCTCTCTACGTAAAATACTCGCTCGGTCTTGATTGCCTCTGGAGCGGCTTTACCGGTATGACGCAGCCGTTCCACGTCGGCCAGATAACTTGACCGCGCGGTACGAGAAATCCCATAGGATATTTCGAGAAAGAGTCCGTATACTGCAAGAATGGCGCAGGAAGCGAGGAGCGTTTTGCGCCCGTTGGCCCGGATACCATCTGCCAGTTCTTTTCGGGCGGCCGAGGAGCAAAGCAAGCGAATCGCCTGATGCCCGCCCAACGTGGAGAGGACAATAATTGGCATGACCATGGGGGTGACGTGCTTTATCTCCGGCAACATGATCCAGAGAAGAAGCGAATAGTAAATAGAGAAGCCGAAAAAGAAAAGAATCTCTAAACGGCGCTGGCCCTGAATTAAAAAAATAAACACGCTTAAAAACATCAACCCCGTTAGGGGCCATTTTAGGTCCAGCGCCCATGGAGCCGCCCAGTTTTTAGTGCCGCCATAGGCACTACTGGCCATGCCCTCGATCACATCGAAAATATAGAATCCGGGAAAAGCTTTGCCCCACCGAAATAGCTCCATCTTCGCGATATCGAGGAACATTTCCAGGCAGGCAAAGCCGTACGCTTGGCTAAAATATCGCGGCAGGGGCTGTCCCGGATGATGTCTGGCATACCACAAATTCGCTTGATAGCTCGTATTGCCGTCACTCCTGGAGATTTGGAACGAATTCTCGTAGCTGCCCATTTCCGAGCGTTTGTATTCGGCATAATGGGAGACATGAAACACTGTTGTAAACGACCCATCTTTTGGCGCTATGAAGGGACTTCGCATCAGCGTCACTATTTTGTGGGCGACCAGCACGCCGACAAAAAAGAGCGCGAGGGCGAAGACCAAATGTCTAGTCGAACGACCTTGGCGCAACAAGAGTGGGATAAGGCCGCATAGGGTGATCGCGGGAATGTATAAGGCGTCGCTTCGCCAACCTAGGCCGATAAGCGAACATAGTCCCAGCAGAAAATAGGACCCGGCGTTGGCTTGGGCCGTCTGCCATCTGCCCGTTGCGCAAAACAGCACGGTTGTGGCCAGAAGCGTGAACCAATATGGATTCCAATCCCGAAGCGACCAGACGACGTGCTTTCCTTCCGTGGGCGAGATGCAGAGGAGTAATGCCGCGAAAATTCCACACCAGGAGCTCCCGGTTATCGAGCGCACCAGGAAAAAAAACATCACCCCCCCGATAGCGCTAAGAAGAATATAGAAGAATTGGATCACATGCCAGGAGATGCCAAAGCCTGCCCAAAGCCAACCGGCAATCAACAATTCCAAGGGACGATCAAACTGAATTTTATCCGGCCCCGAAACGCCGGCTTTCGAGAAGAAACCGGATGCCGCCAGAGCGGCGGATTCTTGAGGGGTGATTTCCATCTTGCGCAGGTTTAAAAAATCAATAAACGGTTTGTGCGCCGCTATTTTTGGATCAAAGCTGATATTTTGAAATTTGCCGTCCAGGCATAGAGAAATAGCCGCAGCATAAGAATTTGAGTAAAAATGCCGAATGGATAGCGGCATTTGCGAATCGACATTTTCGCGCAACCATATGTGAGCGAATAGGATGGCGATCAATAAGCCTATGATGACGACGCGGCTGTTGGCAACGGAGTAGATGTTGCTCCGGCTGTTCAGAAGCTTGATCAAAAAATCCTCCCCACCGATGAAGTCTGCCAGCAAACAGCTCCGCGGAAAACCGCCCCCCAGCGGAGGAATGCGACAATCTGACTCGGGCGCGGCCTCACTGCGTCAGCTGACCGCAGCAGAGGAGAAAAATTCATGAAGCGCTCGACAAACCGTTTCGATCTGTTCGTCAGTAATCTCATAAAACAAAGGAAGACGGATCAGGGTGTCCGCCACCAGGTCCGTGACCGCCAGCGAGCCGTGCCTGCGGCCGAACCGCTGGCCGGCCGGCGAGCTGTGCAACGGGATATAGTGAAATAAGGCGTTAATCTTCTGTCGGCGCAGAAAATCCAGAAGGCTGTCCCGGGTCGCGCGGTTTTTTGTAAGCAGAAAGAATATATGCCCGTTTGATTCCGCCGGCTCCTGGAGAGGCGGCAGGAGCAAATGCCCGGCCAGCTGAAGCGGCAGCAGCCGGGTCCGGTACAAAGCGCTGGCTTCGATCCGGCGCCGCATGATCATGTGCGCATGCTCCAGCTGCGCGTATAAAAATGCCGCCATCAATTCACCCGGCAGAAACGAGCTACCGATGTCGACCCAGGTATACTTGTCGACCTCCCCCCGGAAAAAACGACTGCGGTCGGTGCCCTTTTCCCAGATAATTTCGGCGCGCTCGATTGCGTCGGGCGTGTTGATCGCCAGCGCTCCGCCTTCTCCGGAGATTACGTTTTTCGTTTCGTGGAAGCTGAAGCACCCGAAATCGCCGATTGCCCCAAGCGGCCGATCCTTGTAACGAGAGAGAAGCGCCTGGGCCGCATCCTCGATCAAGACCAGGCCATGGCGGCGGGCGATCCCCAGAAGCGTTTCCATCTCGCAGGGATTGCCCGCATAATGGACCGCGACTATCGCGCGGGTTTTTTCCGTGATCGCCGCCTCGACCAGCCGCTCGTCGATATTGAGCGTGTCTTTCCGAATATCGACAAAGACCGGCACTGCCCCCCGCAGCACGAAGGCGTTGGCCGTGGAAACAAAGGTATAGGAGGGCATGATGACTTCGTCGCCGGGTCCGATCTCGGCCAGGATGGCCGCCATCTCGAGCGCCGCCGTGCAGGAGTGCGTCAGCAGCACTTTTTGGCAGCCCAGCATCTGCTCTAGCCAGGCGTGGCAGCGCTTAGTAAAGACGCCGTTTCCGGAAAGGCAGCCGTTTTCCAGCACGGCCTTGGCGATGTAATAGAATTCTTTTCCAACAATGAACGGACTGTTGAACGGAATCTTGGCCTGGGACATTACCGAAAATCCTCTTCTAGAACTTTTCCCGCGCCCTGGCAGAGCGCCCCGACTGACTCGACCGGCTTGCGCATTACTCTGGTTTTGATGCCTTCATTGAGCGCAGGGGGTTGGGCCTCCCCCTTAGGCTAATGGACTTTTGTGAATGCGACTTCCCAGCCGCCGCAGAATCTCCATAGCGGCATCCAGCCGTTACCCATTACGGCCATTTCCAGGCGCGTAGGGAATTTGAGGACGGCTGCGGCCAGCCAACGTAAAAAATGTTGCCCGGGCGTCACTTCAATGATGCTGGGCCGGGAATGAATCAATGTCATGTCGGGGCCAAAAGTGGCCTTGAAGCGATTCCAGAAGCAAGGCCCCAGGTCATGCAGATGGGCCGGATATCCGAAGTCCAGACGACCGAGCAGCAGTCTGCGAAGCGGTACGACATAAGGTGTTCTCGCGTAAAGATGCCCTTTGGCCGCCAGATTCGATAAAATTGTTTCAATGACGGGCTTCAACCGTTGGACATGCTCAAGTGACGCGCTTGCGATGACCAGATCGAATGGACCGGCCGCGAAAGCGGGAGCCAACGATTCGAACTTCACCAATTCGATTTGCCTGTCCGGGACGGGGGCGGTTTCGGCTCCATAGTCGACAAGTGCAATGTGGGCCGGCCGGTCGAGGAGAGAGGCGTACGCCACGGCCAGGGAGCCGTCTCCTCCCCCGAAATCCAATATCCGCACGCGCTCTTTAGCCGCAAAAACGCTTGGCGGGATGATTTGGCTGATGTGTCGGGCAAAACGGGCGGGGGCCGAAAATGTCACACGGGTATCGGTGTCGCCGCCGTAACGGGCGTAGTGCGCGGAGAAGCGTTTTTTATAGTAGGAGTCCAGGAATGCGGCTGTTGGCAAATGAGAGGCCGAAACCGCGCCGCAGGCCCGGCAAGCCAGCAGGCAAATTTCGGGCGATTCCTGAATCTTCCCGACTGGGCGCCGGGGGGCTGCCGCCAAGCAGACGGGGCAACTGGCAGAAAATTCGACGTCCTCATGCACTACCTGTTCCGACATATGCATAGGAACGGGCGTAATTTTCATGGCTGCGTCTCTCTTGCCGGGCAGTACAAGGCATAGGCGGTCGACAGGCAGAAAACGCTCCAGAGCTGCCAACCGCAATTCTGCTCCCCGCGAAACGTGGCATCAATCATCCGCCTGACGCCGGCGACATCGAACAGCTCCGTCGCCCATTCATTGCCGCCGAGAATGGTTCGGAGCAACTCGGCTTCACCATATTCCATAAAATATGGGCGTAGATCCAACCGCAATGGCCGCTTGGGGGCGCTTAAAACGGAGTCGGGGTATAAATCCGCGAATGCCTCGCGGAAAAAGACCTTCTGCTTCCTGCCTACGAGCTTCTGGTTTTCTGGAAGCCCCCGTAGGCCGGTCCGGATCACCGGGTCCATATAGGGACTCAGAAGCTCGATGGCCAAGCCACGCATGATACCCCCATGAACGACGTTCCAGCCCTCCGTCAGAGTCAAACGGTCATATTCCATCCGCTCCTGTAGAGTCAACGGGGATCCATTCCGATTCCAGAACTCAAACAGGTCATTGTCGAATCCCGAACGAAGAAGCGTGTTTAGAGACTCCGGGGGCGTAACCAACACCCGTGAGCCATGTTTGTCGGGCGCGGCATATTCCGGGAGGTGCCATTCGTATCCCGCCAGGCAGTCGTCCGGGCCTTTGCCGTTGATAACCGTCTTCGCTCCCGTTCCGGCTAGCGCTTCATCCATCAGATACTCGACCAGATGACTGGGATGAACGAGCGGATAACCGCAGCATTTAGCGATAAATCGCTGGCCCTTTTCAAACACGTCGATGTCCGTAAAATCGAACACCTCTAGCTCCGCGTCCAATTTGCCCGCGAGCTCTTCCACCACCGCCAATTCGTCGGAGCACCCCCGCCCGCGCGTCTTGCAGCTGCACAGCCGCAATCGCTGGTTCCGCCAGAGGTGTTGCGCCAAGATGGCCAAGAGGGTCGAATCCAGCCCGGAACTGACCTGAAACGAGGTTTCCTCTGGCTTCAGCGGGGCTAGCAGGGCCTCCACTCGGGCCTTGAGGCCGTCGGCCGAAATGCCCCCGGGCGTCGGCTCCAGAGCCGAGATAGTCGAGCGTACGGGACAAAAATCCCGAAAGACAACGCACTCGCCCGCGCGCAGGAGGCGGATCTCCTCGAATGCGGTTCGCGCTGTCAGCGGAGCTTGGAAGGCCAAATACTCCGCAGCGTAGCGACGGTCTGCGGTTAGCGAATGCCCCGCGGCTTTGATCTTTTCGAGCAGTTCCGGACAGGCGTCGGACAAGACTATGGATGACCCGTTGTTCAAAAAATAGAAGACGGGGGCCGAACTCGTGGCGGCCCGGCGCAGACAAAGTTCGCCAGCGGCGAGGCCGAGATCGCACTGTCCGTTGAGGACAGGCCCGGGGGCCGGCAAATGTGAATTAGCGAGAGTTTCGATCATCGTTGAATCCGTACCGTGCCTTCACGATTACCGGCCGCCGCTTTACTTCCGAAAAGATCTTTCCCAGATAGATCCCAATCATCCCGGTACAGATCATCATCAAGCCGCCTACGGACCAGATCGACGCGACCACCGAAACAAATCCAGCTTCGATTTTGAAAAAGATCTTGTGAATCAAAACCCACGTAATATATGAAACTGAGAATAGGAATACGAACCAACCCAGAAAAAACATGGCATACAACGGCCGATTGCTAAACGAGGTTACGGCATCGACCGCCTGCATAGTTCGCTTGTAAAAACAGTACGAGGTTTTGCCCTTGTACTGCTTCTCGACGGTAATTGTCGTTTGCCGAAAACCGGTGATCACGCACAATCCGGCGAAAAAAATCTCGCTCTCCTCGTGAAGGAGCAGCGCATCCACGAAACGCCGCGACATAAGGCGGGCCACCGTCACGCCGGCCGGCACCGAGACCGGCGCGGCAAAGCGAAATCCCAGATAGAACAGGTAGCCCCCGAGGCTTTTGACCAGCCCACCTCGACGCTTGGCCTGAACGCCGGCCACGAGATCCGCTTCCTGCTCCAGGAGGGTCTGATAAAACGATTCGAGCCACTCAGGTTGCTCCTCAAGATCGGAGTCGAGCAGATACACGAGATCGCCGGAGGAGTGCTCTAATCCGCAGAGGATGGCACGGTGGTGGCCGAAGTTGCGGCTGAGGTCCACCACCTTGACCTTATCGTCGCGGTCCAGGAGCTCCAGCGCCACCGCCAAGCTGTCGTCGGGGCTGCCGTCATTGACGAAGACTATCTCGTAATCCGGCGTCAGACGCTTCGCACTCTCGGATGCGCGCCTGTAGAAGTCTTTGATGTAATCCCGCGACTTATACAGAGTGGTGACGATGGACAATTTCATGGCATCTTCCGAATAAAATCCGCGGCTTGCGGCCCGCAATTGAACAATACGTCGATGATGCTCACGTTCCGCTCAAATGGTCCATGCAACTGCGGATATTCGACGGTTTCGTTGTATTCCATCCATTCCACTGTAATCCCGCACCGCGCCAGTTTCTCGGCGTCCAAGTAGGACTTGGCCGCGGGGCCAGAAAGGTATACGTCGGCCCCCACCTTCTGGAGAAGCTCCAGCACGCGTTCACCTTTGGCGAATTGCAGGTTGTACCGGCGGGAGTCGTCGAATGCGGTCCGTATGCCCAGAAAAGACCGGGCGATATTAGTGATGAGATACTGATTCAACTCAGACAGGGACTTCCATGTCCGGTGCAGATAAACCTCTTGAAAAAAGCTGCTGTAACAGTGAAATTGAGGGGCTTTCTGGTAGTTGGCGACGATGAGATTCCAGTGCTTTCGCTGCCATTGGTGATCTTCGAGGCATACTTCGCAGATGAGGCGTTTCTCGCTGGAACCGCAGGGAATGGTCAGCCATTGCAGGCCGTTCGGGGTCTTGATCCGGTTCCGATTTCGCCAGTCGCCTTTTGTATATTGCAGGTCGTCATGAAATACGAATAGGTCAACCATGTTGATGATATCGAAATAGCCTTTCCAGGGCAGATAATTCGACTGTAGAATGGCAACCCGCTTGGTCATGGCTCGTATCTGCTAGATGGGCGAAGCCGTAGGCTATGCTCCTGCTGGGCCAAGCCGGATGTCCTACCGGCGCTCGACTTGCTCGTATCATTCCTTTGCGGCGTTGCTTGATGAACTCTCAACACTGAAGCGCTTTTTGCCTAATCAGACTGCGAGCAAATCAAAACACAAAATCGCCGCGCGACCTGCATGATGGGCATGCGGCACTAGCGTTACTTTTCAGGTGCTTAACCCGGCACAACTGCCATTATTAAATAACTTAGGGGAGGGAAGGAAAGATCAATCCTGTGTGGTTCGCGAAAACCGGGCAGAAGAACAACTTAATGTCGCAGCGGAATCCTCTTCCTTCGCTCGACCAAAAGTCTGGACTCTTCCGCTGCCACGGAATATTGCTTCTCGTTTGATTTTCGCGACAAACACCTCCCCTCTAGCCGGATCAAGAGGCTGATCGGCTAGGGCCCACATATAAATTTAAAGCCCCGCACGGGTAATTTGCAAGGAAAATCAGGGGGCTAGTGAATACCAGAATGTCTGCGGCTAAAATCAAACCCAGCCCGCCAAGCAGTTGAATACCAGTGCATCACCCTCAAGCGAAAACTGGCCGTAAAGGATTAGGCTGACCACGGCCGCCGCCGACCGCCGCAACCCGCACTTTAACTGATTCCGCTCCTATGTCCGGGGAGGGGCGGCCCGGTCGGGCAAACAACAGCCGAAAGATGAAGAGCTAGAAAACGCCTATTCGCAAGGGGGGGGCCTGCCTGGACTTTTTTCGCGAGCAGGGCATCCTTCACCGGTTTTGTGAATCACTCTACTCCGCGCCCCAAAGCGTTTTTTCCGGTAATTCCTGCATCTCGCGCCGTAACAATAGTTTTCTTCCTGCAGCCAAGGGGGGCGCTCGACCGCTTGGAGGCAATTGCCGCGCAGATCAAGGTTGGCGAAAAATTCGCCGCCGCCGCCCCTGCCGGGCTAAAATTGGACATCCGGAGCTCTGTTTCGGAAATCAAAAAACTGCTGCAAATCCTTCAGCCAGCGCGGCGAATCCTGGCCTTTGCCTAGCCGCCTGAGAATGAGGTCTATCCGACTATCTAAAAACAACTTGCCGGTTTATGTCCCTGCCTTATCTGCAACGGCTAACTACGGACCAACATTTGTTTTTTGAATCGGTTGCGGGACAAGCTGCTACCTTCCAACTACTTTGGATTACAAAAGATACAATCACAACCGGAGAGATTAAGATCAATTAAGGGTCTATTTATCCAGAATAAAGCACTATTTATGATTTAATAGTTGCCGTAATTGATATCACCTAGTATATTGTGGTCTGAATAGCTGATTTTATCCGAAAAACCGCGGAAGGGCCGCTGACCTTATGATCGACAAAGGTAGGACTTACACTGGCGCTGGCGGAATCCTCGAATATTTGAAGGATCGGCATCCCGTAATCAAATATCTGAAGGCTTTTGAAACCCCGCGGGGAAAGCGCGACGGCGAGCATCTCCACGCGGATCTGTATCAACTGATCCTTTATACGCGGGGTGAAGGGGCCGTGAACATTCTCCATGAGCACTGGCCCATTGTGCCCCAGGCGGTTTATGCAGTCCATCCTGGCGAACTTCATGACGCCAGTTCGGAAGGCGCGGTCCCGCTGACGGGGATAATTTGTCGCTTCAAGCTGCCGGGATTCTCCGGGAGATTGTTGCCGACCGTAGTAAAGCCGGCGGAATTGAAGGCTCCTGAGGTGGAAATGCTGCTTAAGAAGGCGTTGGCGGAGGCCACCATCGGCGAGCCGGCGAACCTTATCAAGGCGGCTTTCCTGCTTTCCGAACTGCTTATTCTCCTGTCCGCCGAAGCGGAGCTCAGCACTTGCGGTGAATTCGGCCAACCTTTGTCAGAGCTTATTGCCGTGGGTCTCGCTTTCATGAAGACGTCGTTCCGTGATGAGATTGGCGTGGAGGATGTCGCCGGCCATTGCGGCGTGACGGCCAGTCATTTCTCCCGCGCCTTCAAGAAGGAGATGGGTGGGGTGTCGCCGTTGGCCTATCTGCGCAAGCTTCGCCTGGGGTATGCCCTGGAGCGGCTCTTCTCCTCGCGCGATAAAATCGCGCGGATCGCCGCCAATTCCGGCTTCAAGACTACTAAAAATCTCAGCTTGGCCTTCCAGCAGGTCCACAAGATGAGCCCGCAGGAATTCAGGCGAAGAGCTTATGAAGGAACCGGCTGCGGAACGTGAATTTATCGGGAATGAATTCCCGGTCAAGCACGTGGTCAGCGCTGCTGGAAAGCATTCGTTCCTGCATTACGGACCAGCCGCGCATGGCTGCCGCCTTTCGTGGCCGGGGACTGATGAGCGCAGCTAGCGTGCGCAAATCGTGCCGCCCGGAGATGTAGCCAGCGATGAAAGACCGACCGGCTCTGGTAAAGAATTCGGCTCGTCCGGTGAGCCAGGTCAAGTGCCACGGCTTTGTCACAGTCATCCGCCTGCCCGGAACGGATGGGAATTTAGAGCGGAAGATCCTGGTCGGCCTGCCAAAGGAGAATGCCCCGTGCGCCCGATGATTTGCCTCGTTCTGTTACTCGGATTGATGCCGATTCGTTTCGTTTCCGGCGGGGAGAATCTGGTTCCTAATGGCGATTTTGAAGCTCGGCCGCTACTGTGGAACTGGGAGCAATGGGCCGACAAAATCGAACCCGGGCACGTCGAGGAGACGCGGGCCTTTTCCGGTCAATCCTGCTATCTACTCACCCTGCCGGGTGAACTGAGCGGACGATTCATCAACTCGCAGAGCATTCCCGTTGTTGCGGGACAAACCTATCAGTTCAAGATCGCCCTGCGGTGTGAAAATCTGCCGGAAAAGGCGGCCCTGGTGAGGATTTTGCAGCGGGGCACGAAAAAAAGCGACCAGCCTCAACCGCAAGGTTGGGTTTGTCTGCCGCCCCGCAGCGAGGGGAACAATCTGATCGCTACCGGCGGTACGCACGATTGGCGGGAATATGTCCTAGACATCCCCGTCGAGTCCCTCGACCCCACCACGACTGACCTTAGCATATATGTTTATCATCAAGCAGTGGGCATCGGCTCGCTGGGCGTCGACGGCGTGAGCTTCACGCCCATGGGCTCCCCCCGCCCGGTGGTGGTGATTCCGGCCGCGCCGAAAAAGCTCGCCGCGGCGCTCGTCGAGTTGACCCACCCTTCGCCGGATAACCGTTGGCCGGGTGACACATCCTTCGAAACCGGTTTGGCGGGCTGGAGCGGCGGTGAATTGGATAGTGCCAGCGCCGCCCACGGACAAAGCGCCTTGCGGTGGACGGAGGGCAAAAACCTGAATGGGCCTAAAATCTACGGCCTGATTCAAAAAGGGCGCCACTACACGATTTCTTTCTACGCCCGGGCCGAACCGGCGGGGGAAGTTGCGGTCGAGGTCTGGCATCTGAACTATTCAACTATGGCGGGGCGGAAATTGAAGCTGACCGAACAATGGCAGCGCTTTGATTTGGGCCTTCCGTCGCAAGAAAACGACCAGTCCTTTTACTTGAGTCTGTCCCGAAAGGTCTCGGCCCAGGTCTGGGTGGATGCGGTCCAGTTCCAGGAAGGGCCGCTCACCGACTACCGTCCGGCCGAACCGCTGAGTCTGGGATTGGACGCATTGCCCGAGCCGGGGGGCATTTGGCTGACCGGCCTCGAACCGGTGGTTTTGACGGCGCGGATTTTTAACGCCGGCGGGGCGGAGATTTCGGGCGCGAGCCAATTCCGGCTGCAATTCAGCACCTTGGATAACGATGGCCTCGAGGCGGCCGCCGGCGAGCGCGAATTAGACCTGGCCGCCGGCGCGGTGAGAGAGGAACGGCTGGAAATTCTGCCGACCCGTCGACCGGGGTATTATGTCGCCGCCGTCGCGCTTCTGGACGCCGCCGGGCGCGAAGTCAAGCGTATCGAGCGGCCGCTAGGCGTGGTCGACCCGCCGGCCGTGGCGGGAGCTGATCCGGAGTCCTTCTTTGGGCTGCATCCCAGCGGCATTCCGCTCGAAGCGCTGCAAAGGATCGGTGTCAAATGGCTGCGCGAATTCCGCCATTGGCGGTGGAGCGCGCCGGAACCGGAGCATTACAATGATAACGTGCCTTCTGCCGAGGCTTATGCGCACTTGCATCAGGCCGGGTTCAATCTGATGGAAACGGTCCAGATCATGGAGACGCCCCCCTGGGCCAAGACTGAGGACGGCAAACTTAAAAATGTGGCCGACTATCTGGCCTTTTTCGACAAATTGGCCGGGAATGCCGGCGACAACGTCCAATACTGGGAGATCCAGAACGAACCGGATTTGAGTTTTCCGCAACAGACCGGCCTCTCCCTGCCGGCGGCCGGCGAATATTACGCCGACCTGGTGGCGGCCGTCGGCGCGCACGTCCGTCAGCATTGGCCGAAGGCATTGCTCATGGCCGCGGACGGAACCCACGCCGATTATAACGCGAATTTCGCCTTCAGCCGCCCCTGTTTGGCCAAGGCCGGCGAACAGATCGCCGTGGTGGCGACCCATGTTACTTATGCCGCGGCGCGCTATCTGGGGCCGACCGGCACGGCCATCGGCCCCGAGGCCAACAACCAGCGCGGCCGATTGCTGCACTTGCGCGACTTTTTGACCGCACAGGGCGGCCGGCAGCGGCTCTGGATCGGCGAACAGGGCTGGGCGCTAGACGTCGCCGCGCCCTTTCTGAGTACTTACGCGCTGAATCATGCCCGGTACATGGTTCGCTCCTTTCTGCTGGCGCGTTCCGTTCCAGAAATGGAAAGGATCATGTGGTTCAAAGCCCAGGGGTGTCTGGAGCGCAAGCGGTATGAATATGGCCTCTGGCGCAATCCGCAGACGCCGTTGCCGGCGACCGTGGCTTATGCCGCCTTGGCGCGGGTATTGGATCACGCTCAACCCGTGGACGTGTTGTTCGAAACCGATTTGCAGGCATTCAGCTATCGCCGCGCCGACGGCATTCCCCTGGTGGCGTTTTGGAAACACCAGGGAGAGATCAAGGAATTGACCCTGAAATTCGCCGGCGAAGTGCGCTTGGTGGACATGTTCGGCCGGGAAAGGGCGCCCGTGCGGCAGGGCGACCGAGTTGTATTGCCCGTGAGCGAAAGCCCGATATATGCGCTAGGCGCGCCGGCGGAATCGGAAGGCTTTTTTGCCGCCTTTCGGGCGGCGGAGGTGGCGATCGAACCGGTGATGATTTCAGTGACTTTCAGCGAAATGGACGCCTTATCCGGATTTGTCAAAAATAATTTACCCCGCCCCCAGACCGGCCAGCTGCGCGCGGAAGCGCCGGCCGGCTTACGGGTTGAACCGGCTGAGCTGCCGTTGACCTTGGCTCCTTCGCAGACTCTAAATTTCCGTTTTGCCCTGACGGGCGACCATTCGGGCGGTGCGGATTCGAATTTGCGGCTAGTCTGCCAGACCGATGCTGGGCGGGCCGAAAAAGTTCTGCTCCTGGCGCAGGAAACCTGTCCGCGTTGGACGCCAGCTAAGGGGCAGGAGGATCCGGCCGAGTGGAAGGGGCGCTTGCCGATCAAGCTCGAAGAGCGAGGCGACATCCTGCCGCCCGATCCCAATATTGGCTGGGACGGCCCGGCGGATTTGAGCGCCGAGGCCGGTTTGGCCTGGGATCAAGAGTATTTCTATTTCGCCGCTCGCGTGCGCGACGATATTCACGTGCCGGCCGCGCAGGTCAATCGGGGTTGGGAATTCGACTCCATACAGCTGGCTTTCGACACTTTGAACGATGCGCGAGAGAAGCGGATGGAGTATGACGGAAACGACCGAGAATTCACACTCTGTTTGAGTTCGGCCGGGCCGGTGGCCGTTCGCCAGGCCGGGGTCAAGGGCCGGGCGACGGGCGAAGTGGTGAAAGGTATTCGCTGCCGAATTGTCCGGGGCGAGGGAGAGACGCGCTATTTCGCGGCCATTCCTTGGGATGAACTCGCGCCGTTGACGCCGCTAAACGGCCGGATTTTCGGGTTCAATTTCATAGTCAATGACAATGACGGCGGGGGGCGCGGGTATTGGCTGGGACTGACTCCGGGCATTGGCGAAATGAAATATCCGTACTGTTTCAAGAAATTTGTACTGACTCAGAAATAAGCAATTCTCTTCTCCTGGCGGAGGTGGAGAGTGAGGGCATGTTGGGAAAGTCCGAATCGTCTTTTCGGTCCAGGAGCGGCGCGCTGGGCAGCGTCAAAAACTCAGTGGTTTTCAGGTTTTTGGCGCGTTCGCGCAACAGTGATGCAGGATCAGACGCATAGACGCGCTTTTCGCACACGCTCTGCGAAAGTCAAAGCCAGTGTGGGGAGCCGCCGGCGGCGGCTTTAGTAAGATGTGGCTGATGTTAACTGGAGATCAGGATGAACAAAAATAAGCGCTCCGGCTTCACCTTGGTGGAATTGCTGGTGGTGATCGCGATCATCTCGGTCTTGGCGGCGATGCTGCTGCCGGCCTTGGAACGGGCGCAGGCCGTGGCCAATGGCACGGCTTGTCTGGGCAATTTGCGCCAGGTCGGCCTGGGAGCCGAAGGCTATCTGGGAGATTGTGCCGGTTTCTATGCGCCGCTGGCCTGGAACAACACGGATTATGCGGTCTGGGGCTATGATCCGACCCATGGGCGCTGGTTTCATTTGCTTGAACCCTACACCAACAGCTATCGCGTGTTCAATTGTCCGATTGGCAACCGGGTGAATATCGGTTGCCAAGTGGCGGACGTCAAGGGCGAAAACATCAGCGGCTGGGATCCCGCCTGGGGGCCAGCCATCCGCGGCCGGGCGGCCGGCGGCGCGGCCTGCAACTATGCTTATAATGAGCGCAACGTCGGAGGCTATGGCAATCAGACCAACGTGATGCGCATCAAGCGGCGGGGGGACATCGAGGCCCTGGTCCGGACCAGCGGCAAAAACGCCACCGTCAATGAAATCGTATCCGTCATGGACGGGCGGCTGATTCTTTACGGCGCCAACGATCTCGATTTTACCTCCGGCGGCAGCCTCTGGAATAGCAATCATTGGCTCCATCTCAATGCCAGCAATGTGTTGTTTTTGGACGGGCATGTCAAATTGAAGACCAAGGATAATTTCGCCGAAACTCGAGGGGCGGCCTGGGGCGGCGCGATGCCGCAGTGGTTGTTCGTGGCCAAATAACGCCAGATAACTCTGCCGGCCGTTGAAAAATCCGCCTGTTTGAAGCGAAAAACGGATTATAATTTAAACCTGCATTGGCATGGCGCTCCGGGCTGAAATGTCGTTCCCGAAATATCATCGCCAGACCTAAAGGGCCGAGTTTTCCATAAAACCGGATATTTTCCACTGCCGGGAGTCCGGCGCCTTCCGGCATCAAATTCAGCAAAACGCTTGCTCTGGGTGTCGCCATACGCGCCAAGCCCTAGGTCATTTGCATTCTTAATCCACCGCGTCATGCCCCGGTACGCCGTCCCTACCAGATTAGCTCAAGTGCAGACCACCGTCATGAACCGCCACAAGAAGGCCAACCACCACATCCCATCCCCCCCCGATAATAACTTTTGTCTATCAGTGCGCAGATCGACCATGACGGGGATGATCTACTCCTGATCGGCCGTCTGAAAACCAACCATTAAGAGGGCAGAGAAGAGAAGTTGAGCATAGACCCCGGCGAGTCGCCGAAGAAAAGCGTGGGCTGTATCCTGCACCAGTACGAGATTTCCCGTTGTAATTCCCCCCGAACGACCTATTTTTAACCCTAGTGGTCGCAGTTTGCCTTTGCTGTGCTCAGACGTGACGAAATGAGTGGCACGGCTTCTGCGGTTAGATTTGTGCAACCTAGGTTCGCAGAAGTACTTTTCTATTATCTTCCCTACGGCTTAGGTTACCAAGGTTTACCGAAAGAAGAGGCTTGCCGCTTGCCTTGGCCTAGGCTACAATCTATTCAGTCACCGGCAGTTAGGGCGAAAACCGCTATCAAAGGCGTATGGCATGGATGAGAAGCCCCAATCTTTCGACTTGGGCGGAATTGAACCTTCGCGGAGGGGTGGGCCTCCCGCCGTGCTTCTCGGCGTATTGACACTCGTAGGCGTCTTTTTCTCGCTATTCGCGTTGTGGGTGATCTACGAAGTCTTTGTTGCGTAGCTCCAAAAGGCTCAATCATGAAGTTGCTCGGCGTACCTCCGCTGATTATGGCCAGCATCGCCTTTTATGTGGCCTGCTACCATATTCTGATTCATATACGCCGCCGCGCAGGCTCCGAAGATCTCGCCTTCAGTCTGACCTGCCTGGCGGTGGGATTCTACAATATTTGCTGCGTCGGCAATTATAACTCAAGCTTCCCGGAACAAGGGGCCGAGTGGCAGCGCATGCAATTGCTCTCCCTCGCCATCCTGGCCATTGCGTTGCTGAATTTCGTCCTGACCTATACGGGATTTCGACTGGGCAAGCTTCGTCTCGGCATATATGGATTTTTCCTGATCTGCGGGGGGCTGCAACTTCTCGACCGCAGCGATCTGACGTGGCGTCTGGGTAGCCCGTTGGTCAAGCAGTTCGCCCTTCCCGGGGTCGGGTGGGAGATTACCTATCAGGAGGTCGCTCAAGGACGGGCGACCGATGTCGAAGCTACGGGGTTGCTGGTCTTCTTCGTATTTTTATACTGGGTCAGCCTGTATTACTATGCCTACAAAGACGCCCGCCGCGGCGCTTGGCTTCTGTTTGCCGTTACGTTCTTCCTCGTCGCAATTTGCGAGGACGTGATGGTAAGCGCCGGATTTTATCCATTCGTCTACACCATCGAATACGGCTTCATCGGCATGGTGTTGGTAATGGCTTACGCAATGTCAGGCCAGCTCGTTGAGGCCACCCATGATCGCCTCGCCCTGCATCAGAGCGAGACGGAACTTGCGGAAAAAGGGCGATTCCTTGAATCCGTCGTCAACCTCTCTCCCGATATTCTCTATATTTACGATCTCGTCTCCAAGAAAAACATCTATTCCAATGACGGCATCCATGCCGTTTTAGGCTACTCTCCCGACGAGATCCGGGCCATGGGGGAAAGCCTGATCCGCATGCTCATGGATCCCGACGACTTTCAAGCCTATGCGCAAAACATCCTGCCGCGCTATGCGACGGCGCGCGACGGCGAGGAGATTCGTAATCAGTACAGAATGCGCCACCAGAACGGCAGCTGGCGAACACTGGAAAGCAATGAGATCATTTATACGCGGCAAGCGGACGGCTCTCCCCGGCAGATCCTTGGCGTGATTCGCGATATAACCGAACGCCAGCAGGCCGAAGAGGAGCGCCAGTTCCTGGAGGATCAGCTGCGCCAGCGCGAGAAGATCACGGCCATCGGCCAGCTCGCGGGCGGCATTGCCCACGATTTCAACAATCAACTCGGCGGGATCATGGGCTATGCGGACATGCTCGTAAATCGATTGGACGACCCCCATCTGAACCGCTTTGCCCAAAACATCGTCATGGCCGCCACCCGCGCGTCGGACTTGACCAAACAGCTCCTGGCCTTTGGCCGCAAGGGCAAATACCTGAATGTGCCGATGGACACCCATCGCATTATTCTGGAAGTGGTGGAGCTGATGAAGCGCAGCATCGACAAACGGATCGAAATTAAGCTGCATCTGGATGCAACTCCGTCGCTGGTCGTGGGCGATCCTACGCAACTTCAGAATGCCCTGCTGAATCTGGGGCTGAACGCGCGCGACGCCATGCCCAAAGGTGGAGAGCTTCGCTTCGAGACGAAAAACGAGGACATCCCCCCCAATGATACGGAGGTTGACCTCGTTCCGGGCCGTTATGTCCGGATCAGTGTAATCGACACCGGCGTCGGCATGGACAGTGCAACGCAGCGGCGCCTCTTTGAGCCGTTCTTTACGACCAAGGAGGTTGGAAAAGGCACCGGACTGGGGTTGCCGTCGGTTTATGGCACGATCAAAAATCACGGCGGCGCCATCCGGGTCAGCAGCAAACTTGGGCAGGGCTCTGCCTTCCATTTATACCTCCCCGCAGGCGAGGAGGAAGACTCAGTCGAGGCGGCCGCCGCCGAGGAGCTGCCAAAAAAGTTCGGCCAAGGCGGGCACATTCTCCTCGTCGACGACGAGCCGGTGATTCTCAATCTGGGACGCGACATACTGAGCGAAATGGGATTTCAAGTCACCGCCTGCGCTGATCCGCTCGCATCCTTAGAGCTGTACCGAAAGATATGGGCGGAAATCGATCTGGTGATCCTGGATATGGTCATGCCCAAGCTGGGGGGGCGGGATCTTTTTCTCGCCATGCGCGAGGTGAATCCGGACATCAAGGCCATCCTCTCCTCCGGCTTCAGCATCGACGGAGAACCCCAGGATGTTCTGGATGATGGTATCCGCGTATTTCTGCAGAAACCATTCCGTCAGGAGGGGGTGGCGAAAGCGCTACATAGCGCTCTGACGGAAATTAATCGCCCTGATTTATAGCTCTGCAGCGGCTTGGCGAGGCATTCGGCGCGCCTTAAAAAACCGGCCTTTAGGCAAAAACTCACTGCTACATGCCTAAACGGAATGATACCGAGTAAACCTGAATGCCACACGCAATAGGTCCATTTCCGTTCCCACCTAAGCCGCCACGAATCACTGAGGACCCGCATTTGGCTTTTCCGGTTCGGCATTGTTCGCGGTTTCACCTTGTCCTATGTTCCTAATCCTCTCGCCGATATTTTTGACCACCCCGACTTCCCCCGCCAGCAAAGCCTTCATTCTTTTGTCGTACTTGCCTACTATATCTTGTAATTCTGAACTAATCGCACTAAGCGCCAACCCCCTATTTCTTTCATAATAACTACTAGGCGATCCTTCGGCGAGAAAATCAATGCCGGCAATTATATTAGCCGATTCAGATGCCGTAAGCCGCCTGTTATCGATATTTTCATTATTGTAGAATTTTAAGCACTCGATAACGTATTCAGACAATACATACATAATGGGGTCTACTTGACAATCAGTATTTTTCGTGCTGATATAAAATTGTTCGCTGGCCAAAATACCCTTAGCAATAGAAATAGCACGCGAAGCAATTAAACTATTTAGAAGAAATACATTCCAATAAATGCCTCTGTTCGGTGCTCTAGAATATTTGATGTTTGAGTATAATGAAAAACACTGCTCCGCATTTTCAAATTGCGCGACATCATAAAGATAATCTACTTCCATTGGCCCGAGTTCTCCGTCGCAATGGATTGTAAATACTACGGGATTATTTTTAAAGACAAGATTCTGAGGGGCGTTTTTAGCAACGCTTATCCGAAGCTGATAATCGCCTTTATATACAGGTATTTTTAGGAATATTTTAACGCGAATTCTTTGTTCGATAAATGGCGCTCGCGTTGCCTGTCGATTAGAAATCGTTATGAAAGTCGAGGGGCGTACATTTTTATCTTTTGAGCTCTCAAATTCAAAGTCAAACCATTCTTTGACTTTTGCTGATTGTACATGTCCTGCCTTAATCGAGAGTATTTCTATTTCACCTATTTGATAATTTACAAAAACAGGCCCTATTGGTGGCATTGCTTCCGCCACCCAATTGCCGTTCAGGCGTGCATATTTATCTCGCAGAACATCCTCGACAGATAATGGCATTTCCTGGGCATATCCCAAGGAAAGGCCATTGTAAACAATTGCGATGAAAATCATGAAGCGCGAGCAAATCATCATTGGCGATTATCCCTTTTATTCATGTTATATTTTTAGCGCCGGGTCATGATGAAAAGAATAAACGCTTTCTGTTTATATCAAAGACTGACGAGTCTTTCTCTGCGGTGAGGCTTAATAGGCTGCTTTAAGTGTCCGACCACAAATAGCTTGAGAAACCTGTGGCTCGCCATGCAGTCTTCGATAGTCTTAAAACCCGGTTGTTGCGAATTTGCCCCAGAAGATTATGCGGTATCCTCAAGTGCTATGCCTAGCCCGTCGATGAGGTAAAAAGGTATTTGACGGCCGGACAACTTCTGATCAGGTTAAGGCAAACTAACCC
>CAYMGG010000053.1:0-22791 GCA_964389915.1 uncultured Planctomycetaceae bacterium
TGATCGCCGCCGTCAGCGTGGTCTTGCCGTGGTCGACGTGACCGATCGTGCCCACATTGATGTGCGGCTTCGTCCGCTGAAAAGTTTCCTTGGCCATGCTGGGTTCGCTCCTTTTTCTCGACGCGCCGGCTTCCCGACCGCCGGCGGGAGCCGCAATCCGCGGCGTCCGCCTTCCCGACTTGTGGTTGAATCCGTCCGCCGGCGGCCAGCGCCGCCCAGGACAAAAAAAAATTCGCCTCCGCCGCCTTTTTTCCCTTCACGAAGCCAAACAGGCCGATTTCGGGGGCCGAAGCCCCCGTGCGTACCGCCTAAATCGTCCCGCCGCTTCCGTGGGAAATCCACTCCACGCGGCAGATGCGATAAGATATGGAGCTGCTGTCGAGATTTGAACTCGAGACCTCTTCCTTACCAAGGAAGTGCTCTACCGACTGAGCTACAGCAGCGTCATTCATTCCGGCCGGGCGCATAAAGAGGCCCGAACCGATAAAACAAAATCCCGCCGTGCCAGCGCGCGGCAGAATTCTGGTCATGCAGGAAGGCGCAATTAGAGCAAAATCGGGATTATTGTCAAATTAAATTTTTCAATTCAAACCGGATAGCCGAGATTTTTCAGTCCCGGGCGGGAGCCAGCCGGTCGAGCGGTGGGAGAGGGCAAAAAATCCTGTAAAACCGCGAAATTCTGGCCAACAGGACAAACAAGCGATTGCCATGACCCAAACAAATTACCATAATAATCTTTATGTCGGCAGAATTGTCAACTGCCAATCGAAACAAAGGGTTGATTGTAAATAATAATTACATCGCTTGGAGCAATATTTGGCATCATGCCTGCTATGTCAGACTTTGGACGCGCCGCTACTGTATGAAAAGCGCGGATGTCGGCTGTTTCATTGTCCTGGTTGCGACGCGATTTTCGTCGCTCCGCAACCGGAACCGGAAACTTTGGCCAAAATGTATGGCGGTGATTACCACCGGCACATGCTGTCCTGGCAGCCGCAGGCACTGGCGCAAGCCCCGGGAGTGGCCAAGCATGTCCGGGCCTTTTTGCAGGCTCACGAGCGGAGGGCCGAGTTTTTCGCCGCCTGGCTGGCCCGGCGGGTCGAGCCGGGCGGGCGCATGCTCGACCTGGGCGCGGCGGCGGGCTTCTTTTTGTGGGCCGCCGCGCGGCGCGGCTGGGAGCCGGAAGGCGTGGAATTGAATCCCGCCACCGCCCGGCACGCCCGGGCGGTGCTGAATTTTCCCATGTATAACGCCGATTTCGCCGATCTGGATCTGCCCCGCGAGAGTTTCACGGTTATAACGGCCTGGGACTTCATCGAGCATGTCCCCGATCCGGCGGCCAGCCTGCGGCGCATTCATGAACTGCTTCGGCCCGGCGGGGTTTTGGCCCTGGCCACGCCCGACCATCGCGGCTGGTATCCGCAGGCGTCCTTTGCCCTGCGCGGCGTTTTCGGCGATTGGCCGCACGCCGATCCGCCCCGGCATCTGTTCCAGTTTTCGGAGCGGTCGTTGGCGCGGCTGTTGAACGCGGCCGGTTTCGCGCGAATCGAGCGGGAGAGCCGGCGGCTGGATTTCGTCGCCAACTTCGGCGATCTGGAGGCCCAGCTGACCGCGCCGCGCCGGTTGCTGGCCACCCTGTTGCTAGGCCCGGTTTATTTTGCCGCGCCCTGGTTCGGTCGGGGTGACCTGCAACTGGTCTTGGCCCGCAAGGGCTAGGCAAGATCGCCAAAGTTCGAATTTGTTTTGAGAAAACTTTTTTGGAAAAAAGTTTTCTCAAGCTCTTTCAAAAAACTTTATCCCAGCTTCGCATTCTGCAATCGGGTGGGTGAGACGAAACTCCCTCCCCCGCCGGGGGGAGGGTTTGGGGTGGGGGGATCACCTGCAACCTGCTGAATTCGTCCGTCTGAACGCTTGAGACGGCGAAGCAGGATGAGAATTTTTGGGAGGGTCCGGGGAACCTTTTTTGTAAAAAAGGTTCTCCGGAAACGATTGTCTGCAAGGGGGCCGCATGCGGCTAGGCCTGTTCTTCACCCGTCACATGGGTTTGCGCGACTGGGCGGCCGGGGGCACCCTGGGGCGGGAGACCGCGCTCTACCGGGCGCTGGCCGAACGGGGGGTGCAGACCACTTTCTTCACCTACGACCGCGAGTCGCCGACCGAGTTGCTGGCCGGGCTGCCCGGCTTTTCGGTCGTGCCGGTCCGGCCGGAATGGTTCTTGGGGCGGGGCCGTTTCTTCCGGCCCGGCCGGTGGCTTTTGCGGCCGCGCCTGCGGGAAATGGACCTGCTCAAGACCAATCAATTCCTGGGCGGGCGCGAGGCGGCCGACGCCGCTCGGCTGGCGGGCCGACCGCTGGTGGCCCGGGCGGGCTATCTGCACTCCGAGCTGGTCGCCGCCCAGGGCCGTCCGGCCGAGGTAGTGCGCGATTACGAAGCGGCCGAGGCCTACGTCGCCTCCCGGGCTGCGGCCGTGATCGTCACCACCCGCCGGATGCAGGCCAAGCTGAGCGACGAGTTCAAGATTCCGGCCGAAAAAGTCGCTGTGCTGGGCAACTACGTTCCCCCGGCTTTTGCGCCGGCCGGGCCGGTCGCGCCGCGCCGGGCGGAAACCTTCACGGTCATGACCGTGGGCCGGCACGAGACGGAGAAGAATTATCCTCTTTTAATCGCGGCCCTGGCCGGGCTGCCGGGAGTGCGGTGGCTGGCGGTCGGCGCGGGCGGCGAGCTGGAAAAGCACCGCGCCTTGGCGGCCGAATCCGGGCTGGCCGCTGAATTCATTCCGCGCCTGCCCAACGAAGAGTTGCCGGCCTGGCTGCGGGCCGCCGACGCCTTCGTCATGTGTTCGATCCGCGAGGGGCATCCGAAAGCGCTGCTCGAAGCGATGGCCTGCGGCTGCGCCTGCGTGGGCGTGCGCGCGCCGGGGATCGCCGACGAGATCGCCGACGGCCGGACCGGCCGACTGGCCGCGCCCGAACCGGCCGCGCTGGGCGCGGTGCTGATGGAACTGCGCGAAGACCCTCAGCAGCGCCGGCGGCTGGGTGAAGAAGCGGCCTGCTACATCCAGACCAACTACTCCCTGGCCGCCACGGTCGAGCGCGAACTGGAGGTCTACCGCCGGGCGCTGGGGCGGGAAGAGCTCTGATATCAATTCAAGTTAATTGAGACCGATTCAGGGGAACCTTTTTTACAAAAAAGGTTCCCCTGACCCTTCCCAAAAACTCTCGACCGGCTCCGCCGTTTCGAACGTTCAGATGGACAAATTCGGCGCGGATGGATTTCGCACCTATTCGACGATCATTAACTTGAATTGATATAATATCAATTCAAGTTAATAGTCGCCGATGTTGGGGTACCTTTTTTTGCAGAACAGGTTCCCCGGAAGCGGTTCGGCCAAAAAAGAGCGCGGAACGGCCAGGCCGTTCCGCGCTCTAAGATTTGGCGAGTCGCTATTGCCGGTTGTGCTTACTTGGCGGCCGGAGCCATAGCCGGGGCGGCCGGAGCCGGGGCCATGGCCGGGGTCATGGTCGCCGCGGCGGCAGCGGCCGCGCAGGGCGAGCAGGGCGCGCAGGGCTTCTCGCACGCGACCTCGACCTTGCGCCGCACGCACTTCTGGACCTTCTTGGTCTCGCAGACGCGGACCTTGCGGCAGACCTTCTTCATGACCGTTTCGGGCACGCACTTGACCTGCTGGACCTTGATCTCTTCCTCGACGAAGGAGCAGACCTGGCGGGTCTTCTTGACGTCGACCATTTCGGGGACGCACTTCTTGACCTTGCAGGGCACCTCTTCGGTCACTTGCTTGTAGACCACGCACTGCACCTTCTCGACGATGGTCTGGGGAACCTTCTTGGCCCGACCGCACGGATCGCAGGGGTCGCAGACGTTGACGTAAACCGTCTTCTCGACGTCCTTGGTCACGGTTTCGGGCACGCACTTGACCTGCTGGACTTTGATCTCTTCTTCCACTTCCTTGTACTGGCAGACCTTCTCGGTGTATTCTTCAGTCTTCCAGACCGGCTTCTTCACCTTGCAGGGCACTTCGACGCAGACCTGCTTGTAGACCGTGCAGGGCACTTCGGTCTCGACCGTCTTCCAGGTCCAGCACGGAACTTCGACTTCAACCATTTCCCGAACCCACTGGCTGCACTTGCGCGGCGGGCAAGGCGTGCCGCAGCCGCAGTCGGCGTAGACGCTGGTGGCGGCGAAGCCAAGCAGCAGGCCGACCAATACTCCAAACTTGTTCATTATCTTCTCCCTTCCCTAATGACACTCCCCGTTTTTGAGTCTTTTCCGTGTCGGAGGTTCCCAAAACTCCCCAATCTCCGTCCCGGATTACGTTTAGACATTACACTACGATTTCAATTTTGCCAATCCCAAAAGTACGGGATTCCGATGGCGGTTGTGTCAAGCCCGGGCGCGACACAAGCGCCAGTTTTCGCCCGGAACGAACGGACGCGCGGCGGCCGCAACCTGAACCAAATGTTTTGCCTGGGGTTACGAACCGCGGGAGAGGTCGAAAGCCGCCAGGTCAGGCGGGGGAATCTTCGCTCTCGTCAAGCTCTTCGCTCGCTTCGTCCGCCTGCCGACGGGCTTTTTCGGCCCGCCGTTCCTCGGCCAGCAGCGGATGTTCCCGCAGCCGATTGAGGAAGTCCTGCGGGGTACGCGGCCGGTCGTCGCGGTCCTTGGCCAGCAGGCTCAGGATCAGCTGGCTGGTGGCGGCCGAGATGCGCACGTCCTGTTCGCGGGGATTGGCCGGATCTGCCTCCTGCTGCTTGCGCAACACCTCCTGGGGGGTGACGCCACGGAAGGGGGGATAACCCAGAACCAGATGGTGCCAGAGGCAGCCCAGGCTATAGAGGTCGGAGCGGATGTCGATGTTGAAATCGCCTCGGGCCTGCTCGGGCGAGACGTAGGCCGAGTTGGCCAGGGCCAGGTCCTCGGGCGTGGCGTAGGCCACTTCGCGGGCCACGCCCAGGTCGCCCAGCTTGACCTCGCCGCTTTCGGTCAAGAGCACGTTGCCGGGCTTGAGATTGCGGTGGGCCAGGCCGTTTTCGAAGATGTATTGCAGGCCTTCGGCCGTCTGGCGGACGATGGGGAGAGCGGCCTTCTCCGCCAGCTTGCCCCGCTCCAGCCGGGCCAGCCGGTCGGCCAGGGACTCGCCCTTGATGAATTCCATGGCGAAGTAGAAATACTTGCCCGCCCGGCCCACGTCCAGGCCGCGGACGATCCGGGGATGGCGCAGCCGGGCCACGTTGCGGGCTTCGTTGAAGAAGAGCTCGACCGCGTCCTGATTATGGGTCAGGTCGGGAATCAGGGCCTTGATGGCCACCTCCCGGTCCAGCCGGGTGTCGGTGGCGCGAAAGACGGTGCTGCCTGGGGTTTCGGCCAGCCGGGCGGTGACCAGGTAGCCGGGAAAAGGCTGCTCGAGGAGCTGGCCGTTCTCGTCCACCGGAGCGGCCGGCCGGCGGCGGCGGCCGAAGACGCCGGGTTCGACCGGATCGGCGGCGGGGGTGTCAGTCACGGGTGTTTCTCCATTCATTTGGCGGGCGCGGGGGTCGGAATCCCGGCTTCGCGGCGCAGGGCCTCGATATCCAGCGCCTCGATCCATTTCGGCAGGTTGTCCCAGATCTCATGGAAGTTGAAGCCGCCCTCGGTCATCTCCTTGAGCGCTTCCTCCTTGGTCCAGCCCTGCACGACGATGCGGTAGAGGGCGCATATGGTGCCGGTCCGGTCCGCGCCGTGCTGGCAATGCACCAGGATCGGCTGGCGGGCGGGGTCGGCGGCGATCTGCAGGAAGCGCAGCACATCCTCCCGTTCGGGATGCCAGGCCTTCATGCTGATCTGCTCGCAGCTCAGGCCGGTGCCTTCCAGCAGCTTGGTGTCGGAGTGGAGCGACCGCAGGTTGACCACGGTCTTTACGCCCAGTTTTTGCAGATTGACGAAACCTTCGGCCGTGGGCTGGGCCGAGCGGTACAGGGTCGGGCTGACCTGGTGCAGGTTGGGCGCGCCTTCGACGTTCAGCGGTTGAGCCCAAGTGGCGGGCCGATTCGCCGGTTCGGCGGCCACGGTCAGGGCGGCCAGGAGCCCGCCGGAAGCGAGCATAATAAGTTGGCGTTTTTTGCCTGCGGCCAATAGATTCACGCGCTAAACTCCTTTATAAGTTGCGCCAAGTTTATCCCGGCGGTCGGGAATACGCAAGGATCGGATCGGAGAAACCATGACGGAGCGGCGGACGCGGGCGCAGTGGTTTTATGAGGCCAAGTGGGGCGTGTTCATGCATTTCCTGGCCGCTCCGGCCAGCAGCAGCGGCGGGGCGGAAACCGATGCGGACGCCTGGAACCGGCGGGTCGACGCCTTCGACGTGGCCGGCGCGGCCCGGCAGCTCCAGGAGGTCGGCGCGCGCTATTTCGTCATCACCCTGGGGCAGAATTCCGGACATTACTGCACGCCCAACGCCACCTACGACGAATTGGTGGGTATCCGCCCCAGCAAATGCTCCCGCCGCGACCTAGTGGCCGAGTTATATGAAGAGCTGGCCCCACGCGGCATCCGGCTGCTGACCTATCTGCCCACCGGTGCGCCGGAGTTCGAACCCCAGGCCGTGGCCCGGTTGGAATGGGCCAAAGGCGGCCGGTTGGCCTCGTTCCAGCGCAAGTGGGAGGCGATCATTCGCGAATGGGCGCTGCGCTGGGGGCCGAAGGTTTCCGGGTGGTGGCTGGACGGCGGCTATTTCGCCGACGACATGTACCGCCACGCCGAGGAGCCGAATTTCCGTAGTTTCGCCGCGGCGCTACGCGCCGGCAATCCCGACTGCCTGGTGGCCTGGAACCCGGGGGTCAAATACCCGCCCTACACCGTGGATGTGGAGGAGGATTACACCGCCGGCGAAATCAATGAGCCGCAGGAGGTCGATTCGCCCGGCCGCTGGGATCAGCAGGCCCAATTCCACATCCTGACTTTTCTGGGCAAGTACTGGGGCCAGGGGCCGATCCGCTTCTCGCCGGCTCAGGCCGCGGCCCACACCCGGGCCATCACCGATTACGGCGGCGTGGTCACCTGGGACGTGCCCTTGACCGAACGAGGGTTGATCGTGCCCGAGGCCCTGCCGGCTCTGCGGGAGGTCGGCCAGGCGGTCGACCGGACCCGGGGCCAGGATTTTCCGCCCCCCCCGGCCGTGGTCCGGCCCGGGGTGGTCTTTACCGAAGTGCCCACGGTCGATGCGGCCGGCGCGGGCGCGGGGCGGTTGAAGCTGACCTTGCGCAACTGCCAGGAAGCGCCTTTGCGCGGACAGGTCGAGTTGATCTCCGAACCGGTCGGCGCGCTTACTTTTTCGGTCGGGCCGAAGGTACCCTATGATCTGCCGGCGCGCGGGGAGACGGCCAGCGAGATAGATTTTCGCCTGACCGGCGCGGCCCGGCCGGAAGCCATCAAGGTGGCGGTGGTTCGCGACGGCGACGGCCGGCGGTGGGAGTATCCGCTGCCCCGGCGCGAGATCTGCTGCCTGCCGGTTCTGCCCCAAGCGCCGGCCTTGGAGGATTTGGCGGCGGCCCTGGCCGGAGTCGAGGCCAAGCGGTTTATCAGCAGCGACGGGCGGCATCTGGGCGAGGTCCGGCTGGCCTGGGCCGGAGGGAATCTGGCCTTGGCGCTGGTCGTGGGCGACCAGATTCTGCGCCAGACGCCGGCCATCTGGGACGGTTCGTGCGTGGAGGTCTTCGGCGTGGCCGAGCCGGGCGGGCCGATCCACCAGCTCTTCCTCCAGCCGGCGGCCGCCAACGGGCCGGACCGGGGTTGGCGTTTCCGGGGCGGCAGCCTGCCCGCGCCGGAGATCAAGTATCGCACCTGGCCGCAGCCGGGCGGCTACCGGGGCGCGGCCCTGATCCCGCTGGCCTGGTGGCTGGGGCAGGATGCGCCGCCGCAAAAATTCTATCTTGAGCTCGGACTGACCACGGGCGGCGACGAGAGCCATTTCGTCCGCGCGGCCCTGTTCGGCAGCCGCAGCGCCAGCGGCAACAGCGACTCCTACGCCCGGATCGAGAGTGCAAAATAGCTCCCCGCCGCCTTCCGGGGGAGCTTTATGTGCCCAAAAACTCCCCCGGAAGCAGGCTTCAGGTTTTTCTGCGTCACTTCCGGCGATGAAGAGTGGCGCGGATCTATTTCTTCACCCAGACCGTAACTATCTCGCCGAAATAGAGCTTGTGATATTTGTCGTCGGGCTTGGAGACGGCCCCGGTGGCGGGGAAGCGGCATTCCGGCCGGGTGCGGTCGGCGTAGATCTTTTTGCAGACAATGATCATCCGCGCCTCCTGGTAGGCAATGCCCGGATCGATGAATAGGGGGGTGAAGCCGCTCTCCTTGACCTTGTCGGTGTCCCGGCCCGATTTGGTGCCGAAGAGATTCTTGAGCAGGGGGCGGTATTTCTCCTCGTAGAAGGAGAGGGTGAAGTAATCCTCTTTTTCCAGGAATTCATAGGTATAACGGGTGTTGCGGACCAGGATGAAGGCTACCGGCTTGTTCCAGACCCCCAGGCCGCCCCAGCTGGCGGTCATGCTGTTGAATTTCTCCTGCGTGCCGGCGGTGATGAGCATCCAGTCGCTGCCGACCAGCTTGATCGCGTTTTCCGGGATGTCCTTGGGCTCGATCTGACGGTACAGGTCGGCGACGGCCGGCCCCGGTTTCGCGCCGGCCGCCGGTTCGGCTTCGGCCGCCCGGCCGATCTGGCCCAGCAGCGCCATTCCCAACACAAGACTTAACCTTAGCAGTTTGTTCATGGTTTTCTCCCGCGGGCGGTGGGTCTGGCGCACACGCCGCCCAGACCTAAAAAGAGCGGCCGCGCCAAGGCGCGGCCGCTGGGGCAGATGTTCTATTTCCGCAGATTCAAGCGGATTTCGAAACTCACTCAGCAGGGGTGATCTCTTCGACGACCAGATTCTCACCGTCCATGACGCCGACGACGGTGACGGTCTTGCCTTCGAGGGCGGCGAGCTTCTTGCCGTTCTCGTCGAGGGCGACGGTGGTGGCCTTGTCCTCGGCCTTGATCACGACCTTGGTGACCGCATCGCCGTTCTTCTCGACCGCCACGACGCCCTTGACCGTGACCTTGTCAGCGGCCTTGGCCATGGAGACGGACAGGCACAGAGCAACAGCGACCAGGCAGCCGATCCACAACGCACTCTTCTTCAACACGTGTTTCTCCTTTCACCGTATGATGCGCGCCCCGTTCCCCCCGGAGGCCAGCGACCGCAGCCCACCTGCGTTTCAGCCGACCTCACGGAGCAGACGACCCGCGCTATCTTTTCTTCATGTCACTAATTTGAGCTTTTCCTTCGGCAGAATACAAGAGGGTAGTTCAACGCGAACCGGATTCTTGGTTAGAATTATGTCCAAAAAACCGTCGGGTCAGCCGCTCCAGGTCGGCGCGCGTCTGACAAAAGTTTAATTCCCCCCTGAAATCCTTTCCGCCAGCCAGGAATTTCGAGTAAAAAGCCCCCAGTTTGCGGCAATGGCGAACCGCTTTGTCCTCGCCCAGGAGCGGGACCAGTAAGTCATGATGCTCCAACAGTGTGTCGCCGATCTGCGCTGCCGGCGGCGGCAGATAGCTTTCGCCGGCCAATTCGGCCCGGATGCGGGCGAAGATCCAGGGCGCTCCCATGCAGGCGCGGCCGACCATGGCCGCGGCGCAGCCCGTAGTTTCGAACATCCGCCGGGCCGAAGCGCCGTCGCGCACGTCGCCATTGCCGGCCACCGGCACTTTGACCGCCCGGACCACCCGCTCGATTTCGGCGTAACGTACGGGCGTGCCGTACGATTCCTTGGCGTGACGGCCATGCACGGCGATCAGATCCGCCCCGGCCGCCTCGGCTGCCCGGGCCACCTCCGGGCCGTTGAAATGGTCGGCGCTGGTGCCCACTCGGATCTTGACCGTGACCGGAATCTTGACCGCCGCCCGCATGGCCGCCACCAGCCGCCCGACCAGCTCCGGCTCCTCCATCAATTTGGAGCCCGCGCCGGCGGCCCGAACCTTGCGCACCGGGCAACCGCAGTTCAGATCCACGGCATCCGCACCGGCGGCCGCGACATATTCCGCCGCCCGCCCCAGCATTTGCGGCTCCCGCCCCCAGAGCTGATAGCTGACCATGCCTTCTCCCGGCAGGCGCGTCAGATAGCGGGCCTGCTTGGAGGGCATCTGGGCCAAGGCATTGGCGGAAATCATCTCGGTTCCCGTCAACCCCGGCCCCCCCCAACGCGCGATCAGCAAACGGAATGGGGCCGAGGAATAGCCGGCCAGAGGGGCTTGAATCAAGTTGTTGGGCAGCGGCAGACCGCCTATCCGTAGAAGTGTCAGCAAAACTAGCTCTCCAGTCGGCAACATGCTTATGAATAGGATGTTACATGGTACAAAGGCAGATTTATAGGGGGTAGGGAGAAAAAATCACGAAAAATAAACTGCGCAATTTGCGCAAACGTGAAAATTAAATTATAATCTGGTTAAGGTCGGGCAGGAAAGCCAGGAAATTTAACTAAAGGAGAAAATAATGGCCGCATTTTGTCGAGTGATTTTGGTCGGGGCTTTGGTTCTGACATTGGGCACGGCGGGGTTGCGGGCCGGGGAGGCCAAGACCGAAGAGCTGAAAGCCGCCATTTCCGCGAATGGCAAGATGGAGGACAAGGTCAAGCAGTTCGTCATCAACAAGCTGCTGCCTCTGTGCACCAATGCGATCTTTGTCGCGGCCATTAAGGAACAGAACGACAAGAAGGTTTCGCTGGACGAGATCAAGAAGATCGACGAGCAGTGGCAGAAGGCCGAAGACGAGTTGCCGGTCATGAAGGAGAAGCTGGGCAATGCCGTGGCCAAGGAGTTGGTCCGGTTGGCGGGCGAGAATGCGGCCCTCTCCGAATGCTTTGTCATGGACAACCAGGGCGCTAATGTTGGCCAGAACGCGCTCACCAGCGATTATTGGCAGGGCGACGAGGCCAAGTGGAAGAATTCGTTCAAGGACGGCCAGGGCGGGGTCGACGCGGGCGAGCCGAAGTTCGACAAGTCGGCCAATGCCGTGATTCAGCAGGTTTCGCTGCCCATCTTTGATGAAAAAGGCACCGTGATCGGCGCGGTCACCTTTGGTCTGGACACCAGCAAGTTGTAACCGCTCGAGGTCGCGGCGGAAGGAAACGGAATGCCGTCCGCGCGGCGGGGAGATACAGGATGAGCCTGCGGGGAAAAATGCTGGGTTTGGCGGGAATCCCGATCATCGGCCTTCTGGTGCTGGTCGGGGTGGGCGGTGTCAAGCTCCTGGGGCTGGGGCGGGTGGCCGACCAGCTGGTCCAGCAGGAGGTGGTGCCCCTCGTCGATGTGGAGATGCGCCAGATCAATGAGCTTAATGGCAGCATCGCCCTGCTGCTCAACGCCGACCGCGACGCCCACCAGGCTCTGATCGCCGAAAAGATGATTCTCTCGGCCGACAATCCCGAGGATCGGACGCGTCTGGATCGGGACAACCGCGAGAATCTGGATCAGACCGGTCAGCGGATGGAGAAGGCGGCCGTCTTTTTCGACGCCGGCATGCAGGCCGAATACGAGCAGTTCAAAAAGTTGCTTGCCGATTGGCAGGAGAAGTCCCGCAAGGTGGTGGACTACTCCGGCAACCCCGCCAAGTTCGCGTTTGCCCGCAAGATCAGCGGCGGCTCCGGCCAGGAGGCTTTCGATCAGATGCGGGCGATGATCGACAAGCTTCAGACGCGGCAGGAGGAGCGCATCCAGGCGGCCCTGGCCCTGGCGCAGGAGAAGCGGACCCGAGCCCTGGCTGCGGGAGCGAGTGCGGTCAGTCAGTCGCATTCGGCCCTGGGCCTGTTCGCCGGTCTGGCCGGAGCGATTATCCTGCTGCTGGGGCTGTTCGTAATTCGCCTGGCCGGCAGCATCAGCCGGCAGGTGGCCCTGGTCGCCACCGGCGCCGCCGGATTCGCCCGCGGCGACCTGGACCTGGCCGGCCTGGATGAAAAGCTGTTCGCCCAAATGCTGCGCCGGCAGGACGAACTCGGCCGGATCGGGCGGGCCTTTAGCGAGCTGACCGATTATTTGCGCGAAAAGGTGGCGGCGGCGCGGGCGATTGCCGACGGCGATCTGACCACGCAGGTCCGGCTGAAGTCGCAGCAGGATGCGCTCAGCGCCGCGCTGCGGGACATGGTCCGCGACTTGGGCGGCCTGATCGGCCAGATCAACGAAACCTCCGATCAGGTGGTCTCCGGCGCCGATCAGGTCTCCGCCGCCAGCCAGGCCCTCTCCCAGGGCGCCACCGAACAGGCCGCCAGCCTGGAAGAGATCGCCAGTTCCGTCACCCAGATCAGCTCTCAGACCCGGACCAACGCCGAGAACGCCGGCCAGGCCAATTCGCTGGCCGAAGCGGCGCGCGAAGCCGCCGCCGCCGGCACCGGGTCGATGGATCAGATGCTCGCGGCCATGACCAAGATCGACGAGTCCAGCCGGCAGATCGCCAAGATCATCAAGGTGATCGACGACATCGCCTTCCAGACCAATCTGCTGGCCCTGAACGCGGCGGTGGAGGCGGCCCGGGCCGGCCGGCACGGCAAGGGCTTTGCGGTCGTGGCCGAGGAGGTGCGCAACCTCGCCACCCGCAGCGCCCGGGCGGCGAGCGAAACCACCGCCCTGATCGAGGATTCGCTGCACAAGGTGGGGCAGGGCACCGAAGTGGCCCAGCGCACGGCGCAGGCTTTGGGCGAGATCAACGACCGCATCACCCAGGCCTCGGTCCTGGTGGCCGAGATCGCCAACGCCTCCAACGAGCAGGCTCAGGGCCTGGGTCAGATCAACCTGGGGCTGGGGCAGATCGACAAAGTCACCCAGCAGAACACGGCCAGTGCCGAGGAGACTGCCGCGGCCGCGGCCGAGTTGACCGGTCTGGCCCAGCATCTGCGGCAGATCCTGGGGCGGTTTCAGCTGTTGACGGCCGAAGATGTCGAGTCCGAGGCCGAAAGCGCCGATCTGCCGGCTTTGCCCGAGCCGTCCCGGCATAGCGCCTGAAGCGCCGGGCAAACGGCGGGTGGCGATTTACATCCGCCGGGAGTCGTGGTAGGATATAAATGGGCTGAGGGGAGGTTGAAGATTTTTGAACCAGGTTTGAATACGGGGTGAATAATCTTCGATTATCAGATAGCGGGTCCGGATTCGCCCGACGCCATTGGGCGAAAGCGAATTCCGGCCAGTTCAGGGAAGGAGTTGGCCATGGCAGAGAAAGCCGGCGGGCGCGACGCCCAGGATGACGACCTGTACGACGACGAAGAGGAAGACACCCAGGACAACCGTTATCTGACCTTCCGCCTGGGCAACGAGGATTTCGGCATCGAGATCCGGCACGTGCTGGAGATCATCGGCATCCAGAAGGTCACCGAAGTGCCGGACATGCCCGATTTCGTCAAAGGGGTCATCAATCTGCGCGGACAGGTGATTCCGGTGATGGACGTGCGGATGCGCTTCAAGATGGAGTCCCGCGAATACGACGACCGCACCTGCGTGATCGTGGTCACGATCAAGGAGGTGCAGGTGGGCCTGATCGTCGACATCGTCAAGGAGGTGCGCGACATCCCCGAGGAGAACGTCTCGGCTCCGCCCCGGGTCGGCAAGGGCAGCCACCAGCGTTACATCAAGGGGCTGGGCAAGGTGGACGACGAGGTCAAGATCCTGCTGGACGTGGAGAAGCTGCTCTTCGAGGAAGAGCTCGAGCAGCTGGCCGCCACCTGAGCCGGAATCGGGCCGCCAAGCGAACCAAACCCCCTCGAGCGCTTCGAGGGGGTTTTTGTTTATGGGGCGGTATCAGCCCAAGGCGCTACCAGTTGGCTTCCATGTAGGGATATTTTTTATAAAACCCGGTCCAGGTGTTGTACTCCGTGCCGTATTCGCCCACGATCATCCGTTCGGTGCGGGCATTGACGTGGCCGTCGACCCAGGCGAGATTGGCCCGGTCCTCGTGGCGGTTGAAATCCCACCAGGGGTACCAGAGCATGGCGATGTACGGCAGCGTGGGGTCGTCGCGCTTGGTGTCGGTGATGAAAAGGATGCGCGAGGGCTGCTGGATGCGGTTCAGGTTCTGGGTGTGCGGCCAGACACTGTTACCCAGGCCGCAATTGTTGTAGCCGATCCCCGTATAGAGGCCGGAAACCCGACCCCCGGAGGTGTACTTGGTCTTCTGGGTGGGCAGATACCATGAGTTCGGACAAAAGAACACCTCCCCCATTGGCGAGTAATCGGAGCACCAATCGGGCGTGGCGTCGCCGACATAGGGCTTGAGCAGGTTGTTCCAGTACAGCTTGCCGGTGCTGCCGTAGAGCGGGGTGGTGGGCGGGGCGTCGTAGCTGCTGGGGGGGGCGAAGCCGGAGTTGCCGTCGGCGTAGCCTTGCAGGCCCAGGGCCAGCTGGCGCATCTGGCTGGCGCAGGCGGTCTGCACGCCGGACTCCCGGGCCTTTTCCAGGGCCGGCAGGAGCATGGCCGCCAGCACCGAGATGATGGCGATCACCACCAGCAGTTCGACCAAGGTGAAGCCGTGTCGCTGCGTTCTCATGGTTTTTCCTCCATTTCTGCCGCCGGGCCGGTGCTTCGACGCACGACCAGGATCGGTTTGTTGACCGCCGTCAGCGCCCGCTCCGGCCGGGGGCGCAGGTATTGTTCGATCAGCATCTCGGCTGCGGTACGGCCGTCCTCTTCGTTGGCCGGCTTGAGCGAGGTCAGGCCCTGCTGGCGGGCCGTCACATGGTTGTCGAAACCGGCCAGCGAAAGCTCCTCCGGCACCCGCAGGCCGCGCGCCTGCGCCGCCTCGGCCACGCCCAGGGCCAGGCAGTCGTTGACCCCGATCACGGCCGTGTATTTCCGCCCGGAGGCGAAGATCCGTTCGCCCACCCGCCGGCCGGCGGCGATGATGCCGGGGTCTTCGTCGATCCGGTGGCGGAACTGATCGTCGCGATAGATGTCCGACTCGTCCACGGGCAGCCCCTCCCGTCGGGCCACGTCGAGAAACACCGCCTCGCGCTCGGCGGCCCACGGCCAGGGTCGGGCCGCCGGTCCATCCTGATAGTAGCTGGCCAGGGCCAGGCGGCGGTGGCCGAATTCCAGCAGATGGCGCAGGAGCTCGCGCATGCCCCAATCCCAGTCCTCCACCACGGCGCTGACCTTGCAGGGGCCGCGCGGATAGTCGCAAACCACCAGCGGCAGTCCGGTCGGCTGGAGCGTTTCCAAAACTTGATCGCCGTGGTCGCTGGTGTGGTTGTAGAACAGGGCATTGGCCGGCCCCACCCGGGCCAGCAGCACCTCGGCGCTCTCGCCCGGCTGCCAGGGCACCAGGAAGCAACGGCCGCCGGCCTGGGCGATCACGGCCTCGAAACTCTCGTTCAGGGCCAGGAAGCGTTTGGGTTCGTCGCGGGCGGCGACCTGGTAGGCCTCGGCCACCACGGCCACGTTGAGCTGGCGGAGGCGGACCTTTTCCGCCGGGGTGGCGGCGGCGGTTTCCGTCGCCGCGGTTGGGGCTTCGGCCACGAAGGTGCCCAGCTTACGCCGCTTTTCAATCACGCCCTCGCGGGCCAGGAGCTCCAACGCCCGCCGCACCGTGCCCTGGCCCACCTGCAATTCCCGCTCCAACTCGTCGAGCGTGGGCAGGCGCGTGCCCGGGGCCAGCCGGCCGGCGGCGATGCGCGCGCGCATCTGCGCGGCCAGCTGGTCGGTCAGGGAGACGGGCGAGGCGCGGTCGAGCTGGATATCGCCGATCATTGCAGGGTCATCCGTCCGTACTGTTCGAAATCCTTGCCGCGCATGATGCCGCTGAAGAACTCGATCCCCTGGCGGGGCGTGCCGGCCCCGTCCGAGTCGTTGACCAAAAGCGACACGCCCAGCGGCTTGCCCTTCACCATCCATTCGGGATTCATGCCCAAACTCTTCCAGGGCAGGGTCAGGTCGTAGGTCGTGACCCCGGCCGCCTCGTCGCGCTTGATGTCCGGCGTGAATTGGCCGGTGCATTCGCCCAGCGCCAACTCGCTTTCGGCGTGGGTCTGATGCCGCCAGGCCAACGGGCCTTTGGGCGTCAGGGCGAAGGCCACGGAGGTGATCTTCTTGGTGAAGATCGAGGCCGGCGGACTGTAGGGCAGATTCTCCTCGGGGTGGGTGTCGAAGGCCAGTTGCAGGCTGTCCTGCTGCCAGATGTTGGCGTCGGCGAGCTGCTGATAAAACTTGTCGTCGTGGCATTCGACCCGCAGATAGAGGTTGGCGTCGTCCCATTCGAAGCTCAGGTCGGCCCGGTCGGTCTGGCCGGACGAGCCGGGACCGGAGATCTCGGCCCGGTTGAGCAGCTTGCCTTCGGCCGGTTCGCCGCGCCGGTGGGCGGCCAGGAAGTTGACCTTCTTGACCGATTTGAGCTGGCGGGCGTCGCCCCCGGCCACGGTCAATTCGACGCTTACTTGGCGCTGCGGGTCCACCGGCCCGGAGAAGGGCAGGGCGAAGACGTGCTCGTGCTTCTCGCCCGCCGCCAGGCTGATTTCGGGCATGACCCGCAGTTCGCCCTCGGCCCGGATCTGGGCCTTGACCGGCAGGGCGGTCCGGCCGATATTTTCCAGCACCAGCCGCATCGCCGGTTTGCCCTCCTGCAAGACCAGCTCGAAGGAATCGGTCTTCACCGACGGGGCCACGGCCAGCCAGCGGACGATCGATTTCTCCGTTCCCGCCGCGTCGCGCACGATCAGACCGAGCGGTTCGGGCGTGAGGGGCGCGGCGACCGGCACCTGCAAGTGCAGCGCGCCCGGCGCGGCCGGGTCGACCGCGGCCGCGATCCGGCCCCAGGCCTGAACCTTTTCAATTTTGCCGTTCTCGACCACGGGCACGGACTTCTCCTCGCCGGCGAACAGGTCCACGGCCTCCGCGCCGCCGGCCGGCAGATAAAGCTTGGGGTCCAACCCTTCGATATAGATCGGCGAAGGGCCGAGCGTCAGGTTGGCGAAGCCCGCTTCGACCGAGACGCGATTCTGCCGGCCCATCATGTCGGTAACTGCGAGGGCGGCGGTGTCGCCGGCGGCGAAGCGCACGGCCAGGGGTTGCTCCACGGTCCAGGCGGCCACGACCGGCTGTCCGTCGCGGTTGAAGACATAGCCCCAGATGTCCGAGCCGAAGAAGCTCAGGTCGCGGACCGGGGTAGCCCCTTCCAGAGCCTTGATCCAGACGGCCAGAGCCGGCGCCAGGGGCTTGGGGGCGTGGAATTTCGACCCCCACGGTTTTTTGTCCAGCTCCAGGTTGAAGAGGATGCCCCAGCCTTCGTCGTGCGTATAGTCCGAAATATAGAAAGGCAAAAAGGCCTTCCAGCCTTCGCCCTTGAAGATGGTGCAGGCGCGGACCATCCACTGGGCCTGCTCGCGGTACTTCACCACTGAACCGTAGTTGGCGCGGTAGCCCATTTCCGTGCAATAGATCGGCAGTTGCTTGCCGTTATTGTATTTTTTCACCATTTCGTTGAAACGCCGGATCTTGGCCGGCAGGTCGCGCTGTTCGGGCGCGGGCGAATGGTAGGCGTGGCACTCGATCCCGTCGAGGTATTGCAATAGTCCGGCCTGGAAGACCGGTTCGTGCAGGGCCAGGTCGTTGAAAATGCTGGAGAAGCAGGGGCCGATGAGCCTGGCCCCGGGATCTTCCGCGTCGACGATCGGCCGAACGCGCTTGAAAATTTCCACCACGTCTTCCGGCGTATACAGCGGTTTGGCGTGATAATGCGGGGCCATGTTCAGATTGACCTCCCAGGCCCCGCCGTAAATGCGCGGCGACTGGTGGGGGTAGCTGTGCTTCTCGACCTTGACCGTGTCGCGATACAGGGCCAGAAAATCGTTCCAGTCGGCATAGCCCGGCGCGGGTTGGGTGGCGCAATCCGGCTTGGCCGCCCACTCGGGCAGATCCTCCTTGTCGGCCAGGTTGGCGCGGAAGGTGCAGATGTGGAAGAGGTGTGCCGGGCGCGGTTCCTGGGCCAGGGCTTTTTGGGCCCATTCGGCCGGGCCGGCGGAGCGGTCGGGCTTCTGCGGTTCGATCCACTTCCATTTGCTGTATCCCATCCGCCAGGTGCAACCCAAGAGATCGGCCACGCTGGTTTTATCGTCCGGCGGGGTGAAATCGCCGTGCAGGCCGAGGAAGGCCTGGTCCTTGTACTTGGCCGAACGTTCCACGTTTTCGCCTAAAGTGCTGGGCAGGACGGCGAAAGTGCCCATTCCGGCCGGCATCGAGCCGGTCGCCTTGAGGCAGCTCATCTCTTCCAGCCGCTGGCCGTCGGCCTTGAGCCAGTAGGCCCGGACTTCGTAGTAACCCGGCGCCAGATTGGCGGCCGGCTGGCGATATTCGGCCTGTTCCGGGACCAGCTTGACCTCGCCCGAACCGGCGGCGGCCTCGTAATAGTCGGTCAACTCATAGCGGAAACCGTCCGCCCCGGCCGGCGGCGCGCCCTGCGGCTTGAAGACCAGTTCCACGGCCGCGTCACGCGGCAGCAGATTGTGATTCGGGGCGGAGGTGGAGAACTCCAGCCAGCCCTCCCGCCGGGCCGGGGCGTACAGGCTCAACCGTTCCAGGAAGAGGACGTTGTCCGTGGCCGAGCCGGTGATGAACAGGCCGGTGATCCGGTTGGGCTTGAGCTTTTTCTCCGGCTGGCTTTTGCTAGCGAATTGATTGAAGCGCAGCAATCGATCGGTGAGCTCGCCGCCCTCGTATTCGTCGGGCGTAAGTATGGCATTGAAGGTGTCGCCCTCGTCGGTGATCGCGCTGAGCGAGAGCCACCATTTGCCTTTCTGCTTGATGCCCAGGACCAGGCGCAGGCCTTCGGCTTGCAGCCAGGCGTCATCGGCCTTGATCGCCCGATCAAAGCGGAACCAATTGTGCTCCGGCGCGCGATCCGACCGATTGCGCCGCTCGGCCGCCAGCCGCAGATAAGCCTGGCCGCTTCCGACCAGGTGCGAATCGAAATCGGCTTGGAGATCCACATTGCTTCCCTGGCGGAAATTCCATTGTTTGGCGGTCGCAGCCGAAAAATCGTCCAATGACAGCAGTTCTTTCGGCCGATTCGGGTCGGCCGGAGCGGCCTGTAGGCTGAAGCCCGCATCGGTCGCTTCCGCGCTCAAGGCGTGGTTCTCCATAATCAGGTTGGCAACGGCGATAATCAGCAGGCTGGCGCGCACAATAGTCCAGGGGGTGGCGGACATGGATCTCTCCTCGCCAAATAAAGGGGGATTGGTTCACTCTGGCATCAGCCTACGCTATATGATTATATCTATCAACACAAATAATCACAAAGACGCGGGCATTTCTCCTTGTGAAAACCCCGGCGATCACTATGTTCTTTTTAATAAGCAGGCTGAGCGTTTTTAAAATAGGTTCCGGTGGAACCGCTTGCTGCATATGTCGCAGATTCTGTCTTAAGACCGGGCGTTTTCGGCAGGTTCAGATGGGTAATAGGGTAGACGCTGAATCTGTCCATCTGAACCTTCGAAACGGCGAAGCCAGGTGAGAATTTTTTGAAGGGGTTCGGGGGAACTTTTTTGCAAAAAAGTTCCCCCGCATGCGGGATGAAAAGATGTCGTTCTACGCCGACCTGCATATTCATTCCAAGTTCTCCCGCGCCACCAGCCGGGACTGCGACCTGGAGCATCTGGCCTACTGGGCGCGCCGGAAGGGGATAACCATTCTGGCCACCGGCGACTTCACCCATCCCGGCTGGTTCGCCGAACTGAAGGAAAAGCTGGTTCCGGCCGAGCCTGGGCTGTTTCGTTTACGCGACGATCTGCAAACCGAGGTGGACCGGCAGACCGCCGGCCTGCCGGCCACGCCGGTGCGATTTATTCTGGAGGTGGAGATCTCCACCATCTACAAGCGCGCCGGCCGGACGCGCAAAGTTCATCACCTGATCTATGCCCCGAGTCTGGAGGCGGCTTCCGAGGCCACCCGCCGGCTGGAAAAGGTGGGCAACCTGGCTTCCGACGGCCGGCCGATTCTGGGGCTGGATTCGCGGGACTTGCTGGAGATCGCCCTGGCCTCGGGCGAGGGGACGTTTCTGGTCCCCGCGCACATCTGGACCCCCTGGTTCGCGGTTCTGGGTTCCCAGTCCGGCTTCGAAGACATCGAAGAGTGCTACGGCGAGTTGAGCCCGGAGATCTTCGCGGTCGAGACCGGCCTCTCCTCCGATCCGCCCATGAACTGGCGGCTCTCGCGGCTCGACCGGTTCACCTTGATCTCCAATTCCGACACCCACTCGCCCGGCAAGATCGGCCGCGAGGCGTGCGTGTTCGACACGGCGCTCGATTATTTTGCTTTACGGCGGGCGCTGGCCACGGGCGAGGGCTACGGCGGCACGGTGGAGTTTTACCCCGAGGAGGGCAAGTATCATCTCGACGGCCACCGCAAGTGCGACGTCTGCTTCACCCCCGCCCAGACGCAGGCCCATGCGGGCCTCTGCCCGGTCTGCGGCAAGCCGGTGACCGTGGGCGTGATGCACCGGGTCCACCAGTTGGCCGACCGGGCCGAAGGCCAGACGCCCGCCGGCCGGGCGCCGTTTAGAAGTTTCGTGCCGCTGGCGGAGATCATTGCCGAGGTTCGCGGGACCGGAGCGGAGAGCAAGGCGGTCCAGGGCGTTTATGAAAACCTGCTGGCGCGGCTGGGGCCGGAGCTGGAGATTCTGGGCCGGGTGCCGGTGGACGAGATCCGGGCCGCCGAATCGCCGCTGCTGGCCGAGGCCATTGACCGCATGCGCCAGGGCCGCCCGCTCTGCCAGGCCGGCTATGACGGCGAATACGGCGTGATCCGTTTTCTAAAGGAAGAGGACCGCGACCGGCTGGCGGGCGTCAACCGGCTGTTCGCCTTGCCGGCGGCCGAATCGGCCAAGTTCGAATCTGCCCCGCCGGAGACGAAAGGCGCGGCCAAAGCCGCCCGCTCCACCCAGAATCCGGCGGCCAAGACTTCCCCGGCCGTTGAACCAGCCGCCAACCTTCCACCGTCCTTATCTTTACCGGTTACGCCTCCTTCGGTCAGTGGCGCGGCCGAGGAACTCGACCCCGAGCAGCAGGCCGCGGCCGAGCATCGGGCCGGCCCTTTGCTCATCATCGCCGGCCCGGGCACGGGCAAGACGCGGACCCTGACCCACCGCCTGGCCCGGTTGATTCGAAACCACGGCGTCAAGCCGGAGTCGTGCCTGGCCATCACCTTCACCCGCCGAGCCGCCGGCGAGATGCGCGAACGCCTGGCGCGCCTCCTGCCGGCAGAAGCCGAGCGCGTGCCGGTCCTGACCTTTCACGCCCTGGGCTTGAACATCTTGCGCGAACAGGCCTCACGGCTGAACCTGCCGCCGGATTTTGGTCTGATCGACGAGGAGCGGCAACGCCAGATGTTGCAGGAACTCCTCCCGCCGCGCGCGGGTGTCCGCTTGAAGGACGTTTTGCGCCGCCAGCGCGAGACGCTGGAAGTGACGGACGACGAAACCGGCCGGGTGCTGGCCGCTTACGAACAATCGCTTTTATCGCAAGAAATGGTCGACTTCACGAGCCTGATCCGCTGGCCGCTGCGCCTGCTGGAAAGCGATCCCGCGCTCGCGGCCGAATACCGGCAGCGTTATGCCTGGATCTCGGTCGACGAGTACCAGGATCTCGACGCGCTCCAATATCGCCTGCTCAAATGCCTGGTCGCTGCCGACGGCAATCTTTGCGCCATCGGCGATCCGGATCAGGCGATCTATGGTTTTCGCGGCGCGGACGTGGGCTTCTTCCAGCGGTTCACCGAGGATTTCCCCTCGGCCCGGGTGGTGCAACTGACCCGTAATTATCGCTCCGGCCGCACGATCGTGGACGCCTCTTTGCAGGCCATCCGGCCCGCCAGTCTGGTGGCCGACCGCCGACTGGTGGCCATGAACGACTACGAGGAACGGATCGTGATCCAGGAGTGCGGCACGGACCGGGCCGAAGCCGAGACCGTGGTGCAGACCATCGAGCGCCTGATCGGCGGTTCCACCTTCTTCAGTCTGGACAGCGGCCGGGCCGAGGCCCACGCCGGCGGCGGACTCTCCTTCGCCGACTTCGGCGTGCTGTACCGGACCGAGGCCCAGGCCGACTGCCTCGACGAGGCCTTCCGCCGCTCCGGCCTGCCCTTTCAGCGCCGCTCGCACGACCGGCTGGCCGACCGACCGGCGGTCCGCGCTCTGGTGGAATTTCTCAAGCAAAATCCCGCGCCCGGAAATTTGGCCGACCGGCTGGCGGCGGCAGTCGAAAAGACCGCGGAAACCGAACGGGAATCCGCGCTCCGCGCCGCCGAGGAATTGCGGCCGCTGGCCGTGCGCCACGGCGCGGACGAAGCGGCGTTTCTGGCCGAACTGGCTCTGGGCGCGGACGTGGATCTTTGGGATCCGCGCGCGGACCGCGTCTCGCTCCTCACGCTGCACGCGGCCAAGGGCCTGGAATTTCGCGTCGTTTTTATCGTCGGCTGCGAAGCCGGCCTGCTGCCCCTGACCTGGGGGGAGGAGACGGACACGGCCGAGGAACGCCGCCTCTTATTCGTGGGCCTGACCCGCGCCCGGGAACGCCTGTTTCTCCTCCATGCCCGCCGGCGGCTGTGGCGCGGAACGGTTGCGGACCGCGAGCCTTCGCCCTTCCTGCGCGACCTGGAGGAGCAGCTTCTGGAACGCCGTCGCGCCCGCTCCCGCCAGCCCGGGCCGTCCCCGGCGGGCGGGCAGCAACTACAGCTGTTTTCCTAACCGCTAAAGCCAGTTGTCTGGGGGTACTTTTTTGCAAAAAAGTACC
>CAYMGG010000054.1:0-16392 GCA_964389915.1 uncultured Planctomycetaceae bacterium
TCGCCGAGGACGTGATCTACATGACCGAGGGTGAGATCCAGCGGCACAAGGAATCGGACCTCTAGCCCCCAGCGGAGGCGGGAAATAATTTCGGCTTCACGAATTTTATCGAGGCAAGTTCCTTGCTGCGGGTCGACGAGCGGTTATTCTGGTTGTAGCGGAAGGTGACGACTCGGCCTCCGCTACGGCCGTTTTCAAACGCCTTTTTTGCCGTGGTGGCGCGTTTTGGGCCGGTTGCCCACCAGCCGTCCTGAAGCGCGCTTTTTTTTCTGCCCCAAAAAAACCTTCCCAGATTCGCCCGCGAGCGTTAAATTCCGCAGGATTGGAACGTTTGGTGAGCCCGGAACCACCGGGCCGGCTCTTTCTCGTCCGCGGAGGAATCGTCATGTCTCGTTGCGTCCGATTCATCGCCGTTCTGGCCTTCTGGTTTGGCGCCAGCCACCTCGCCTTGGCCGGCGACCTTAAACTCCACTCCCTCTTCACCTCGGACATGGTCCTGCAGCGCGACCTGCCCATCAAGATTCGCGGCCACGCCGCCGCCGGAGCCACGGTCAAGGCCAGCCTGGCCGAGCAGAGCGCCGCGGCCCAGGCCGACGCCGCGGGCGCGTGGCTGGTCACCCTGCCGGCCCGGCCGGCCGGCGGCCCCTTTGAATTGACGGTCGAAGCCGGCGCGGAGAAGGTCGCCCTGACCGGCGTCCTGGTCGGCGACGTCTGGGTCTGCTCCGGCCAGTCGAACATGGAATGGCCGGTTGTGCGCTCAATGAACTCCGAAGCCGAGATCGCCGCGGCCGATCACCCCCAGCTGCGCCTCTTCCTGGTCAAGAAGAACAGCATCCTTGAACCCCAGGCCGAGGTCGAGGGCGAGTGGAAACCCTGCTCGCCGGCCAGCGTGCCCGGCTTCTCCGGCGTGGGCTATTTCTTCGGCCGGGCTCTGCAGGCGCACTTGAACATCCCCATCGGCCTGATCGGCACCTACTGGGGCGGCACCGCCGCCGAGGCCTGGACGCCCAAAGCCAAGCTGGAGGGCGATCCGGAACTGGCTTACCTCGCCGACGCGCTGGCCGAAAAGAAGCGGGAAAGCGACCAGCGCAAGGTCGAGTTCGAGCGCAACCAGAAGGATTACCAGGAGTTCTTCAAGAAGTGGAAGGACGTGCCCTTCAAGTCGGACGCCGACGGCCGGGTGCTCGATCCGGGCAACCAGGGCGAGGGCATGGGCTGGGCCAAGCCGGACTTCGACGACGGGGCCTGGAAGCCGGTGACCCAGCCGGCCAATCTCGGCAACACCTACAACATGGACGGCGCCGTCTGGTACCGCAAAATGATCGATATCCCCGCCGCCTGGGCCGGGCAGGAGCTGACCCTCTCCCTGGGCAAGATCGACGACTACGACGTCACCTATTTTAACGGCGAAAAGGTCGGCGCGATCGGCAAGGAAACCCCCGAATGGTGGCAGACGCCCCGCGTCTACAAGATCCCCGCCGCGCTGGTCAAGGCCGGCCGGGCGGTCATCGCCGTGCGCGTCTTCGACGACTTCAGCGACGGCGGTTTCGGCGGCCCGGCGGCGGAGATGAAACTCGCCCCGGCCGCGGGCGAGCCCCTGGCCCTGGCCGGCGAGTGGCGCCTGGGCGTGGAGGTGGCGATGAACGTCAAGCCGCTGCAATACCGGGTGCCGGTCCTGCCCACCACGCTCTACAACGGCATGATCCAGCCGCTGATCGAATTCCCGATCAAGGGCGCGATCTGGTATCAGGGCGAGTCCAACGCCGGGCGGGCCTACGAATACCGCAAGCTCATGAAGACCATGATCACCTCCTGGCGCGAAGCCTGGCAGGAACCGGACTTCCCCTTCCTTATCGTCCAGCTGGCCAACTTCACGGCCGCGCCGGTCGAGCCGGGTGACAGCGCCTGGGCCGAGCTGCGCGAAGCCCAGACCATGGCCCAGGAACTGCCCAAGGTCGGGCAGGCCCTGGCCATCGACGTGGGCGTGGCCAAGGACATCCACCCCACCAACAAGCAGGACGTGGGCGCGCGCTTGGCCCTGGCCGCCCAGGCCATCGCCTACGGCGAGACCCTGGTCTACTCCGGGCCGGTCTACAAGTCCATGACCGTGGAAGGCGACAAGATCCGCCTCAGCTTCGACCACGTGGCCGGCGGCCTGATCGTGGGCCAGAAGGAAGGTCTGGAACCGGTCAAGGAGGTGCCGGGCGGCGAGCTCAAACAGTTCGCCATCGCCGGCGAGGACCAGAAGTTCCACTGGGCCAAGGCGGTCATCGACGGGGCGACCGTGGTCGTCTCCTGCCCCGAGGTGACCGCGCCCAAGTCCGTGCGCTACGCCTGGGCCAACAACCCCGAAGGCTGCAATCTGTACAACCGCGAGGGCCTGCCGGCCAATCCGTTCCGCACCGACGACTGGCCGTGCATCACGAAGAAGAAGTAAAATCCGTCAAACTCCGGGATTCCGGGAAAACCCTTTTTATAAAAAGGGTTTTCCCGGACCTTTTTCACAACTCGCTTCGTGTCGCGGCGGGTTCAGATTGGTGACTTCCTCGTTCTTGCCGCTCGAACGGAAATCCTCTGCTCCAGAAGGCCAGGAATGAGGAAAACGCCGAATCTGTCCATCTGAACGCCCGAAACGGCGAAGCCGGCTAAAGTTCTTTGAAAGGGGCTGGGGAAAACTTTCTTTCAAGAAAGTTTTCCCCAGATTTTTTGGCCTGAAATTTATTAATGTAATATTTGCCTCAGCGTTTATTATTCTTAACTTTTTGGTGTTTTCTAAACAGCCCGGCCAGGAGCGGCAAAGTTGCGGTTCCGGAACGTGACGCTGGCGGCGGTGACTTGCGAACTGCCGCCGCGCGTCGTGACCTCAGCCCAGATCGAAGAGCGGCTCGCGCCGGTCTATGACAAATTCCGGCTGCCCTACGGGCGGCTGGAGTTGATGACCGGTATCCGCGAGCGGCGGTTCTGGGAGCCGGGCACCAAGTCCAGCGCCGCGGCCGCGCGGGCCGGCCGCAAAGCGCTCAATGCCGGCGGCGTGCCGGTCGAGCGGGTCGGGGCGGTGATCCACTGCTCGGTCTGCCGGGACTTTCTCGAACCGGCCACGGCCTCGGTCGTGCATCATGAGCTGGGCCTGCCGCCGACGGCCATGGCCTTCGACCTCTCCAACGCCTGCTTGGGAGTGTTAAGCGGAGTGCAGATCCTGGCCGGCCTGATCGAACTGGGGCAGATCGAAGCCGGCCTGGCCGTCTCGGGCGAGGTGGCCGAAGGCCTGCACGAGGCCACCATCCACAGCATTCTGCACGACTCGCGCCTGACCCGGCGCAGCTTCAAGCGGCATTTCGCCTCGCTGACCATCGGCTCGGGCGCAGCGGCGATCCTGGTCTGCCGGGCCGACCTGGCCCCGCGCGGCCACCGGCTGCTGGGCGGCGCCCTCCTGACCGACAGCGCGGCCAGCGAACTCTGCCGCGAGGACACCTCGGCCCAGACCGTCAAGGCCGACGGCCCGCTCATGGACACCGACTCCGAGGCCCTGCTCCACGCCGGCTGCGCCCTGGCTCAGCGGACCTGGGAGGTGTGCAAGACCGAGCTGGGGTGGGAGAACGCCACGCCGGATCATTTCTTCACCCACCAGGTCGGCGTGGCCCACCGGCGGCTGCTGTTCGAGATGCTGGCCCTCGATCCGGCCAAGGATTATCCCACCGTCGAATGGCTGGGCAACACCGGCTCGGCCGCCCTGCCCACCGCCCTGGCCCTGGGCGGAGAAAAGAAAGGCCTGCGCGCCGGCGAAAAGGTGGCGCTCTTGGGCATCGGCAGCGGTCTAGCCTCGCTCATGCTGGGGATCGAATGGTGACGGCCGACTGGCGGGCTTTATACCCCTTCACCTCGCGCTATCTGGACGTGCCCGGCGGCCGGCTGCACTACCTCGACGAGGGGGCGGGCGAGACCCTGGTCATGGTCCACGGCAACCCGACCTGGTCGTTCTACTACCGGCGGTTGATCGCCGAGTTCCGCGCCAGCCACCGGGTGATCGTGCCCGACCATCTGGGCTGCGGCCTGTCCGACAAGCCGCAGGCTTTTTCCTATCGCCTGCGGGACCATATCGACAATCTCGAACGCCTGCTGGAGCGGACGCCGAACGAGCCTTTGACCCTGATCGTCCACGACTGGGGCGGAGCCATCGGCCTGGGCTATGCCGCGCGGCATCCGGAGCGCGTCGCCCGACTGGTGATCCTGAACACCGCGGCCTTCCGCTCGTCACGCATCCCGCTGCGGATCGCCGCCTGCCGGATTCCGGGCTTCGGCCCGCTGGCGGTGCGCGGCTTCAACGCCTTCGCCCGCTGCGCCCTGTTCATGGCCACCAATCACCCCGAACGCCTGACCCCGGCGATCCGGGCGGGCTTGGTCGCCCCCTACGACTCCTGGGCCCATCGCGTGGCCGTGCAACGGTTCGTCGAGGACATTCCGCTCTCGCCGCAGCACCCCAGTTACGCCACGCTGACCGAAGTCGAGGCGGGCCTGGCCCACTTCGTCCAAACGCCGCTGCTGATCCAGTGGGGCGCGCGGGACTGGTGCTTCAACGACCATTTCCTGGCCGAGTGGCGGGAGCGCTTTCCGCAGGCGGAAGTCGACGTCTACGCCGACGCCGGGCACTACGTCCTGGAAGACGCCCACGAGCGGATCATCCCCCGTCTGAAAGCCTTTCTTGAGGCGTAGCCCGGGCGGCGATGGCTTGCGGCCGGACTCGGATGGGAATATAATTGTTAGAATTGCGTTAGGCCAAAATCCGGCCGAGGGATTCCGAAAAGCAGCAGAAAGGGGCGCTCCTTTGCCCGCCTATGACTGTCGGTTGGCCACCAACGGCCAGCGTCGGCTGGAAATCAACCTCGTCTATCCGCTCGATCCGAACCGCCGGTGGACCAGCTACCGGCTGGATCTATACCTTTTCACCCCCGCCCAGCTCGATCTGAACGAGGCCAACTATGGCGTGGCCGGCGTTACCCGCGACCTGCGCAGCTACACCCGGTTCATGCCCGCGACCCTACCCTTGGCCAAGCTGGCCGATCCGAACTGCGAACCCAGCCCGCTCACCCGGATCAAGCAGCGCCTGGCGACCATGACCGCCGCCCGCGACCTGGACGAGGGGCGGCTGCTCTACGAGTTGCGCACCCTGGTCAACATCTACCACGCCGAGGTACGCAACACCCGTCACCTCCTGCGCCAGAACCTGGCCCGCTCGGCCCAAACCGCCGACTTCGACGGCCGACTCTATACCCTCTTCACCGACATCGACCGGGTGCTGGTAGAGCTGCGGGCCTTGCACCAGACTTTTCTCGACCCGCGCGTCTCCGACGTGCTGCGCGAGGCCCTGCGCTGGGCCGACGAGGCCATGAGCCTCAACACCGAGAAAGAAACCTTCAAGTTCTACGAACTGGCCCAGAAGCGGCCGGAACTAGCCTCGACCGCCGCCTGGCTCAAGGCCCGACTGGGGCGGGAGACGGAATACCGGGCGGGAATGAACTACCCCGCCCGCATCGACCCGGCCGACCCGGTCAGCGGCGAATTCTACGTCTACCGCGAAAGTCTGCTCAAGAAATGGGCCCAGAGCGCGCTGTACATGACCCAGCAGCCGTCCAAACTACCGCAGCGAATCGTCCATATCGCCGCCGGCACGGCGGCGGCCGTGGCCATGGCTTTTGCCGTGGGGGCGACCATCCTGGCCGACCGACTCTTCGCCAGTTACAGCCTGCCTTGGGCCATACTGATCGTCGTGGCCTACATCTTCAAGGACCGGCTTAAGGAAATCCTGCGCGGCCTGTTGATGGCCATCATGCCCGGACTGGTGGCCGACCGCCGCCAGCGGCTGGTCGATCCGGCCACGGGCCAAAGCGTGGGGCGTAGCAGCTTTCGCGTCCGTTTCGTGGCCCCGGCCAGCCTGCCCGGCCAAGTCGTCCAGTTGCGTAATCAGAACGCCAATCCCCTCCGCCGCGTTCTGCCGCCCGAAAACGTGATCCATCTGCACAAAGAGGTGAGACTCGACTCCCGGCGGCTGCTCAAGCGTCACCAACGGCTGGAGGCCGTGGCCGAGATCCTCCGGCTGCGGCTGGACCAGTGGCTGGCCAATATGGACGATCCGGTGAACCGGCTACGTTGCCTGCGCGGCGGCGAATCGGTGCAGGTCGAAGCCAACCGCGTCTATCACGGCAATCTGGTGATGCGCCTGTACCAGGACAACCAACGCGATCAGGCCGGCCTCTTCCGAGGGCGACTGATCCTCAACCGCAACGGCATCGTCCGGGTCGAAAACCTCGAACGGCTGGGCGAGACCCCCACCGGCAATTGAAGCCCCAAAGCCGCTTGACACTGGCCGGCCGGGGAACTATGGTAAGCACTTGGAAAAGCGCGCAGCCCCCTGCCCGGCGGCGGACCGCCGGGCGCTTGATTTCCCGGCGGTCTCCCGCCGGGCGCAAGGAGCCGCCTGATGGCCTTTGCCGAGATTGACGACGTGCTGGCCGACCTGCGCCAAGGGCGCATGGTCGTGCTGGTCGACGACGAGAACCGTGAGAACGAAGGCGACCTGGTCCTGGCCGCCGAGATGGCCACCCCCGAAGCGATCAATTTCATGGCCACCCACGCCCGGGGCTGGATCTGCCTGGCCCTGGCGGGCGAGATCTGCGACCGGCTCGACCTGCCGCAGATGGTCCTGCACAACCAGGCCCCCTTCGGCACGGCCTTCACCATCACCATCGAGGCCAAGGAGGGCGTCTCCACCGGCATCAGCGCCGCCGACCGCGCCCGCACTATCCGCACCGTCATGCAGCCCGAAACCACCGCCCGCGACCTGGTCCGCCCCGGCCACGTCCAGCCGATCCGCGCCCGCGACGGCGGGGTCATGGTTCGCGCCGGCCAGACCGAGGGCTCGGTCGACCTGGCCCGGCTGGCCGGCCTGCGCCCGGGGGGCGTGATCTGCGAGGTCATGAACGAGGACGGCAGCATGGCCCGCCTGCCGCAACTGGAAAAATTCTGCGCCGAGCACGACCTCAAGCTCTGCTCCATCGCCCAGATCATCGAATACCGCAACCGCCACGAGCGGCTGATCGAACACTCGGCCACGGTCAACCTGCCGACCGACGCCGGCGACTTCCGGCTCCACTCCTACCGCAGCCGATTGACGGGCGAGACCCACCTGGCCCTGACCTGCGGCGGGCTCGAACCCGCGGGGGCGATTGTCGAGGAGCCGGTGCTGCTGCGCATCCACAGCGAATGCCTGACCGGCGACGTCTTCCACTCGCGTCGTTGCGACTGCGGCGGCCAGCTCCACCAGGCGATGAAACTGGTGCAGGCAGCCGGCCGGGGGGCGATCGTCTACATGCGCCAGGAAGGGCGCGGCATCGGGCTGGACAACAAGCTCAAGGCCTACGCCCTGCAGGAGCGGGGATTGGACACGGTCGAGGCCAACCTCGAGCTCGGTTTCGCCCCGGACCTGCGCGATTACGGCCTGGGGGCCCAGATCATCGCCGATCTGGGCATCCGGCGGATGCGCCTCCTGACCAACAATCCGCGCAAGATCGCCGGCCTCTCCGTCTACGGCCTGGAGGTGGTCGAGCGCTTGCCCCTCCAGTGCGAGCCGACCGAGGAAAATCTCAATTATCTACAGACCAAAAAGACCAAACTCGGCCACCTGCTCGGCGCGGACCTGGCCGGCAACGCCGGCTGAGCGGCGGACAATCCGGGAAGGAGAGAACATGGGCAAGGTATACGAGGGCAAGCTGGACGCGCACGGCAAGAAGTTCGCGCTGGTGGTCAGCCGCTTCAACAGCTTCATCTGCGACCGGCTGGTGGAGGGGGCCGTCGACTGCCTGGTCCGCCACGGCGCGGACGCCGCGGACATCGACGTGGTCCGCGTGCCCGGCGCCTTCGAGCTGCCCCCCGCGGTGGGCAAGGTCGCCCGCAGCGGCCGGTATGCGGCGGTGATCGCCCTGGGCGCGGTGATCCGCGGGGCCACGCCGCATTTCGACTATGTGGCCGCCGAAGCCAGCAAGGGCCTGGCCCAGGTGGCGATGGGCGGGAACACGCCGATCGGCTTCGGCGTGCTGACCTGCGACACGATCGAGCAGGCCATCGAACGCGCCGGAACCAAGGCCGGCAACAAGGGCGCTGACGCGGCCCTGGCGGCCCTGGAAATGGCCAATCTCTACGCTGAATTGGGGTGAGGGCGGGAATTCCCGGCTCGGCGCGGGCCAGTCGCCCGCGTTCCCCTTCTTTGAAAATGGATGAAGACCCATGCGACCGCGCAGTCTAGGGCGCCGGCTGGCCCTGCAATATCTGTATATGAACGACCTCCTGGGTTACCGTGACGCCCAGAATCCGGAGGAATTCCTCCGCGAGCACTGCGACCAGCCCGAGGCCGGCGAGTTCGCCCGCCGGCTGATCGACGCCACCATCCCCTGCCGGCCGGCCATCGACCGGGCGATCGAAGACGTGGCCGACCACTGGGACCTGGACCGCATCGCCCCGGTGGAGCGCAACGTCCTGCGCCTGGGTTACGCCGAACTGTTGGAGGAGACCGCCCCCCCCGGCGTCATCATCGACGAGGCGGTGGAACTGGCCAAGAATTTCGGCAGCCGCGACTCGGGCAAATTCGTCAACGGCATCCTCGACCGCCTGCGGCGGGAGCTGGCCGAGCGCGCCGAACCGGCCGACGGCTTCGGAAAGGACCGCTCGTGAGCGCGGGAGGCGGCCGGACCGTTGATCTGCACACCCACACCTACTTCTCCGACGGGAGCCTCTCCCCGGAGGAATTAGTCGAAGAGGCGATGTGGCGCGGCCTCTCGGCCGTGGCCCTGACCGACCACGACAGCGTCGAAGGTTTGCCCCGGGCGCAGGCGGCCTCGACCCAGGCCGGCCTGGAGCTCGTCCCCGGCGTCGAGCTCTCCTGCGCCTACGAGGGGCGCGAACTGCACCTCCTGGGACTCTTCATCGCCCCCACCCCGGCCCTGACCAATCGCCTGACCCGGATGCGCGCCGGCCGCGAAAAGCGCATGCTCGAAATGATCGAGCGCTTGACGGCGATGGGCATAAAGATCGACCCGGCGGAGCTGCCCCGCTCGCCCGACGGCGCCATCGGCCGGCCGCACCTGGCACGGCTGCTCATCGCCAAAGGCGTGGTCCACAGCCTGGGCGAGGCTTTCGCCCGTTACCTGGGCGACAACGGCCCGGCCTATGTGCCCAAGCAGCGGTTCGCCGCGGCCGAAGGCGTGGCCATGCTCCAGGAGGCCGGGGGCGTGGTGGTCGTGGCCCATCCGGGCGCCAGCGGCCTGCTCGACGACCTGCCGGCCCTGGCGGATCTGGGCATCGACGGTTGCGAGGCCTATTATCCGCGCCATGCCCGCGAGGACGAGGCGCGGATCGTCCGCTTCTGCCTGGAGCGCGGCCTGGCCGTCTGCGGCGGCAGCGACTTTCACGGCAACGACGAAGGCCCGGCCCTGGGCGTGCCGCGGGTGGGCTACGAGGTATTGGAAGGCCTGCGAAAGCGGCGGCGGGCCTAGGCCGATCCCGGGGCCGACCGAAAGAAAATTGCTCCCCGGATCGGCAAAGCCTAATATTCCCTCTGATCGCCGGCCGCGGCCGGACGCGGGTATTCCGCGCCGAAACCGCCGCCAGTCTCAAGCGAAAGGTGCCCTTCGATGGGTTTTTTTAGCAAACTGAAGGCGGGTCTGGCCAAGACCCACAAATTCCTGAACACGCCCGTCTCCGAAGTCTTCCGCTTCCGCCGGAAGATTGACGAGGCGCTGCTGGAGGAGTTGGAGGAGGCGCTGATCCTGGCCGACGTCGGCCCGCGTTTCGCCACCGAAATCGGCCAGCAGCTGCGCGAAAAGTGGAAGAAGCGCGAGATCCAGCACGCCGAGGAGATCCTGGCGCACCTCAAGAAAATGCTGGCCGCCGGCCTGACCGGCGACCGGCCGGCCGACCTGGCCCGGGCCGCGACCGGCCCGACCGTGGTCATGCTCGTGGGCGTCAACGGCACCGGCAAGACCACCACCACCGCCAAGCTGGCGAGCCTCCTTAAAAGCGAGGGGCGGCGGGTGCTGTTGGCCGCCGCCGACACCTTCCGCGCCGCCGCCGGCGAGCAGCTCGACACCTGGGCCGGCCGGGTGGGGGTCGACATCGTCCGCCACGCCGACGGGGCCGACCCGGCGGCGGTGGTCTTCGACGCCTGCGACGCGGCCCTGGCCCGCGGGGCGGATTACGTCCTGGTCGACACCGCCGGCCGGATGCACACCAAGGCCAATCTGATGCAGCAGCTGGAGAAGATCCACCGCGTGGCCGGCCGCAAGATCGAGGGCGCGCCGCACGAGGTGCTGCTGGTGCTCGACGCCACCACCGGCCAGAACGCCCTGGCCCAGGCCCAGACCTTCGCCGACGGCGTGGGCCTGACCGGCCTGGTCCTGACCAAACTCGACGGCACGGCCAAGGGCGGCATCGTCCTGGCCATCAACCATCAGGTCAAGCTGCCGATCAAGTTCGTCGGCACGGGCGAGAAGGAGGACGATTTCGGCCCCTTCTCGCCGACCGAGTTCTGCGACGCGCTCTTCGCAGGCATCGAGACCACCACCGAGGCGCAGGCCTGAACCGGGCGGACGCCGCCGGGTGAAAGTTTTTGCCAAAGAGGCGCGGAACAGCTTTTTTTAGAAAAGGTGCTCCCCTCGGCGCGGCGGCAAAGCTCGCGACCTTTGCCGAGCGATCCGCCGAGCCCATTGCCCCTTGTTCCCGCTTTCGGCAGGAGCCCCATGGCGAAACGTCCGCGCCCCTCCCCCGCCCGCGACAGTGCCGCCGATTTCGACCGGCTCGATCATGGGGTCAGCGAAACCCGCCCCTTTACGGTCAGCCACGAGATCTGGCCCGACACCGGCCCGGGCCTTTCCGACATGCATTACGAAGTCGAATTAGGGGTGCTGCGCGCGGGCCGTTCGCGCCGGCATTTCCTGGGCACCACCCAGGAGGTCGGCCCCGGCGACGTCTGGCGCCACGGCCTCTGGGAGCCGCACTGGACCGAAATCCTCGAAGCGCCGGTCGAACTGAGCGTCTTCCACGCCTATCCGCCGGCCTTGGCGCGCCTCAGCTATCCTGAATTTCCCGACGTCAGCTGGCTGGAACTATTCACCGCCCCGCCCGGCCGCCGGCGGCAACCGGGCGACGAAAGCCGGCGGCGCATCCTGGAACTGGCCCGGCACAGCGATGACCTGGCCGAGCTTACGGCCAACAAATCGGAGGCCACCGGCGAGGCCCGGTTGCGGCTGCGCCTATTGTTCATGGAATTGCTGCTGGAGCTGGCGGCGGCGGCGGGCCAGACCGGAGTGACCGGAGGCCGGGGACCGCGCCTAGCGCCCGAGCGCCTGGGCCGGGCGATTGAAATGGTCTTCGCCTCGCGCGAGCCGGTTTCCGTGGCCGCGGCGGCGTCCGCTTGCGGGATGAGCCGCAACCGCTTCAGCGCCGAATTCCGCCAGCTGATGGGCCTGGGCTTCGCCAACTTCGGCCTGCGCCACCGGCTGAGCTGCGCGGCCGCCCGGCTGCGCGAGAGCGACGAGCCGGTCAAGGCCATCGCCGAAGCCTGGGGTTTTAGCCACACCAGCCACTTCCACCGCCACTTCACCCGGATTTACGGCTGTCCTCCGGCCCAGTACCGCCGCCCTTGAACCACGCGCCCAATAATGCGCCCAATCCGCTATAACGGCGCTCCGGGTCGACGTATTTTTCCAGCACATAAAAGATGAAGTAGTAAAACCGGCAAAAGGCCCAGATCGCGACCAGCGAGACCAGGCCGCGCTGCCACAGCGCATCCAGGACCAGATTGCCGATCCAGGCGAAGAGTCCCAGGAACAAGAACAACCAGCCTTTGGCCACGATCAGCCGCGGGCTGCGGAGGTCGCCGAACAAATCAGGTCCCATGGTTCTATCCGCCGTTGGGGGGAGGAAACCGCGCTCAAGCCCGCTTGCCCTCGCGGACGCGGCGCTTATTTTTCAACCCAGTCCGGCCAATTAAGGGTCGCGCCGTCGACCTGACAGGCGACCAGCTTTTCGATCAGAGCGCGAACCCGGGCCGGGTCGCCGCCCACGCCCCAGGCCCGGACCTCGGCCACGGCCGTCCGGGCCAGAGCCACGTTCTCGGGCGTCACCAGGTCCGCCCGCGGACAGAGCTGGAACAGCCCCGCCGCCCGCGCCTGGGCCACGTTCGCCTCGGTCGGCTGATCGACCAGCCACCCCCGCGGCAGGGCCGGAAAGATCCGTCCCATTTCGACCAGTGCATCCAATTCGAAGGCCGTAATCAGGCACTTTTCCGCCAAATCGCGGGCCTTGATCAGCGCGCCCACTCGCTCGACCAGACCGGCGGCGTGCCCCTTGATTTCCAGGTGATAGACAAACTGCCGGCCGTACAGTTCGAACAACTCGCCCAAGCGAGGCATCCGCTCGCCCGCGAAAAAGTAAGGCGAGAACCAAGCGCCCATGTCCAAGCCGGAAAGCTCCGCCCAGCTCAGGGCTTCGACCTTGAGCTCGCCGTGACCGTATCGCGCCAACGTCAGGTCGTGGCAGATGACCACCTCGCCGTCCGTGGTCAACTGTAGATCCAATTCGATTTCACTGATTCCCATCCGCGCCGCCAGTTCGAAGGCGGGCAGCGTGTTCTCCGGCGTATAGCCCGAGGCGCCCCGGTGGGCGATGATCCGAAAGTTGCGCGGAACCTTTAGCGGCGGCAGCATGTCATTCTCCCTTTCAAAAAAGCCAAACCAGGAGGGATTTTTAAGCAAAAACGCGCGCCAATCTTAAAAACTGATCCTCCTTTCCCGCCGGTTCAGCTGGGTGAATCCCCGAATGGAGTCAGCGCCAAGCATGTCTATCTGGACGTCGAAATGGCGAAGCCGGATGAGAGTTTTTTGAGGGGGGCAAGGGGAATTTTTTTGCAAAAAAGTTCCCCCTGCGCTCTTCAAAAAAGTCCTGTCAACCTCACCGGACCGCGTCACTCGCCGGCCATGACCGCCGCGCGCAGTTCCTCGACCGGGCGCAGCTCCGACAGCCGGGCGATATAGGAATAACGGCCGTACAAGGAGGTCAGTTCGACTTTGGCGAGATTAAGCCGGGCGAGTTTCTCCAGGCAGGCGATCAATTTCGGTTCATGGCGGACGTGAAACCAGCTCAGCCAGGTTTGCAGCACCTTCCGGAACCAGGCCGGCAGATCCGCCTGGTCCCAGAAATCCACGATGTAGATACTTCCGTCGGGCTGGAGGCTAGCGGCCGCCGCCAGCAGCGACTCGCGCCAAGGCGGGATCATCGAAAGCGAAAAAGAAAAGAAGATCGCGTCGAAGGGCCGCTCCAGGCCGAAGGTCCGGCGGTAATCCAGTTCATCCGCCCCGCAGCAGGCCCAATGGACCCGGCCGGCGTGGCGCGTGCCGGCGAATTTGGCCGCGGCCGTATCGAGCATCTGCCGGGAGATGTCCAGCCCGTACAGCTCCACCTCGGGGCGCAGGCCGGCCAGCTTGAGCAGGTTGCGGCCCGTACCGCAGCCGTCCTCCAGCACCCGTTGACCGGGGCGCAGGTCCATCCGCGCCAGCAGCTGGTCGCGGCCGAGCAGGTAATACTTGCGCGTCACGTCGTAAAAATACCGCTGATAGCGGTACATTCGATCCATCAACTCCGCATGGGTCGCCGAGTCACTCGGGTTTGACATAGAGGTGAAATCCCCCGTAGATGGCCGCCCGGTCCTGGGCAAAAAGATCGCGCGAGCGGTCGGCCTCGTAGACGAAGCGCGAGCGCAGATCGGCCGGCAGTGAGGTCTCGACCGGCGACTCGCTGGAGGCGGTGCGGAAGATGACCCGCGTGCCCGGCGCGCCGACCCGGGCCACCTCGGCCCAGAGGCTGGCAATTTGCTCAGGCTTCATCCAGTCCTGCGAATCAAGGAAGACAAAGCGGTCAAGCGAGCCAGCCGGCTGCTCGGCCAGGAACTCGTGCAGCGTGGTGACGTGGGTCTGAACGCGCGCGGCTCCGGCTTTGACCCGCTCATAGTTCTCGGCCTTGAGATAATCGGGCACGGCCTGGCGCTTCTCGCGGTCGTAGCGGCGGGAGAAGGCCTGCCAGGCGAAGTAATTGTCGGCAACCGGATAATCGCAGGCCAACTTGCGCACGCGCTGGCGGTAAAGATTGAAAATCTGTCCGCCCGTCTCCTCATACAGGGCCTGGTACTGGCGCGGCGGAATGCCCAAGCCGTGCAGCAAAAACGGCACCCGGCCGACCGCCTTGGTCACCCAGTAGTCGAAGAAAGGCGCGACATGATCGTCGTACAGGCGCGTCTGCTCGGCGGGATCGGCCGCCCGGAGCACGGCCGCGGCATCCCGATTGGCCAGCCGCACCAAGCCGTGGACGAAGCGCAGGAAATAGCCCAGGCGCGCGTAATCGTAATAACCCCGGGCGAAATATTTGATGCGCGGCCCGATCAGCCAGGAGCGCGGCCAGGAGTTGCTCTCCCAGAAGGCGATGGTCTCGGGGTCCAATTGCGGACGCAAGTATTGCTGGTAACGCTGCAGATTCTCCTCCCGGTCGCCGCAGCCGAAGAACTGGAAAAAATCTTCATACGTCGGCAAGTACCGCGCCGCCGCCAGCTTGAGTCGGGTGAGAAAAATATGGCAGGGGTTCAAGTCCACGGCCGTGATCTGGGCCGGCGAGTCGAGCTGATAGTTGAGCAGATTGCAACCGGCCGAGGAGATGGTCAGCATCCGGCTCTGCGGCCCCAGTTGCAGGGCGGCGCGGTCCACCCGCGGGTCTTCCCAGATCTGGTTGTAGAAGAACCCGCCGAACCAGGCGGTGAAGAGGCGCTCGGAAAGGCCCTCCAGATCCAGCCACGAGTTATGATGCACGGCAGTCTTGAGCAGCTTCTTCTGGGAGTTGGCATCGGCCGTCATGAAGGTTCCTTATGGTTACGGGGAATAAAGCTGATAGCGCGGCCGCCCTCCCCCGCCCGACGCCGCACCGTAAATTCCAAACCGTTTTGGCTCCGCCTTAGCGCAAGCCGCTATCCTCGCCGCCGCCGCTGGCCCCGCCGTATGGAAGGCGCGGATTGAGCCGCAAAATCCATTTGGCCCACTCGGCTTCCCATTGCTCCAGCTTACGCCCCGGGCCAACCACCAGCCGCTCGAATTCGGCCAACGACCGCTCGCCGATCCGCACGTTCCACTGGACCTGGAAATCGGCGGGCAAAGCGCCGGTGGCGAGGAATTCCTGCGCAAATTCGCTCTGTGGCAGGCGGTAGAAGCCATTCTGGCAGGCGGAAATGTAGCTCGTCAGCTTGCGGCGGTTGGTGGCCAGATCGGGGGAGGTGCCGTTGTGCCGCAGCCAGAAGATCACCCCCCAGGCGACCGCATAGTACTGGGCGCTGAACGGCTGGCCGTAACGGCGCGAGATGGTTTCACGCAGGGGGGGATTGGTTTTGGTCTTGAGCATGCTCCAGAGATCGCTCAGCCGGCCGGGATTTAGCCGGCCGACCTCCAGTTCGCGGCCATTGTACTCGGCCGTTTCCATGTAGGTGGCCAAGCCCTCGTTCAGCCAGATCGGCACGCTGGACAGGACCTGCGCTTCGGCCGGCAATTTGTCGCGCAGCAGCAGCGGCACGCGAAAATCGATCGCCTGATGTACGAACTGGTGCGTACCCTCATGAAATAGGACCACCGCCGGGGTCAGGCCGGTGGAACCGTTTATGTAGGGCAGATGGATGGCCCCCACGCCTTCGGGGGAATAGAAACCGCCGCTGCCCGGCTCCATCCGCCCCTGGACGGCCAGGGATTCGTACTCCTCGCGCGTCGCGTAGGCGTGGATCGGCAGGCGGGTGATCGCCCCACGATAGCCGAAGACATCGCGGTATTTGGCCGCGGTCAGTTCCATCAGGTTGCCGATGAATTGGGCGGTCGGATAGGAGGTGTTGGATTTGACCGAGTAATGGGCGGTGTTGGCCTGATAGGCCGCATCCCAGGGGCGGGGAATCCATTTCTTGATCTCGCCCTGAGCCCAGAAAGCGGCTTTGCGCGCGGCCAGATCGTCGCCGGCCGGGATCGCGTCGGAGGTCAGCAGCCCGGCAGCCACGACCGCCAGACACCAGCTCGCTCGGGCTCCGCCTCTGCGCCTTATGCCATCCTCGGACATTATTACCATCCCCGCCCGCTGCCACCCTCAAGCTTATAGCCCAGCCCGGAGGTTAACGCAAGTGATCGCCCGCTCGTAATCCGGCCGTCCCGGCCGGCCTAGACTAAAGCGACGACAACAGCCCCTTCATGTCGGCCATCCCCACCAACGCACCGGATTCGTCGACCACGGGCAGATCGGCGCTGAGCTTATCGCGCATCAGCTCCAATCCCA
>CAYMGG010000054.1:16402-22026 GCA_964389915.1 uncultured Planctomycetaceae bacterium
GGTCTCGGCCGTGACCCGCCGGCAGCCGGCGGTCATGACCTCGCCCACCGGCCGTTCCAGAAAGGCGGCCGACTCCTCGATCCCCCGACGCAGGTCGCCGTCGGTGAAGATGCCCAGCAACTTGCCGGCCGCATCCACCACTGCCGCCGCCCCGGCCCGGGCCCGGGTAATGGCGAAGAGCACCTCGCGCACCGGCGCGGTGGGGGCGACCCGGGCCACGGCCTCGCCCACCCGCATCACGTCGCGCACGGGCAGCACCTTGCGCCCCAAAGCGCCCCCCGGATGCCGCAGGGCATAATCGTCCACCCGGAAATCCCGCCGGCGCATCAGGCACATGGCCAGCGCATCGCCCAGGGCGAGCATGGCCGTAGTCGTGGCCGTGGGCGCCAAACCCAGCGGGCAGGCTTCTTCAATATGTCCCAGCAGCAAGGTCAGGTCCGCATGCGCCGCCAAGGTTGAGCGTTCGGAGGCGGTGATGGCCACCACCTTGGCCCCGATCCGCCGCAGGGCCGGCAGCAGACTGGTCACCTCGGTGCTCTCGCCGGAATTGCTGAGAATCAAGGCCACATCCCCGGGCCGGACCATGCCCAGGTCGCCGTGCAGGGCGTCGGCCGGGTGGAGGAAGAAGGCTGGACTGCCGGTGCTGGCCAGGGTGGCGGCGATCTTCTGGGCGATGATGCCGGCCTTGCCCATGCCGCAGGTGACGATCCGGCCTTCGGCGGCCAGCATCAGGTCGACCGCCCGTCCGAATCGTTCGTCCAGCCGATCACGCACCGCCGCTATGGCGGTGATTTCGGCCTCCAGCACCTCGCGGCCGTATTCCAGGGTCATAGGCGTTTCCTTCGTAAATGCAAATCTAGAATCTAAAATCTAGCGTCTAGAATTTAAAATACGCTCACGCGCATCTCTTGGCGCGCGCAGATTAATTGCCCCGCTATTCAATCACCGCTGACAAATTAGGCGTTTCGCTTCTATCGGCCTAACATCGGCTTCGCCGCCGCCACAAACCACAATATTCTAAATTTTAGATCGTAGATTTTAGATTCTAGATTTTCTCTTCCCTCACCCGCACGCGCCGTCCTTCCAGCCGCAGCCGGCCGGCGGCGAAGAGGCGGATCGCCTCGGGATAGGCCCGGCACTCTTCCTTGAACACCCGGGCGGCCACATCGTCAGGCGAGTCGGTGTCGTAGACCGGACAGGTCCGCTGCAGAATGATCGGCCCGGCGTCGTACTCCTGGTCGACGAAATGCACGGTGCAGCCCGAGACCTTCACGCCGGCGGCGACCACGGCTTCATGGACGTGATGGCCGTACATGCCCTGGCCGCCGAAGGCGGGGAGCAGAGCCGGATGGATGTTCATCACCCGCCCCCGCAGCTCGGGCGGCAGATCGTATTTGCACATGAACCCGGCCAGACACACCAGATCCGGCTTGACCGGCAGGATGACCTCGTTCAACCGGGCCGACATGGCGGCCCAGTCGGTCCCCGCCCCGGCCCGGCGATAATCGCGCGAGGCGACCACGACCGCGGGAATTTTCCGCTTCCTGGCTCGTTCCAAGCCAAAAGCGTCGGCTCGCGAAACGACCACTAGCTCAATCGAAGCTGGCAACTCGCCGCGGTCAATAGCCTCGGCCAGATTCTCCAGCGTGGTGCCGCCGCCGGAAAGAAGCACCGCCAAGCGCAACGGTTCAGCCATGTCCAGACCTCACAGTTTCCGCAGCGAGAGGCGGACCAGCTCGTCGCCGATCTGTAACTCACGCGTCACGTCCAACTCAGCGAATTCGACGGCGAAGTCGTCGCAGAGCGTTTCGGCGGCGATGGTCGCGGCGTGCTCCAGGGCCGCGCGGGCCACGTTGCCGCCCACGCCCAGGCGCACGGCGATACGTGCCTCATAGGGCAGGTCCAGCTCCTTGCGCAAATTCTGGATGCGGTTGATCAACTCCCGCGCCAGGCCCTCGCGCTCCAGTTCCGGCGTGACGGTCGCATCCAGCACCACCACCGCGCCCCGGCCGCCGGCGGCGGCAAAGCCCTCGCGGGCATTCAGCCGCACGTCGAGTTCTTCGGCCGTCAATTCCAGCGCCTGCCCGTCGAGCGTCATCTGGTAGCGCCCGTCGCGGCTCAGGGCCGAGACTATCGCGGCCGGATCGGCCTTGGCCAGGGCCGCGGCGCAGGCCTTGACCTTCGGTCCCAGCTTGGGCCCCAGTTTCTGGAAGTTGGGCTTCACGACATAATTGACGTACTGGGCCGCCTCGGCGGCGAACTCCAATTCCTTGACGTTGATCTCCTCGCGGACCACGGCGGCCAACTCGGCCACGCCGGCCTGGGCGGCCGGGTCGGTGAGGATGACCACCGCTCGCTTGAGCGGCTGGCGGACCTTGAGCTTCTGGGCCGCGCGGGCGGAGAGGCCGAGGCTGGCGATCTCGCGCACCAGGTCCATCTTGGCCTCCACGGCCAGGTCGATGGCGGCCGCGTCGACCTCGGGCCAACGGCAGAGATGGATGCTCTCCGGCAGGGTTTCGGACCAGAGGTCGCGGGCCAGCTCCTGATAAAGCTCCTCGGCCTGGAAGGGCGTGAACGGGGCCAGGAGCAGGCAGAGCCGGGTCAGCGCCTCGTACAGGGTCCAGTAGGCCGCCCACTTGTCAGCGTTCTTCTCGCTCTGCCAGAAGCGGTCGCGGCTGCGGCGGACGTACCAGTTGGAGAGCATGTCCACCAGATCGCCCAGAGTCTTGGCCGCACCCAGGATATTCATCTCGGCCAGCTGTTCGGTGACCGCGCGGGTGGCGGTCTCCAGCTTGGAGATAAACCAGCGGTCCAGCAGGGGCCGCGCCGGCCGGGGCACATAGCTCGTCGCACCGGCCAGTTGGGCGGGGTCCAGGTCGTTGGGCGCGTGGGCCCCGGCGCGCGGATCGAAGCCGTCCAGATTGGCGTAAATCACGAAAAAGCTGAAGACGTTGCGCAGGCGAACCTGGAAGTCGCGCTGCGAATCACGGATCGCCTCCTTGAAAAACCGCACCGAGGTCCAGGGCTGGTTGGAGCTGTAGAAGTACCAGCGCAACGCGTCGGCGCCTTCGTTCTCCAGGATCTCCCAGGGATCGAGGTAATTGCCCTTGGACTTTGACATCTTGAAGCCGTTCTCGTCGCAAACGTGGCCCAGAACCAGACAACGCTTGTATGGCAGCGGATAGGGGCGCTCGCTCCAGGGCGCTAGCGCGCCCAGGGGCTGCCCCTGCTCGCCCTTGATCCGGGCACACTCCTTAAGCAGGGTGCTGATGGCCAGCAGGCTGTAGAACCAGCCGCGGGTCTGGTCGATGGCTTCGCTGATAAAGTCGGCCGGCAGGGCCGCGGCCAGCTTGGCGGCGCTCTGCGGCGCGTGGGGATAGCCCCACTGGGCGAAGGGCATGGCCCCGCTGTCGTACCAGCAGTCGATCACCTCGGACACTCGCCGCATCCGCCCGCCACACTTATCGCACTTCAATTCGACCTGGTCCACGTAGGGCTTGTGCAACTCAATCTCGGGCGGCAGAGCTTCGTGGTCGAAGGCCCGGTCGCGCAACTCGCGTTCGCTGCCCACGGCGGTCTGATGGGTGCAGTCCGGACAGGTCCAGATCGGCAGGGGCGTGCCCCAGTAGCGCTCGCGCGAAAGGGCCCAGTCGACGTTGGTCTCCAAAAAGTTGCCGAATCGGCCGGACTGGATGTGCTCCGGCAGCCAGGCCACGGCCCGGTTGTTCGCCAGCATCTTGTCCTTGTATTCCGAGGTGCGGATGTACCAGGCCGGCCGCGGGTAATACAAAAGCGGGCTGGGGCAGCGCCAGCAGAAGGGATAATCGTGCTTGTAGTTCTCGGCCTTGACCAGTTGCCCGCGCGCGCGCAGTTCCTTGATGATCAGCTTGTCGGCGTCCTTGACGAACAGATTTTTCCACGGCTCGACCGCGTCCATGAAGGTGCCGTCCGGGCGGACCAGATTGACCACCGGCAGGTCGTTCTCACGGCCGACGCGGTAGTCGTCCTCACCGAAGGCCGGGGCCATGTGAACAATGCCCGTGCCCGTGTCCAGGCCGACGAAATCGCCGGACACGATCCGGCAGGCCGGCTTGTCGTACTTGGCATAGGGAAAGAGCGGCTCGTATTCCTGGCCCAAGAGCTCGCGCCCCTTGACCGTCTTCAACACCTCGTGCGGCAGCTTGCCCAGCGTCGATTCGCGCCGAGCCGCGGCCATGACCAGGGTTTCCTCGCCGACCCGGACATAGTCGTAATCGTGCTCCACGCCCACGGCCAGAGCCACGTTGGACAAAAGGGTCCAGGGCGTGGTGGTCCAGGCCACGAACAGGAGCTTGGCATCCGCGCGGCTGCGGAAAGCCACATAGGCCGAAGGGTCTTCGACTTCCTTATAGCCCTGGCCGACCTCGTGGCTGGAGAGGGCCGTGCCGCAACGCGGGCACCAAGGCACGATCTTGTAGCCGTGGTACAGAAGTCCCGCGTCCCAGAGCTCCTTCAGACTCCACCAGACGCTTTCGATATAGCTCTGATGATAGGTGACGTAAGGATCCTGCAGATCGACCCAGAAGCCGATCCGCTCGGTCAGCTTGGTCCAGGCGTCGGAATAGCGCCAGACCGACTCCTTGCAGCGCTTGACGAAGGGCTCGACGCCGAACGCCTCGATGCCCTGCTTGCCCTCGATGCCGAGCACCTTCTCGACCTCGATCTCCACCGGCAGGCCGTGGGTGTCCCAGCCGGCCTTGCGGGGCACGTCGTAACCGCGCATGGCCTGAAAGCGCGGGAAGAGATCTTTGATGACCCGGGTCAGCACGTGGCCGGGGTGGGGCATGCCGTTGGCCGTGGGCGGACCTTCGTAAAAGACATAGGTCGGCTTCCCCTCGGCGGCCGCGCGCGTCCGTCCCTGGTCAAGCTGCTTTTGGAAGACTTTCCGCTCGTTCCAATAGGCCAGCCAGCGTTTTTCCGCAGCCGGAAAATCGAGATTCTTGTCCACGCTCTTGAACACCGCCATGCTTTCTCCCACCAACGTTGCGTTCGGCGTTTGCCTTGAGAATTAACTCCAAAAACCGCGGCCCCGACATTCTGGCACTACCGCACCATTAAGTGCGAAGCCGGCCTAAAGTTTTTTGAAAGAGTTTGAGAGAACTTTTTTCCCAAAAAAGTTCTCTCAAAACCGCCCTCGAGCTTTCAGCGGTCACCGCCAATTTTCATTTTTTAGAAGCGCTTGCGCACCAGCGTGCCTGAGCCGACGTCCAGCATCTTCCAATAAATGTCGTATCCCGAGTCGGCCTGCGGCTCGAGCGTGACTTTTTCGGAACGCTCCTGGCGCCGCCGGGCCAGCTCTTCGCGCAACTTGCGCTCGCGAGCCGCGGCCCGGGCCAGCCGGCCCCGCGCGGCCTCCAGCGCGGCATTAAACTCCTCTTCGCTCAGCCGCCCCTCGCCCCGGGCCTCAACCAGCACGCCCGACGCGGCCAGATAGGCCAGCCGCGTCTTGGCCGCCACCGCGCCCTCCGCCCCGTCGCCGGCCGTGACATCGGCTTCCGGCTGATTGCCGGCCGTGTCGCCGGCGGTCGCCGCGGCCGGCGCAGTGGCCGTCTGCGGCGCACTGGGCCAGAGCCGGCCGATGGCCA
>CAYMGG010000055.1:0-2367 GCA_964389915.1 uncultured Planctomycetaceae bacterium
GAAACCGCCCCTACACCCCTGGCGGAAACCGCCAGTCATAACAATACCAAGGAACATTACCAAGTAACAGGCATCAAACACAGCTCCGCGAAACGGACAAAGGCTAAATGCGATCCCCGAGCGGCCCCGCCCGTATTGGAAGGCCTAGGGTTATTCGTCAGCGATGCGCGCTTGTGCCAGGACTGGCCGAAGCTGATTACGGGGTGGCGATCCACTTGCCCGAATATCGACCAAATGGCAGAGATCCGTAAAGCCCATGCCTGGCTGATCGAGAATCCGGCCCGGCAAAAAAAAAACAACGCCGCGTTTTTGGGGCGCTGGCTTCGCCGTGCCCAAGAGCGATCCGCCGAACTCCACGGGCGTGGGTCAGACGAAGGCCGGACGTTCACTCCCGAAGAGGTCGAGAGCCTGGGCATCGGGTAGGCGTGGGAAAAACGCGACTGGCGTGCCCCAGGATCAACGCAAACGACCGAAGTTGAGGGTGAGTAGGCGAAGACCGGCGAAATTGGCCAGCGGGGCTTTAAACGCGAAATTCACGCTTTTGCTTTTTTAGGGGTAATCATGGGGAATGGACTGGCGGATTTATACGGGGAATTGTGCCTTGAGGCGGCCGGCCAGCGTGGAGTGGTTGGCGTCCCATGGGCGCGCCTTTCCCGACTGTCGGGCGGATTATTGCCGGGGCACGTCGCCTTGCTGGCGGGGTCGCCAGGGGTTGGCAAAAGTTTTCTTCTGCTAGAGGCCCTGGTTTACTTCCAATTGCAGGGGATCAAGGCCAAGCTACTGCCGCTTGAAGATTCGGCGTCAACGTGGGCGCGGCGGGCGCTGGCCCTGTTGGCGGGAGATTATGGGATTCTCGACCGTGACCAAAATGGCGGAGAGCGCAGGCTCAACGCCCTTGAGCGGCACCGGGTACGCCTTTCGGCAATCACGGGCATGATTCACGAAAACCCACGGCACCCGGAGAAAATTCAAGACGGGCAATCGATCGTTCCTGACTTCGGGCCTCGCGAGCTTCTCGCCTGGATTGAAGAAAACGCCAAGAACAATCGGGTTTTGGTGATCGACCCAGTCACGGCTATTGACCTTCACTCTTCGGATCGTGACGGGCTTCGCCTGGAGTCTGACCTATGCCGGCGAGTCTGCGCCCTGGCTGCCGCGTCCGAATGCACCGTTGTGCTGTCGTTCCACCTGAAGAACCGCGCGGGCGCGGCAGCTCGCGGTCCGGCCAGCCTTGACGATTTGGCGGGGGCCAGCACCTGGCAGCGACTGGCCCAACTTGCGCTTGTCATCGAGGCGCACGACACACGGGAAAGTGAAGTCTTCCGGCGCCAGCAAATGTCGGGTGAATATGGCCGGGAGATCGTGACGCACAACCGGACTGTTCTTATCGCCAAGGCCCGCGAGGGCTCGGGGGGGCGCTCCAGGCTGGCTTTTCTGCAAAGGGCAGACCGGCCGGGCTTCGATGAACTGGGGGTTATCGTTCCGGGTGGGGGGCGCAAGTGACATTCACGGAAGACGCAGCCCCATTGCCCTCAAGACAGGCGGTGCTGGATCTTTTGCGGCGTGCGGCTGAGGCTGGCGAAAAAGCCGTTCTCGCCGAAGCCGGGGCCGTGGCCGCGAGCGGTAATCCGGACGAAATCGAAAGGCTGTCCCGTCTCGAATCGTACTTGGCGAATGATGTTTTGCGACGCGTTTGCGAGGCCATGAAGTTGGAATTCGAGGCCGTCACAGAGCGGGCCGCCATAACGGAAATCGACGGAGGGTCGACACGCCTAGCCGCGGAGCAAGAAGCGGTTCGGGGTGCAATCGCGGCGCGTACCGGCTGGACTCCCCCGAGCGCGTTTGTCAAAGCGTTGTTTAAGACTGCTCTGCAATCGGTAGTGGCCAAAATCCGGGCGGGCAAGAGAGGGGGGCAATCGCCATGTGCGGCGTAGATGCGACCGACCGCGTCTTGGCTTGCGCCTCTGGCATGCTCGGGATCGATGCTTACGAGGTTGGGGAACTGGCCAGCATCTTGGAACATGAAGACGGTTACCCGCGCGCCCTGGCCGAAGCTGAGGCCATCCGCCGGGTGTTCCTGCGACGGCGTGGGCGGTCGGTCGACGCCCGCGGCGAAGGCTACCTTGAATGGGTCATGCGGCAGGCCTGGGTTGAAGTGGTGGGGGAAGAGACAGACCCGGACTTTGGAAAAAAAGAGAGTGAAACGAATCAGCATTAAAGCGGCCTATGCGAACGGATTGCGAGAAATTAAGTCAACTTACCGGGGGGAAATTGACCTAAGCAGGGAAATGAACTTGGGTGCCGGTGAAACGGCGACTCTCTTGGCTGCCGGGGAAGCCCTATTTCAAGGCCCCCTCCCTTGCGAAT
>CAYMGG010000055.1:2377-21864 GCA_964389915.1 uncultured Planctomycetaceae bacterium
TACGGTGCCGCTGGGACGGGAATTAAGGGCGTGACACATATGGGCGCCCCCAGAGTGAAAACACTGCCCGCGTGTGGCTGATCGATGACCGGCACAGTATGCCGGCCGCCCGGTATAAACCACGGAGCAGGCAACACCGCGTGCGCGACGGGGGGGTACTAATAGTAACCCCCTATTCTTGGCAACACCGCGTGCGCGATATGGGGTTACTAATAGTAACCCCATATTCTCGGCAACGCCGCGTGCGCAAGGAACGGATGGGGGGTAACCAATTCGGTTACCCAGCCAAGCAAAGAATAAGATGGGAGGCTACGCAATGCCATATGCACCTAAGCGGCACCAGCCGGCGGGAACTGGCAACAGCAAGAAAGAGTACGACCAGCGGCGGAAGAACAAGCCGCAACGCAAATTGCGCAACAGCCACCAATGGCAGCGGGTGCGCCAGCTGGTCATGCAATCACACCCGCTTTGCTGGTTGTGCCTGCGGGCGGGGCGGACCACGGCAGCAACGCACATTCACCACATTCAGGGGATCGAGGTCCGGCCAGACTTAACCTTTGATCGTGCCAATTTGGTCCCGCTGTGCAACCGCTGTCACGTGAGTATTGAGGCAAAAGAGCGTGCCGGACAACGAACCGCCGAACTGTTTAAAGATTGGAGGGGGTAGGGGGATTCAATCTCTGGAGGAAAATGATCCACACCTTTGCGCCAAGCAAACACACATTTTTCAGCACTTTTTGCACTAGAAAATCCGAATCGTGCAAATTTTTAATACAGGGGGTGGTGATGGCGAAAATACCGCAAAAGCCCGGTGATTTAAGCGAAGACGCTGGGCGGTGGTGGCAAAAAATCCTTCGCGATTATGACTTAGACTCGGCCGGCTTGTTGCTCCTAGCGAATGCGCTATCGGCTTACGACCGCATGAAACAGGCCCAAATCATAATCAAGGCCGAAGGCATTTTGGCCGTTGACCGTTTCGGGCAGACGCGCCCACACCCGGCGACGCTGATTGAGCGTGACGCAAAACAGACCATGTTGCGAAACTTAAAATCCCTTGGTTTGGAGGTCGAACCCAGATGAGCTTACGCAAAAGTTTTGTCCGACGGCGGCAGGCGGAAAAGGGATCCTTCGAGTTATTTCTCGAATACGGCGCTGAGCTTGACAAGACAAGCGCACCAAGGCGCACCAAAAAGGATCTTGACCGACTGGCAAGCTTGGATCGCGAATGGAAGTTGCGACTGGCAAGAGAGCTTGAGGACAGTGGCGACACAGCCGGGGCCAAGGAACTCCGCCGGGAGGTTGCCCATGCGAAGCGTTGAGTTTCACGCGGCCGAGATCGAGGCCTTGCGCCTTGGAGATATGGACCGATCCCGTCGGTTGCGGGTGTTGCGGCTGTGGGCTATGGGCCGGGAACGCGGCGGCATTGCCGGCGAGCAACTGAAGCGTGAGGCCCGCGGCGACACCATAAACCATTAGTGACGGGAAACAGGGCACTTTTCGGCACAACCGCGCGGGGTCCGCGCATGAAATGAACCATAGGCAATTAAAGTATTGCAGGATGGCGGCAATGGAATCCGGACTTGAACTTTTGCTTTCGGCAGATCGAACAGCGCGCCTTCTAGATGTTGCGCGGTCGACCCTTTATCAGTGGGACCAGGAAGGGCGGATTCCGCGCCCGGTCAAAATCGGCGGCCGGATTTATTGGCGCGGCGACGAATTGCGGGCATGGGTTACGGCCGGTTGCCCTGTACGGGCGCGGTGGTCATTCGCAGTAGAATCGGCTTGACAAAAGGCGCAACTTGGAGCCTTTTCACTAGGGAAGGCTGAGTGGCGTGAACGGTAATGTTTGCCAGGCCTGGGAGGATATTGACGTGAGAGTATACTTGCGCGGCGGCAAATACTGGCTCGACCTAAAGAACCCCCAGGGCATACGGCAGCGGATTCCGGCTTTCGAGTCGAAACGGGCAAGCGAAGCCTTCGGGCGCAATGTCGAAGCGCTACGGGATTGCCAGAAGGCGCGGGAACGCCCAGACGCGGCTTTGCTACAATTCATTGAGGGGCTTTCGCCGGATGCCCGCGAACGGCTTGCCCGGCATGGTTTCATTGATCCCGAGCGGGCAGCGGCAGGAAAGGCACTTGAGGCCCACCTGGTCGATTATGAAGGCAGTATGTCGGCAAAGGGGCGAGCGGCCCGCCATATCCGGCAGGAAGTAGCCAAAATCCGGAAGATTGCCCGAGAATGCCGATTCAATTCATACAGCGATATCAATGCAAAAAAGATCCATGCATGGCTGGCACACCAGCGTAACGAGCGCGACATGGGCGCCCGAACGGCGAATAGCTATGCGAGCGCCTTTCACACGTTCTGCAATTGGATGATTCCAGACCGGGCAAGCTTCAACCCGCTGGTGAATTTTCCTTTATTCAACGAGAGTGTGGACGTACGGCGGGAGCGTCGCGCGTTGTCACCTGAAGAAATGCGGCGGCTCTTGTGGGCGGCGGAAATGGGGGAGCCTTTCCGGAGAATGACAGGCACAGACCGCGCCATGGTCTACCGGACTGCAATGGAAACTGGTTTGCGCTGGTCGGAGCTGCGCAGCCTATCGCGCGCATCATTCGAACTGACCGGTAAAACCCCGACCGTCAAGGTAGAGGCGGCGTATTCCAAGCACAGGAAAGAAGACGTGCTCCCCTTGCGCGCTGAACTGGTGGACGCTCTACGGAGCTATTTCTCTACCTGCCCCGCTCTGCCGACGGCTCCGGCTTTTCCGATGCCGAAGACAGATTGCGGGGCTATGATGTTACGCTTCGACTTGGAATGCACAGGCAATCGCGAGCAAGGGTTGCCCCAGATACCATACCGAGACGAACAAGGCCGCGTGGCCGACTTCCATGCCTTGCGCCATTCATTCGTGACGGCCTTGGCCCGGAGTGGTGTGCATCCCTCTGTCGCGCAATCCCTGGCCCGCCATTCAACGATTACCCTGACGATGGACCGCTACACCCACACGGTTCTTGAAAGCCAGCAGGAAGCATTGCAGGGGCTTCCTGACCTGGAGCGGAAGCCGAATAGCGAGAGCGCAGCGAAAACTGGAACGTTCGACGAAAGGGGAGCGGACGCAGCGGAAAGCGGAGAGTCGGCTTGTGCCTTCCAGTGTGCCAAACCGGCCACAATTCATCGGATTCCATCGGACAACATCGGACACTTGCCGATGAAAAAGGCGGCGGGGGCGGAAAGCGATTTTCCCTTGTGCCACAATGAAAAAACCCTGTCCGGCATGGGCCGAACAGGGGTATCTGATATGGTTACCCCGTCAGGACTCGAACCTGAAAAAGCAGAACCAAAATCTGCTGTGTTACCAATTACACCACGGGGTAGTTTTGCTAAATTGCCGCCAGGTTTTTTAGTGTGTCGTTGTCGCCGTTTCTAGCCGCCTGGCGGTTGCAGCACTGACTGAATAAAAATTGTACCGGACGAATGAGCGGCGTCAAGAGGCCGAACGCGGCCGGGTCGAGCGCGGGCTGCGTTTCTGTTTGGCGCAGCGCGCGCCTTTTTTGGCCAGCGTCCCGTCGGCTTCGCACAGAGCCTTGGCCGGACACTCGAACTCGCCCTTGACCGGCGGCGGCAGCTGGAGCGGAGCGGCGGGGGCCGGTTGGGCTGAGCCCGCCTTGGCCTTGGGTTCCAGAAAGACCAGCTCGGTCTTGGCCATCACCACCTTGGTGCGCGGGGCGACGCTGCGGGTGAGCCAGACATTGCCCCCGATCACCGCCCCCTGGCCGATCACCGTCTCGCCGCCCAAAATGGTTGCGCCGGCGTAGATGATGACGTCGTCCTCCAAAGTCGGGTGGCGCTTGGTGCCGGCGATCGACTGGCCCTTGGCCGGAGCCAGCGCCCCCAGGGTCACCCCCTGGTACAGCGACACGTTCCGGCCAATCTTGCAGGTCTCGCCGATGACCACGCCGGTGCCATGGTCGATAAAGAAACGCGGGCCGATCTCGGCGCCGGGATTGATGTCGATTCCGGTCCGGCTGTGGGCGCGCTCGGTCCACATTCGCGGCAGCAGCGGCACCCGACGCAGGTAGAGCTCGTGCGCCAGGCGATAGGTCACGATCGCCTCGATGCACGGGTAGGAGAGCACGATCTCGTCCAGGCTCCGCGCGGCCGGATCGCCGGCAAAGGCCGCGCGCACGTCTTCCTTCATGGTTTCGCGCACCCGGGGCAGGCTGTCGAGCAGATGGATGACCGCGGCTTCGGACTGCTGCTGCACATGGCACTGTTCGCAGCACTTCACGCGGCACTCGTAGCGGAAGGCCCGTTCCACCTCGGGGGTCAGATCCAGCTGGACGTGATTGATCAGGTCGCCCAGGTAGTATTCGAGATTGGCCTTGGTCACCGGATGCTCGCCGGTCAGGCCGGGGAAGATCACCGCGATCAACCAGTCCAGGCACTGGAAGACGTTGCGCCGATTGGGCAGGTCATGCCCTTCGGCCAGATTGACCACCTGCCCGTCCTGGCAGGCGGCGGCCATCTGCGTCACCAACCCCGGCAGTTTTTTGCGTTTCCATTCTTCGGCCCGCATAGGGAAGTATCCTTGCATCCGCTCGGCTGAAAGCGCGTCCGCTGGGCCTGCCTTCATCGGGCAGGAATCAGCGCCGGCCGGCCTAGTGCCGATTACACATAGTAAGGGCTGATTCCCGGTAGCCTTTTTTCAAAAAAGGCTACCGGGACCCCAACAAAAACTCTCGTCCGGTTTCGCCCGTTCTCGCGTTCAACGGGGAAGATTATAACTAAATGTGACTCGGCCTGATTCGGCGCTCAATAAGTGGAGCCGGCCTTTTTTTGGCGGCCTACCAAGGCCCGGTTTGCGGTTCGGGGCCGGGTTGGGCTTGCACTTCTCGATAGCTTAAATACCAAATCCAGTGGCCCCATGTCAAACCCCGGGGAAGCTTTTTGGCGCAAAAGCTTCCCCGGGGGCGAAAAAAGCAAATTTAGGGGGCGGGATCGCAATCCCGCCCGGTTGGGGCGACAGGCCTTTCAGTCCGTCGGCCCCGTCACCTTATGATTGCCGGCGCGGGCTTCATCAAGCGCGTGACTGTCGACGGCGTTCATGTCGATCGGGCAGGGCGTAGCGCTCCAGATCTCGCGCGCGTAGTCCTGGATGGTCCGGTCGGAGGAGAACTTGCCCGCGGCGGCAATGTTCAGTGCCGACTTGCGGAACCAGGCGTCGGCATCGCCGTAGCACTGGTACATCTGCTGCTGCACGTCGGCATAGGAGGCGAGGTCGGCCAGGACCATGAAGTAGTCGCCCCGATCGAAGAGCATTTCGCGCAGCGGCTCGAAGATGCCCGGCTCGCTCAGCGAGAAGTGGCCAGAGAAGATCAGGTCCACCGCCTCGCGGATCTCGGCGTTGCGCTTGTAGAAGTCGTAGGGATTGTAGGTAGTCTTAAGCGCCTGGGCCTCTTCGACGGTCATGCCGAAGATGAAGATGTTGTCCGGGCCGGCCTCTTCGCGGATCTCGATGTTGGCCCCGTCCAGGGTGCCGATGGTCAGGGCACCGTTCAGCATGAATTTCATGTTGCCCGTGCCCGAGGCCTCGGTGCCGGCCAAGCTGATCTGTTCGGAAACATCGGCGGCGGGGATGATCTTCTCGGCGGCCGAAACCCGGTAGTTGGGCAGGAAGTGGACCTTGAGCTTGCCCTCCAGCGCCGGGTCGTTGTTGATGACGTTGCCGAGGTTGCCGATGAATTTGATGACCAGCTTGGCGATGCGATAGGCCGGCGCGGCCTTGGCCCCGAAGAGATAGGTGCGCGCCTGGAAGCCCGCCGGGCCCTGCTTGCGCAGCCGGTTGTAGAGCATGACGATGTGCAGGGCGTTCAAGAACTGGCGCTTGTATTCGTGCAGCCGCTTGACCTGGACGTCGAAAACCGATTCCGGATCGAGGGTCAGGCCGTACTCGCGCTTGCAATAGTTGGCCAGCGACTGCTTGGCCTGGCGCTTGACCGCCCGCAGTTTTTGGCGGAAGGCGGCGTCTTCGGCCAGGGGCGCGAGCTTGCGCAGCTCGGAGAGGTCCACGATCCAGCGATCGCCCACGGCCTCGGTGACCAGGGACGCCAGCGGCGGGTTGGCCTTGAGCAGCCAGCGGCGCGGGGTGATGCCGTTGGTCTTGTTGTTGAAGCGATCAGGGAACATGTCGGCGAAATCGGGCACCACCTTTTCGCGCAGCAGGCGCGAGTGGATGGCGGCCACGCCGTTGGTCGAGTGCGAGCCGACGATGGCCAGGTTGGCCATGCGGATCTGCTTGTGCGCGCCCTCTTCGATCAGGCTCAGGCGGCTCAGGCGCCCGACGTCGCCGGGATAGCGGCCGGCCACCTGCTGGAGGAAGCGGTGGTTGACCTCGTAGATGATCTCCAGGTGGCGCGGCAGCAGCTGCTCGAACATCTCGACCGGCCATTTCTCCAGCGCTTCGGGCAGGAGCGTGTGGTTGGTGTAGGCCAGGGTCCGCACCGTCAGGTCCCAGGCCTTCTCCCAGGGCAGCCCCTCCAGGTCGATGAGCAGGCGCATCAACTCGGCCACGCAGAGCGAAGGATGGGTGTCGTTCATCTGGACCGCGGCCTTCTCGGGCAGCAGATCCCACTTGTCGGCGTTGTCGTTCTTGAAGCGGCGGAGGATGTCGTGCAGGGAGCAGGCCACGAAGAAGTACTGCTGGCGCAGGCGCAGCTCCTTGCCCAGGTAGAAGGCGTCGTTGGGGTAGAGGGCCTTGGTCAGGTTTTCGGCCTTGACCTTGGACTCGACGGCCGAGATGTAGTCGCCGGCATTGAAGTCGCTGAAGTCGAATTCCTCGGCGGCGCGCGCGCTCCAGAGGCGCAGGGTGTTGACCGTGTTGCCGCCGTAGCCGACGATGGGCGTGTCGTAGGGCATGCCGATTACCGGGATGGCCTCGACCCAGTGGGAGCGGTTGCCGCGCTTCTCGACCCGACCGCCGAAGAAGACGGGGAAGCGGAAGTCCGGCCGGGGCAGCTCCCAGGGGTTGCCGTTGCGGGTCCAGTCGTCGGGCTCTTCGATCTGATAGCCGTTGACGATCTCCTGCTTGAAGATGCCGTAGTCGTAGCGCAGGCCGTAACCGACCGAGGGGATCTCCAGCGTGGCCAGCGAGTCGAGGAAACAGGCCGCCAGGCGGCCCAGGCCGCCGTTGCCCAGGCCGGCATCGACCTCTTCATCGCGCAGATCCTCCCAGTTCAGGCCCAGGTCGGCCATGGCCGTGCGGATCTGCGGCTCGATGCCCAGGTTGATGACATTGTTGCCCAGGGCCCGCCCCATCAGGAATTCCAGCGAGAGGTAGTAGACGCGCTTGACGTTGCGGTGATGGTGGGTCTGCTGGGTGGCGAACCAGCGGGCGATCAGCCGGTCGCGGACCGCCATGGCCAGGGAGAGATAGCGGTCGTGCTGGGTGGCGGTGTAGCGGTCGCGCACCAAGTCGTACTTCAGATGTTCGGCGAAGCCGAGTTTTAGCGAATCCGCATCAACGCCTTTGCGCGGATCCACGCCATTGCATCTTTCCGCCATGATTCTCTTCCTCCCAATAAAGTTCAAGCTGCGACAAAAACCGGTTGCGTTTGGCCACGAAAAAACCGCAGTCCCGCCCGGCAGGGCAGTCCCGGGCCAGCTGCGGGCGAAAAGGCCGATCCCGGCAGGATCCGGGAAGCGGCCCTTTCGCAGACCCCGTGCTTTAGCGGCCAATCCTGCCCAGGGGCGGACCGGTCAACCGGAAGCGAAGGTGATTTTGCGGTTTTCGGTTCCGATAGCAAACAAAAACCGACCTTCCCCCGGCCGGGCCGCGGGTCGGCGGCAAACAAAAAAAACGCTCCCGGTAGGGAGCGCAGAAGTTGGGGCAAACCAGGTCCAGTTTGAAAGCGACACGCTTAGGAATGGCGGTCGGAAAAAGCCGCCGCTCGGGAGTTTGCGGCCCTTGATTTTAACGACTCCAGCCAATCGGCCGCTCAAGCCAAGCTCTGGGCGGGTGGCGTCAGGCGAAGGTGTCCGGATTTTCGCTCACTTCGGTCACCAGGGCTTCGGAAAAAACCTCCGGCGCCTTGGTCGTGACCGCCGGCAGGGAGAATTGGGGCGAGTTCATCATCTGGAACAGAGCCCAGCGCTCTTCATTATTCATGGTTAGAATGCGGTCCAGCAGACGCCGCAATGCCCGCATCTCGACGTTATCCTGGGTGAGCGCCCGTGCTAGACGCATGACGATACCGCGAAAACCGGGCGATACAGCCACCTCACCGTATTGGCGCAACAGATCTTCTTCCAGCCCGCGGCCAAGTTCCCGCCGTTCGTTGACGCTGGCTGAGTTCTCCTGGCGCACGTATTCGGCTTCATGGAGAAAGAAATAGGCGGGCGTTACGTCCAGGGCTTTGCTGATTCGGGCCAGGGTTTCGCTGCGAAACCCTTGTTTGCCGTTCTCCAGCCGGGAAACCTGCGGTTGACTAAGCCCAGTCCGTTGTGCCAGCTCGGTGCTGCTTAAGCCGCGCTGTTTACGCAACTTGCGGATCTCGTTGCCAATTCCCTTGCTTTCAGAAGAGATGCTGTCCAAGGGTCTTCTCCGTCGTAACCATTTCTAAATCAAATATATATCAAAAGGCGCTATTGCCGACAATGAGGAAAATGGGACAACCCCGAACAAATATTCTAAGAATCGCAGTATTATTTTAATTGATACTCTGGGGCTTGTTAATTTTCAAGTCAAAACACGGTCAAAAATTTTCTTTTTGCCTTGCGGCTAAAATAGACGCCATGCAAACCTGGTATGCAACAAGGTCAGACATATTTACGGTAGCAACAGTGGCTTAAATTGAACTAAATAGATATGATATAGGCGCGCCGTTTTGCCTGCTCTTGGCCAATTGGCTGCATCGTATGTATGGACAATACGCCTGATTGATTATAGGAGATAGCCGTTTCAGGCTTAACCGGCAGAGCGGTGTCTGACCACAGGGGACAAATCATTGGGCGAGCTTATAGCGATTTAGGCCGGGCGCTTATTATTCATAGCACACACAGGCGAACTTTGACCGCTAGCCAGGGTTCGCTAACTGTGTCATACTTTTTGCGTGCAGGGTGGGGGTTTAAGTTTGGGGTGGAGGGCAGGGCGGAGTAATTTAAATGACAGCTGAGCGATTAAGCGTTGTCACTACTTACCGATAGAGTTGGCAAAATGAATGACAGTAATGACAAGAAAGCCCAGCTCGGGCAATTGGCGGCGCGCCAAGCCGGATATTTCACCGCCAAACAAGCCATCGAGTGCGGATTTCCCAAACGCGACCATGGGACCTATTGCCAGCGGGGCAAATGGCTCCGGGCGGACTGGGGTATTTATCGATTGGCCGAGAGTGAGCCTGATTCCGGTTTTTCAACCGACCAGCTGGCCGCGCGCTTTACTTTCTATTCACTTTGGAGCCGAAATCGCGCCGACCGGCCGCAAGGCATAATCAGTCATGAAAGTGCACTCATGGCGCACGGCCTGCTCGAATACGACCCGCTGGCTCCGGTCCATCTGACCGTGGCCCCCTCCTTCCGCAAAGCCGTGCCGGCGGATTGCATTCTGCACAAGGTTCACCTGCGCCTTTCCGAAATCGAGAGCCGGGGCAGCTATCTGCTCACCCGCCGGGAGAGAACGCTGGCCGACTGCCAGTCGGCCGCCGCGCCGGCGGTCGAGTCCGGGGAGAACGTTCTAGACGTCACACCCAAACCGGACGACGCGGCGTCGGCCGATTTGCCGCCCCTGCCGGCCTTCGGGCTCGACGATGTTTTTTTTGCCCCGGCTGACAAAAAAACTGGGCTTTATCCGGCGGCCCACGATTATTATTTTGATCAACGAACCGGCCGGTTTGAACGCCGCGCCTTGCAGGCCGAAACCATCGACCAATTAGCCGAAGGAGCCTGGAAAATGCTGAGCACCAGTTCGCCCACCCGTCGTAACCGGGAGGCCGGCTTCACCTTGGTGGAACTTCTGGTGGTGACGGCCATCATCTCGGTGCTGGCGGCCCTGCTCCTGCCGGCCCTGGAGAACGCCGCCAGCGCCGCGCGCCGGATCAGCTGCGCCAACAACCTCAAGCAGATCTTCCTGGGCTGTTCGCTCTACGCCGCCGGTTCCGCCGGCTGGTTCCCGCAGGGACGCGACGAGGTCTACGCGATCGGTTCGGGCTATTCCGGCCAGCAGCGCTATCCCCAGGGCATGAAGTTCAGCAAGGGCCCCTGGTATCACGACAAGATCGCCAACATGCGGACCGCGCTCAACGACGAGAAGATCCTCGACAGCACCAGCCAGGCCCTCTTCTGTCCGGCCTCGGTCTACCCCAAGAGCGTCTTCACCTATTTCTATTCCGGTCATTACGCCACCCGCAAGGCTAACCTCTGGCTGCCGCACGAATACGGTTACAGCTGGCGACCGGCCTTCGGCCAGGACGATCAATTCGCGTCTTCTTCCCTGTTGGTCGGGGACATAAGCGTTCCGGCCGGAGGCAGCTGCTATGGAACGTACAAAGGCGGCGGCGCGGTCTTCCACGGTACCCCCGCCAAGGTTGACGGCGCGAATTTCGCCCACGGCGACGGGCACACCAAATGGACCGTGGCCAGCGCCTGCGAGGTGAATCTTTCGCTGGTTACCCAGGCCAGTATCTTCACCCCCAAAGATGCCAACGTGCCCTGATGCCCGGCGCAATGATCGGGCGCAGCGCGCGCGGTGCTCCGGGCCCGGAACCGCGCCGCGCCGGCGGCCGGTCAGAAACCATACATGTGGAATTCTCCAGACCTGAAGCCTTGACGAGGCGGCGCGTCCGCCTCAACCCCAAAGGAGCAACCATGCAATCCGTCCGCAAACCCGCGCCGTCCGTGCTGTTGCTGAGCCTGCTGAGTCTTGGCCTGCCGGTTTCCGCCCGGGCCGCGCACGTGGATTTTCCGCCCGAATTGACCAAAGCCGCCGCGGCCGGCCTGATCTTCGAGGCCGAGCCGGCCAAGGATGCCCCGGCCGCGCCGAACGTGTTTTACGGGCAGGCCACGGCGGCCGCTCCGGCCCGGGTTGGCGGCACTCCCCGGGATCTGGACGTCGCCGCGCCCGGGCATGTCCGCACCGAGGCCGCCGTGGAGTACGAGTTGGGCGGGCGCGTGCCGCCGGGGCGGTACCTGGTTTGGGTCAGCTTCAGCCAGGGCGGCGTCGACCGCCAGAGCTTCAGTCTGGCCCTGGCTTCCGGGACGGGCGAGCCGGCCGAACGCTGCGCGTTTGAACTGGCCAACCAGGAATCCTGGAAGGCTCAGTGGTACCCGGCCAAGCGTCAGCTCTACGTCTTCCCTGGCGACACCCGGCTGAGCTGGCGGGTTACGGGCGCGGCCTCGGAGCACAAGCTGCTCGACGCGCTGCTGCTCGTGCCGGCCGACCGGCTGCCGGAGGCTTTGACCGAGACCGGCGGCGCCCTGCGCGCCCGGCTCTTTGCCCCGGCGGCGGCGGAACCGGAGCGGCGGATCTATTTCCTGGAAGGCGAGGATCTGGCGGCGGGCGAGCGGTTATTGGGCGAGCTGTTCGCCGCGGAACTCGATCCCGCGCGCGCCAAGGCCGAATTGGCCTATGCGGCGTTTGGCGAAGCCCGGCAACTGGCCGCCTGGTGCGGCCGGCCGGAGCTGCCGGCCCTGCTCGTGGCCGATGCGAACTACCGGCTCACCGGCCTGGTCGACCGGACCAGTCCGGCCGGAGCCGTGGCCCAGGTTTTGGCGGGCCGGAAGGCCGGTCGCGAACTGGTCGCGCCGCCGGCACAAAAGCTTGAATCGCCCCGGCCGCTCGTCGCCGGCCGGCCGGCCGAATGGCTGGTCACCGGCGTCTGGGCCGGGCCGGGCGGGCTCTCGCTCTGGGGCGGCGACACCGAGGCCCAGTTGCGCCCCAATTCCGGCCAGCCCAACCTGCTGCTGCGTTTCGACAGCTATCTCTCTTCGGTCTGGCGGCCGGCTCCGGTCGGGCCCGAGGGCCGGTGCGTGCTCGAAGCCTCGACCGGCAACTATGTCTGGCCCAAGGGCTGCGCCTACGCCCACCTCTATCTCCGGGCCGAGCGGGAACTAAAGGCGCGCCTGGCGATCAAGCAGAGCGGGGTGGCCTTGCAGGGCTGGTTGGACGGCGAGCCGATCGCCTGGGATCAGGCCGCCGGCGCCGAGGCCGAAACCGCCAGCGAAGGGGTGACCGACCAGGGCGCCAAATTCCTGGTCCGGAAACTGACCGGAGGCCGGGTCAGTCAGGCCGGCCTGACGCTCGCCGCCGGCTGGCACCGCCTGCTGCTCAAGCCCATCATGCAGCATGTGGCCGGTGAAACGTTCGCCTTCGACGCCGCCTTCCTCGACTCCGCCGGTCAGCCGCTGAACGGCCTCCAGTACCAACTGCCCGACCCGCAGGCCGACGCCGCGGTACAGGCCGTCCTGGGGCGGCTGACGCCGCGGGTCGGGGTGGACGCGCCGGCAAATCTGGCCGATCTGGCCACGCCGATCAAGCTGAAGATCGACTCGACCTTCCAGTGCCCCCGCGGCAAGGATCGGCGGGATCAGGCCGAACCGGGCGACGAACTGCCCGAGCTGATTGCCCCGGTCTATCCGCTGGCCGGCACCTGGGAGGTGCGGGTGACGGATTACGCCGGCCAGGAGGTGGCCCGGCAGGAACTGGCGACCGTGCTTCCCGGCGTGGCCGAGTGGGATCTGGGCCGGACGTTGCCCGCGGGCTATTACGCGATCGGCCTGAGCTTCAAGACCGAGCGGGGCGACCTGGGGCGCGTCTTCTATCCGGACGGGTTCTCCGTGATCGGCGGCGCCGCCAGCCAGCGCGAACGGCAGGAGCACAAGAAGATGGGCGGGGTGTACTACTTCCTGACCGATTCGAGCCAGAGCGGGCACCTGGCGGCCTTCCCCTGGATGCAGCGCACCGGCATTCTGCTCAACGTCGGCTCCAACCACGGCATCCACCTTGATCTGTTCGAGGAGGCCGCCCAAATGGGCCTGACCCTGGTCGGCGATTTCTGGGACTTCCACAGCACCGAGACCGAGGCCTATAAGCGCGAGATGGCGGCCAAGGAGGCGCCGTTCACCAAGTATTTCAAATCCTTCAACGAAATCGACATTCACCACAAGCGACCGGAGCCGGCCCAGTGGGTCGAGCGGACCCGCTGGGAATACGAGGCGGTCAAGGCCGCCCGACCGGACGGCGTCTACATCGGCGGCAGTCTGGTCCGGGTCACCGCCAATGGCGACCACTGGTTCGAGGAGTGCCTTAAACTAGGTCTGGACCGCTACCAGGACTACTGGGACGTGCACGCCTATCCGCAGATCGCGCCCACCCTGGACGGGAGTGTCTCCAACTCGCCCAACGAAACCGAACTGGCGGTGGAGGTGGCCTACGCCCGGCTGGGCCGGCTCAACACCAAGCCCTTCTGGCTGGGCGAGACCGGTGCGCGCGCCTCTCACGGCCGGGACGCCCGCCGCTGGCAGGCCGAGACGGTGGCCAAGATGGCGGCCTGGGCCAACGCCCGTTCGGATTTCGCGGTGATCGGCTTCCTGATCCCCTGGTCCTACGCGCGCCAGGCGACGCTGAACACTCCGCAGGGCGGACTGACCCCGATCCACAACGACATCGAAGTCGCCCACTATCCGGCCGAGGCCGCCCTCTACACGGCCAGCGCCTTGATCGACGGCTTCCCCTATCGCCGGGTCGATTCCCGGGCGAAGAACGTCCAGGCCGCCTGCTTCGGCGAGACGCTCATGGCCTGGACCACCGAGGGGCAGGCCAAGCTGGCGATCCGGCTGACGCCGGGGCTGGCCTATGTGGGTGTGGACGTGGTCGGCCGGGTGGAGGAACTGCCGGTCGCGGCGGACGGTTCGGCCGAACTCACGCTGACCACTAGCCCGATCTATGTTCTGGAGCGGGCGCGGTACGAACGCCTGACCGCCAACTGAACGCCGAATATCTTAACCCCGGAAGAGCTGCGGCCTTTTGCCCCTTGGTCTGGCAAAAGGCCGTTTTTTTTGGGGTCGTTGGCGACTACGGCTTTCTGGCCCGGGTTCTCTTCCCCGGCAGCCAGGCCCAGGTCGGCCGGCGGCGTGTCGCCCGGGCCGGGGCCGCGAAATCGCGTGAATTTTGGTGGACGTTGCATATGATTTGAACGTCAGGCGAAATCCGCCGGGCAAAGGGGGCCGCGTGCCAGACCGACTACCAAACCTGCCTTATAGTTGTCAGACGATCGACGCTACCGACGCGGCGGCGTTGCGGGAGGTGCTGGCCTCGGGCTGGATCGCCCGGGGGCCGCGCATCGCGCAGTTCGAAAAGCAGCTCGCCGACTATTGCGGCGCGCGGCACGCCGTGGCCGTCTGCAACGGCTCGGCCGGCCTGCATCTGGCCGGGCTGGCCCTCGGGTTGGGGCCGGGCCAGAGCGGCTGGACCTCGTCCATCTCCTTCGTGGCCTCGGCCAACTGCCTGCGGCTGTGCGGAGCCGAGGCCGGGTTCGTGGACATCGATCCGGATACGGCCAACCTGAGCCTGGCCGACCTGACCGCCCGCCTGGAGGCGGCGGCGGTCGCCGGCAACCTGCCCCGAGTCCTGGTGCCCGTGCATTTCGCCGGCCAGGCCTGCCCGTTGGCCGAGATCGGCGAGTTGGCCCAACGCTACGGGTTTCGGGTGATCGAGGATGCCTGCCACGCGCTGGGCGGCTCGTACCGGGGGGAGAAGATCGGCAACTGCCGCTACAGCGACCTGACCGTGTTCAGCTTCCACCCGGTCAAGAGCATCACCACCGGCGAGGGCGGCGCGATCCTGACCAATTCCGACGAGCTCGCCGCGCGCCTGCGCCGGCTGCGCCACAACGGCCTGGTCCGCGATACGGCCGAGTTGCGCGAGCCCTCGCCCGGCCCCTGGTATATGGAGCAGCAGGAACTGGGGTTCAATTATTGGCTGACCGATCTGCAATGCGCGCTGGGCCTCAGCCAGTTCGCCCGGCTGGACCAATTCGTCGCCCGCCGGCGGGAACTGGCCGATCTGTATGCCCGGCGGCTGGCCGAGTCCGGCCTGCCGGTGCGGCTGCTCAGCCGGTCGACCGAGGCCGAGTCCGCGCATCATCTGCTGGTGATCCGCCTGGACCTGGGGCGGATCAAGCCCACCCGACGGGAGGTGTTCGAACGCTTGCAGGCCGCCGGGATCGGCGTGCAGGTGCACTATTATCCCATTCCCGCCCAGCCATATTACCGTTCCCAAGGAACCGATCCGCAGGCCTACCCCGAAGCCTGGCGCTATTACGAGGAAGCCCTCTCCCTGCCGCTCTATCCCGCCTTGAAGGATGCCGACGTGGAGCGCGTGGTGGGCGCGCTGCGCGAGGCCTTGGTTTGAGGCGGAAATTGCCGGAACCAGCGACTTCGCTCTTCCACCTGCCGGTAAAATCAAAACTCAAAAATCAGCATTCATAAATCATCAATTCGGCTTCCCGGGGCGTCTGAATTTATGATTTATGAATGCTGATTTATGAATGCTGAATGGTTGGGAATTTAAGGCGTCGGCAAATATGCGGCCTCACTCCGGGCGGGAGGGAGGCCGGGATTTTTTTGCCTACGGATTTGGTAATTGCCGTTTATCCAGGCCAGATCCAAGTTCCCCCAGCTTTGAATTCGTCCAGCTGAACGCTCGAGCAGGCGAAGCCGGGTGGGAATTTTTTGGCGGGGTCCGGGGAACCTTTTTTGCAAAAAAGGTTCCCCGGGATCGGCCTTTATCAATGGTCCGGGTTATGCCGAAACCTGCTTGCGATAAGCTTCGGCCTCCCAGTTACGAATGAAGTTGATCTTGTCCGTGGGCATGAAGCGCGGCCCGCCGAAGGCTTCGGTGTAGGCCGCCACCTTGACCGCATCGCGGAACAGGGCCAGGGCCGAATCGGCCGCCTTGGGATTGGCCCCCAGGGCGAAGACGCCCAGCTTGCCCACCGCCACGATCTTGGGAAAATGCCCGTTACGCACCCGGTATGCGGCTAGGCCCGCGGCCAGCGCCTCGCGCTGCTTGCCGGCGTTTTTCTGCCCCGGCACGAAGAGCGGTTCGTGATGGTAATAGACGATGTGGTCCGGGGTGAACGAGGAGCGCAGGGGCTTGAAATTGCCCGGCACGGCCACCAGGCGCGCGAATTCGGGGTTGATTTCGAACCGCACGGCTGGTGCTTCCGCACCGGCGCGGGTTTCGGTCTGCAAGAAGGGAATCAATTCTTCTGCCGCGGCGGGCGCGGCGCCGGGCGTCAGATCCGGTTCGCGCCGGATGCGGGCCTGGAGCTTGGCGACCAGGCCGGCGGTCAGGTCGGCGATCTCCTGGGCGCTGTCGCCGGCCACGACCAGCCCGTGGTTGCCCAGGATCAGCAGGCGCGGCCAGTCGCCGTGCTGTTTGGTGAAATTCCGAATGCTGCGGCGCACGAGCTGGGCCATGACCAGTCCGGGGTTGACGCAGGGGATCCAGGCGGCCTGCCGACCGAAGAGCTCGGCGCACGCCTGCGGCCCCTGGCGGGAGCAGGTCAGGCCGTTGACCAGCGGCGGGTGGGTGTGGACCACGAACTTGGCCGGAAACAGATCGTGCAGCAGGGTCTCGACGCTGGGGCGCTTGTTCTCCTCGCCGGCCTCGCGGGCGGCCATGATGCTGGCCAGGAATTCCGCCTCGCGGGCGGTGGAGTCGGCCGAAAATTTCTTCTTCCAGATCGCGGCCAGCCGGGCGCGATCCATCTTGACGAACCCGTCGGCCGTGATCGTGGCCAGGGCCGTGCCCGAACCTTTGATATATAGCCGTTCGCCGGTTTTGGCCGAGGTGTTGCCGCCTCCGGCCAGGACGAAGCGTTCGTCCGCGCCGTAGCGGTGGGAGATGTCGAGCAGATCGCGCATGAGCGAATCCATGGATTGGTTCCTTGAGTTTGGCCTATTTTCTCCGGCTGAGCACGTCGCGCTCGTAGCGCTGGGCTTCGGCCAGGTAATCGGCGCCCACCGCCGTGTTGCGCGAAAGGCAAAAGTAGTCGTAGACCGCGCCCCAGGGCAGGCTCTTGGCCTCTTCCAGGTTGGCCAGCCGGGCCGAGAGGTCGTCGCGGGCCTCGGCCTCGCGCGCCGCGCGGGGTTCCAGCAGGGCCATCAGCAGCGCCTTCTGGGTCGCGCGGGCGCCGGTGACCCAGGCGACGATGCGGTTGATGCTGGCGTCGAAATAATCCAGGCCGATGTAGACCTTGTTCAGGGCCGCCGGGGCGACGACCTCGCGGGCCAGGGCTTGCAGGTCGTCGTTCAACAGCACCACATGGTCGCTGTCCCAGCGCACGCCGCGGCTGACGTGGAGCAGGATGCCGGGCAGGACCGGGGCCAGCGAGGAGATCTTGTCGGCGATCGATTCGGTCGGATGGAAGTGACCGCAGTCCAGGCAGATCAGCTTGTTGTGGCGCAGGGCGTAAGCCATATAGAATTCGTGCGAACCCACGACATAGCTTTCCGAGCCGATGCCGAAGAGCTTGCTTTCCACCGCGTCCAAGAGCTGGGTCTCGGGCAGCTTTTCGGCGAAGAGCGCGTCCAGCGCCCGGTTCAGACGCTCGCGCGGCGCGGCCCGGTCGGCGGGGGTGTCCTTGTAGCCGTCGGGAATCCAGACGTTCATCACGCAGGTCGAACCCAGCTCCCGGCCCATGGCCGCGCCGATCCGCCGGCAGGCCTGGCCGTGGGCCAGCCAGAACTTGGCCACCGCCGGGTCGGCGCTGGAGAGGGTGAAGCCGGAGGCGGCCAGGCGATGGGAGAAGAAGGAGGGGTTGAAGTCCAGCCCCAGGCCGCGCGCCTTGGCCCAGGCGATCCAGTTGGCGAAGTGCTCGGGTCCCAACTGGTCGCGGTCGACCTTTTTGCCGCCGGTCTCGGCGTACAGGGCGTGGACGTTCACCCGGTGCTTGCCGGGCAGCAGGGCGAGGGCCTGATCCAGGTCGGCGCGCAGTTCCTCGGGCGAGCGGGCCTTGCCGGGATAGTTGCCCGTGGCCTGGATGCCGCCGTCGCCCAGGGCCAGGCCTTCGAAGCCGGCCACGTCGTCGCCCTGCCAGCAGTGCAGGGAGAGGGGCTTCTTTTCCAGCGTCTTCAGGGCCGCTTCCGTGTCCACGCCGGCGGCGGCATAAATTTCCTTGGCCAATTGATAGGCGGTTTCGATCTGTTTTTCCCGGGCACCCATGGTCAACTCCTCTCCTTAGAGTTCAGATTTGGCGAAGCTCTTGCTGCACTTGCCGCGTTTTCTTTCGCAGGGTTACGCTGCTAAATCTACCGTTTGCAGAGCGGCTTGGCCTTGACGATAGCGGATTTTTATAGCACAAAACCGTCAGGCTGGCCAGCCCAACTTAGCCCGAGCTGGAGCCGTTCGCCCGCTCCGTTGAAATAGGCAAAACCGCGTTTCTGTCAAGGAGCGATGCGCGCGGCAGCCTCAAACAGCGCGGTATTCTTCAGTTTATTAAAGGCGTTCGCCCGGTTGCGAGGCGGAAGAAAGCTTCGAGTTGACTTTTTTCAGCTACGGGTCAGGGCAGAAACGGGAAACGTCGGCCCGGTTGGTGCATCCAAGTCGGCGTGGGTCTATGCGCCCGGCCGTCCGGCTTTTGGCTTGGCAAAAGCGTGGGGCGGACTATACTGGTAGGCGGCAGAGTGGGTATGCAGGCAGACCCGGCAGGGACGGCTCAAAAAAGGGGCAGGAATGCGCAAAAGACGTTCGCAAAACCGGCATGACGTGATCGACGTCGATACCGACGCCGAAGAAGCGGCTCCGGCGGGCGCGGCTAAGGTCGAAAAGGTGGAGGTCTTTGCAGAGGAGACGCCGATGGGCGCCGGTGAGAACAAGCGGCTGGAGACGGCCAATTCGATCATCAAGGAATACATGATCTACTGCGGGGCGGCGGGATTCATCCCCATGCCCGGCTTCAACTGGCTGGCCATCACCGCCATCCAGGTTCGTATGCTCTATTCGCTCTCCCAGCTTTACGACCAGTCCTTCCTCGACCACGCGATCGGGGCGAGCATCTCGGCGCTGCTGGGCGGCTTCATCCCGGCGGTCTTCTCCTCGTGGAATCTGCGCGGCCTGGGCGGAGCCCTGCCGATCGTGGGCACGGCGGTGCAGTATCTGGCCGCGCCGGTCACCGCGGCGGCCACCACCTACGCCGTCGGCCAGGTCTTCGTGCAGCATTTCGAAGCCGGCGGATCGCTCGAGAACTTCGATCCGGCCGCGGCCCGCGAGCAGTTCGAAAAGCACGTCCGTTCGGTCCCTCAGGCCTGAAGCGGATTGGCGGCCAGAGCTCCGGCGCTCATAGATGACCGGAGCCGGCTGCCGGCCGGTGGCCGGGTTCGGTCGCGGCGGGGAATAAGCCTTCGGGGAGCGACAGCATGGCCAAAGCGAAAGCGTCCCCGGCGAACGGGAAGGGTGCCGCCGAGCAGCGCACCGTTCCGGCCGGCGACG
>CAYMGG010000056.1:0-21569 GCA_964389915.1 uncultured Planctomycetaceae bacterium
CCCGGGCGGCGGGCCGCGGCGCGCCCAACCGTTGTTGCGGCCCCCGCGCGGCGCCGCTTCCCGCGCCGTAGCCGCCCTGCGTCGTCTGGCCGCCGGCCAGCTCGAGCAGTTGCTCGACCATGGCCTGGAGCTGCTGGGCCTGGGCGTTTAGCTCCTCGGCGGCGGAGGCCGATTCTTCGGCGTTGGCCGCGTTCTGCTGGGTGACCTTGTCCATCTGAGCCACGGCCGTGTTGACCTGGTCCACGCCCTGGGCCTGCTCGCGGGTGGCGGAATTGATCTCGGCGATCAGCCCGGCCACCTGGGCCGCGCTGCCCTCGATCTCGCCGAAGCTCTTCTCCAGATTATCCAGGATGCCGGTGCCCTTCTTGACCCGGGCCACCGTGCCCTCGATCAGTTCGGCCGTGTCGCGCGCGGCCTGGGCCGAGCGCTGGGCCAGGTTGCGCACCTCGTCGGCCACCACCGCGAAGCCCTTGCCGGCGTCGCCCGCGCGGGCGGCCTCGACCGCGGCGTTCAAAGCGAGGAGGTTGGTCTGGAAGGCGATCTCCTCGATCGTGCCGATGATCCGCCGGATCTTCTCGGCCGAATCGTCGATCTCGCGCATGGCGCCGGACATGTCGCGCACGGCCGCACCGCCCGAGCCGACCTGCTGCGTGGTCTGGCGCATCCGTTCGTCGGCCGAGCCGGCGTTGTCGGCGTTTTGTCGGGTCATGGAGGCCATCTCCTCCAGCGCCGCGGAGGTCTGCTCCAGCGAGGCGGCCTGGGTGGTGGCCCCCTCGGCCAGCAGCTGGGCGGAGGAGGAGATCTGGCCCGAAGCCGCAGCCACCTGGTTGGAGCTGTCGCTGAGCCCCTGGATGATCCGCCCCAGGGAACCGACGATCCACCGCCCGATCAGAAAGGCCAGCACCACGCCCAGGACCGCCGCCGCCAAGCCCACGACGCTGACCGCCGTCTGGGTCTGGCTGGCGCCGGTGACCAGCTGCTCGTCGGTGACGAGATTGCCTTCGGTGATCTTGACCACCTGCTGGAGCCGGCCCTGCACGCTGGCCAGGGCCGTCTTGGTCTTGCTTTCGAAGACCGCCGTGGCCGCGGCGGCGCCTTCCCGGTTCTTGTCCTCGGCGGTGATGGCCTGATCGAAGATGGCGTTCATCTCGTCCAATTGAACTTGCATATGGTTGAGGAAGGTTTTCATGGCCTCGCCGAACTTATCATCGTTGACGAGTTTTTCGATGTGCGCCACGTCCTCATATAAATCCTTCAACTGCGCCAAATTTTTCTCGCAAACCGTCTTGAGCTCGGGCATGTCCGTACACCACCTGACGGTACGCTCCTGAGCGACAAACTTGGCCAGGCTGGATTTGGCGGGGTCCAGGTTCACGCCCAGCGAAAACGGCTCGCCCTTGGCAGCGCGGTCGACCGCTTTCAACAGCGCGGCGTTAGTCTCGTCAAGATAAAGCCCGGTGCCTACGACCCACCCCCAAGGCTTGTAGTTCTGCACATAGGAGAGCTTCGGCACCGCCTGCTCGCCGCCCGGCCGAGGCCAGTAGTAGAAAACAAAACCTTCGCCCTTCTCCCGGCAGAGGCTGGCCATTTCGGCAAAGAACTTCTTCCCCTTCGGATCGGCTACTTCGCTCAGGTCCCGACCGTTCAATTCGGGTTTAAACGGATGCATGAGCATCCGCGGCCCCAGATCGTTGACCCAGAAGTACTCCTGGTTTTCCTGGCCGTAGCGCAGCTTCTTGAGCTGGGCCAGGGCCTGGGCCTGACGGGCCGAGACATCCTTGAGACTTTCGTCGGCGGCGCAGGTCTCCAGGACCGAAATCGCCTGCTGGACTCCGCTACGCAACACGGCCCGAACCTGGCCCATGCCGCCGGATTCGCACAACAGCGCCATTCCGCAGGCCCCCAGCCAAACGCTCTGGTCGCTTTTCAGTTGGGCCAGCGCTTGACGCAGTCCGACATGCTGCCGGCGATAGAGGTGGTCAATTTCCTTGGCCGAAGAGTGCAGCTCTTCGTGCGGCTTTTCGATGGCGAGGAAGGTCTCCTTGAGTTGCGGCAGGAGTTCCTCGGCCTTTTTGCGCTCCTCGCCGTAAAGCCACTTGCCCAGGGCGCACTTGGTGTGGTCCACCTGCACGCCGGCCTGTTCCAGATTGGCGATCTTTTCGTCGGTGAAGAGGCTGTTCAGCTTGTTCAGCCATTTCAGGTGATCAAGCTCGCGCTGGATCATGTCCCCGCGCAATTTGGCCCCATGGCTCATCTGCTTGGCGTCGGAGAGAATCCCGCCGATCCCCAGGACCGACCAGACCGCCACCACGCCCAGAAGCGCCAGCACGACTCCCATGGCCAGAGCGATCATCTTACCGATGGTCAATTTCATGGCTGTCCTTTCCGTCATTCAGGCGGACCTTCCCCCACATTAAATAGCTCGGCACGATTGTATTCCAGATCAGTATGATTTCAACGACTGATTAATTTCGCGCCACTCACCGTTGCAGCCGGCGCCAGAAAACCGGCTTTCGAGGACGCGACCAAAGACCGGAGCGGAAGAACGGCGGCGGAGCTACGCAAAAAATGTTAATATCTGGATTTGGCGGATTCGTCCAACCGAGACACGGCCTCAAAGACGGCGACAGCTTTTCCGATCACCGGCTAGCGCGGGAGGCGCTTGGTCATTAGGACCTTGTTGCCCTTCTCGGAATAGACGACCTCGTCCATGATCTTTTGCAGCATGTAGACGCCGAATCCGCCGGGGCGTTTGCCCTCCTGGGTCCGCTGCTTGATGTGGGCGTGGGGATCGATGGTCGGATCGCGCAGCTCCCGGGGCTTGAAGCCCTCGCCCTCGTCTTCGATCTTGAGCACGATGCGGTCGGGAAAGAGGCAGTAAGAGAGGTGAAACATCTTCTCGCGGTCGAATCGGTTGCCCCATTCGATGGCGTTGCGGCCGGTCTCCTCGATCGCCAGGCGCAGGTCTTCGCAAACCTCCGGCGGCAGGTGGCTGGCGAAAAGCAAATCTGTAAACCTTTGGACCCGCGAGAGGTATTCCATTTCCGAGGTCGCGGTCAGCTCCACCCAATTTTCGGCCGGCAGTTCCACCCGGATGTCGCCGGACTGCTCGTTGAAACGCTCCTGCCGGCGGACGGCCCGGTCGACCACCTCCAGGATGGTTTCGATACGAAACGGCTTTTCCAAAAAATCGATCGCGCCCTTGCCCAGGCAGCGGATCATGACCTTGTCGTCGCGGTTGCCGGTGATCATCACCGCCGCCATGCCCGGGGCCACAGCCTTGGCCCATTCGAGGAACTCCTCGCCGGAAATCTCGGGCATCATGATGTCGATGATCGCGCAGCGGAAGGCATAGTCATGCGCTTCCATGAGTTCGCGGGCCTGCATGGCGTCGGCGGCGCAATAGGCTTGATACCCGCGGGCGGTGCTGAGCGCCGCCGCCAGCAGATTGCGCACGGCGGGATCGTCGTCCACCACGAGTAGCAGGCGGGGAGCACCCTCCCCCCCAACCTGGCTGCCGCCAACTTGTTCGCTGGTCATTGACACACGCCCCCCATTCTCCCCCTGCCGCAACCATAAGATAAATTTGAGGTTTAAAAATCGTCAAGTAAATAATCGCTTGACGCCACCGGGATTTGACGATTTTATAGTAATGTCTGGCGGCAAGCCCGAACAAATGTTTGAGCGAAAGCGACCCCGCATGGCGGCCATCGAAATCAAAGGCGTGCATCACCACTACCGATACCATTTCTGGGACCGGCGCAAAACCGCCTTGAACGGACTGGACCTGCAAGTCGAAACCGGCGAGATTTTCGGCTATCTGGGCGCTAACGGCGCGGGCAAGACCACGACCATCAAAATCCTCGTCGGCCTGCTGCGCTGCACCGCCGGCTCGGCCCGGATCCTGGGCCAGTCGGTCGACCGCACCTGCGCCCGGCGCGAACTGGGCTTCCAGCCGGAAAACCCCTACTTCTACGAATACCTGACCGCCCGCGAAACCCTGCGTTTCTACGGCGCGCTAAGCGACGTGCCCCGGGAACGCCGAAACCTCCGCAGCGAAGAACTGCTGGAGTTCGTCGGCCTGCGGGAGGCCGCCGAGGTCCGGGTGCGCGACTTCTCCAAAGGCATGCGCCAGCGCCTGGGCATCGCCCAGGCCCTGATCCACCAGCCGCGCCTGGTCATCTTCGACGAGCCGATGAGCGGCCTGGACCCGGTCGGCCGCAGCCAGGTGCGCGAGATCATCGTCGGCCTGCGCAACCAGGGCCTGACGGTCTTCTTCTCCTCGCACGTGCTGGCCGACGTCGAGCTGATCTGCGACCGGGTCGGGCTGCTGGCCGGCGGCCGGTTGCAGGCCTGCGGCCGGCTCGACGAGCTTTTGGGTTCGGCCCAGCAGCGCATCGAGGTGGGCGTCCTGGACCTGCCGGCGGCCGCGGCGGCGGAGCTGGAGCGCGAGGCGATACGCACCCGGTCCGAAGGGGAGCTGCGCCTCTTCGCCTATCCGGACTGGGCGGCGGCCGACCGGGCGGTGGAAGCCGTCCGCCGCAGCGGAGGGCGCCTGCGGCTGGTGCGCCCGGGCCGGGAGAGCCTGGAGGAGTATTTCATGCGCACCACCGGCCGCAGCCGCGCCGAGGTCGGAGCCTGGAGCGGAGGAGGCGACAAGTGAACAAAGTCCTGCACATCGCCCTCAACACCTTCCGCGAATCGGCCCGCGACCGAGTCCTGTATGTGATCCTGCTCCTGGCCGGACTACTGATGCTGGTCGGGCGGGGCCTGGGCTGGGTTTCGGTCGGCGAGCAGATCCAGATCGTCAAGCACTTCTCCCTGGCCGTCACCAGCCTCTTCGGGGCCCTGATCGCCGTCTTCGTGGGCACGGGTCTGATCTACAAGGAGATCGACAAGCGCACCGTCTACACCATCCTCTCCAAGCCGGTGGAACGCTGGCAGTTCATCGTCGGCAAGTATCTGGGCCTGCTGGTGGTCCTCTCCCTGGTGGTGGTAGGAGTAGGGGCGGCGGCGGCGGGCTTCGTGGCCCTGGTCGGCGGCCAGGTGGACCGGCTCTTCATCCTGGCCGTGGTCCTAATCCTGGGCGAGCTGGCGGTGGTGACGGCGCTGGCGGTTTTCTTCTCCACCATCTCTTCGCCCATCCTGGCGGCGATCTTCACCTTCTCGGCCTACCTGGTTGGCCAGGTGACGCCCAGCCTGATGGCCCTGGTCAACTTCGAACCGGTGGCCACGCCGGTGGCCGCGGCGACCGGCGAGCAGCTGACCGATTTCGTCTCCCAACATCACTGGCTGCTCAAACCGGTCAGCCAGGCCTTCTACCTGCTGCTGCCCAATCTGACCCATTTCCAACTGCGCAACCGGGTGGTCTACGGCCCGCCCCTGGAGCCAGGCGAATTCCTGAATGCGGCCCTCTATGCCGCCGGCTACTCGGCGGCGGTGCTGCTGGTGGCGGTGCTCTGCTTCGACCGCAAGAAATTCTAGGCGCGCACGCGAAAAGTTCGGCTCGGAGTTCGATCCGGCGCTGCCGAAACGGCCAAATACTCGCCTGGTTTCAGCTGGCGGCGGCTTTACCCCTTGCCTGAGCCAGGGTTAACCAGGCGCTGGCTCGCCCTGGCCCGCCTCTTTTAGCCGGCTGTCGCACCTTGAAAACATGTTGCGCCCGCGGCGGCGGGCCATATAATCCTTTTCTTTTCCGACAACTCGGCGCCCGATCCGTCGAGCGGATGTTTTTTTTAAGACCCTGATTGCAAAAGGAAGCCGCCCGTGCCTCTGGACAAATTCCGCGAACGGCAGAAGCTGATCTACTGGATCGTCGCCATCGTCGTCATCCCCTCCTTCATCTTCTTCTTCGGCGCCAGCGGCAGCATGTGGCGCGACGCCCACGGCGAGGCGATCCTCGCCAAGATCGACGGGCAGAAGATCAGCCGCGACGAATTCGCCGGCTGGCGGGAGCGGCTGGCGGCGGTCACCGGCCGGCCGCGCATCTACCTCTTCCCGCCCGAGCAGGATCCGGACGGCTCCTTCTCCCTGGCCTTCACCATGCTCTACCGGCGCGACGCCGAGGCCGCGGGGCTGAACGTTTCGGAGCGGGAGATCGGCGCCTTCATCCGCGACCGGCGCGATTTCCAGGGCCCCACCGGCGGCTTCGACCAGGAGACCTACGCCCGCTTCCTCAAGGTGCACCGGCTGACCCACGCCGATTTCGTGCGCGGCGTGCGCGACTGGCTGATCATCCGCAAGTTCGTGGAGTTGATCGACGGCACCGCCGCGGCCGGCGAGAACCTGGCCTATGTGGACTACGCCGCCCAGCGCTCGAAGTGCTCCTACAAGACCGTGGCCGTGAAAGCCGAGGCGTTCGAGAAGACGGCCCAGGATCAGCTCTCGGCCGCCTTCGAGGGCGCAGCCGCGGGCGACGCGGCCTTCGAGAAGCACATCGAGCAGTACCTGGCCGCCAAGCAGGACGACAAGCGCTTCTGGAGCCAGGCCAAGTGGCGCTTCGAGTATGTCCTGGCCCCCTATGAGAATTCGGCGCTGGAGCCCGAGATCGCCGACGAGGAGATCGAACCCTATTTTCAGCGCCACAAGGCCGACTACGGCGAACGCAAGCTCGACGAGGTCCGCCCCGAGATCAAGGCGGCCATCATCAAGGAGAAGCGCGGCGACATCGCCCGGCTGACCATCCAGGATCCGGTCGAGAGCTACCTGACCCGCTGCCTGGCCGAGAACCGGCCGATCGAGACCGCGCAGCTGGTCCAGGATCCGCTGATGCAGAAGCGCGGCGTCAAGGTCGGAGTGAGCGGCGAAGCCGCCCTGCCGATCGCGGCGGACACGGCGGTGCCGGGACTGGGCGCCTCGGCCGAACTGGCCGCCTGGCTCGCCGCGCTCGACGGCCAGCCCGCCGCCAAGCGCGACAAGCGGATCGAGGAGCTGCGCAAGAACTTCGACCAGGCCAACCCGCCCCTGACCTGCGCGCAGGGCGTGCTGCGCCTGCGCCTGCTCGACTACGTGCCGGGCGAGCCCCGGCAGTTGCGCAACGAAAAGGGCGAGCTGGACCGGGCCCTGCGCTTGCAGGTGGCCGACATTCTGGTCAAGGAGAAGTCCCGGGAGCTGGCCGAAGACCAGTGCCGCGAGCTGATGGCCAAGATCCGCGACCGGCAGGAGAAACTGGAGAAAGTCGAGCCCAAGCGCGAGGACTTCAACCAGATCCCCACCGAGCTGCGCTTCGCGCCGATGGGCGATCCGCGCTACCGGTCCACGGACGAAGGCTTCGAAGTGCTGGTCCTGACCAAGCGGGAGGTGCCCTCGCGCGAGGTCTTCGCCCAGGAGAGCCCGACCGTGCGCTCGGCCGCGAGCGAGCGGGCCGAGACCAACCTCCGCGGCGTGCCGCAGTTCATGCAGTACGGCTTCCTGCGCCCCGGCGCGCACCTGAGCGGCTGGAACCAGGAGGCGCTCAACCGCAACCGGGTGGAGCTGCTCTGGACCCGCAACGCCAGCCACGAAGAAGAATAAGCCGCACCCGAAAAAGCCAACCGTCGCCCGCGGGGGAGAACCCAGGTTCTCCCCCGCGGCTTTTTAGCGCCTTTCTCGGCGGAAGGGGACGAACTCCGTTTCGCTCCCCATCTCTCTGTAGCCTCGGCAGCGCCTGCTATCAATTTCAATTATTATGAGCTGAATAGCTTCAACCACCAACCTCGAATTTTCTCCGCCTCGCTCCGCAAAGACAAAGCTGGCGAGAGTTTTTTTGCGGGGGCTGGGGAACTTTTTTTGCAAAAAAAGTTCCCCAGAATCGACCCCAAATAAATGGAGTAAATATAAGCGAAAGCGGTCGAGACGAAACTCGGCCCTGCCAAATTACGGCAATCTTCGGGAGGCTCTATCCTCAAAATTGAAATGCGCTAGGGTGGAAAACCGGAGCGGTCAATCCGGGCAGAAGTTTTTGTTCTGTTCGATGGACCGGTTCTGGCCGGCGGGCACGGCCGCGTGGGGCGACTTGGGCGAGCGCTGCCGAAAGTCCACGGTCCCGGCCGTCACCGAGAGATCGCAGGTGTATTTCGCGGGGTTGCTGCCCACGGTCACGTCGAACTTGGTCCCGAGCGCCGCGGCGGTAGCCGAGGGCGTGACCACCTCGAAGCCAGAGCCGGGTGTGACCGTGCTCGTCACCTTGCAGTGGTGGTCTTTCTTCACTTTCACCAGGCTGCAGAGCGAGCCGCCCGCCTGGCGGAAGGAGACCAGCGGCACCATTGCGCCCGAGCCGGTCACCTTGGCCTCGCTGGAGTCGGCGAAGGTCAGAGTGTCGGTGGCCACTTCGGTCCCGGGTACGACCAGGTTGCCGGAATGGTCATAGATCGGCTCCAGCGGCGAGACCCGCACCACCCCCATGCCGAACAGCACCGGCCCCTTGCGCCCGCCCCGGTGGCGCGAGCAGCTGAGCACCACGCTGTCGGTGTCCTGCTCGGGCCGGTTGACGTAAAAGGTCGAAAAGCTGTCGCCCGGCCGGACCGGGTCCTGGGGGCAAAGGTACAAGTCGCGGTTCCCGTCGTAGGGTTTGAGCGAGACCGGCAGGTCGCCCAGGGGCATGGAATTGTAGTCGCCCTCGTACAGCACCGCCGCCTGGCCGATCTGGCGCAGATTGCTGGCGCAGACGCTCAACCGGGCGGCGTCCACCGCCAATTGACTGGCCGTCAGGATCATGCCCGCCAGGGCGGCGATGATGGTCATGACCACCAGAAGCTCCACCAGGGTGAAGCCGGCCCGGCCCCGCGCCGGCAGGGCGAAATAGATGCTGGTCCGCGGCTTGACGGAGGAGGCGAAGAAACCGGTGGGAAGCTGAATCGCGTTTTTACTGCGGCTGCCGAGCGGCCGGCCGACCCGCCGCTTCCCGGTCATCCCGGGTTCGGCGCCGGCCGGTTCAGGATTTTTCCCGCGGCGGTTCGGCATGGAGTTCCTCTGCACGGGAGGCGAAGTCCTCCCGGTCGAGTCCGTATTTGCGTAAGAACCTTTGCAGCGCGCTGCGGGCCAGGCCGATGGCCTCGGCGGTGCGGCTGATGTTGCCGTCGTGCCGTTGCAGCGCCGCAGCCAGGAACTGGCGGTCGAACCGTTCGGCCGCCTGCCGGCGCGCGTTCATGAAATCCTGATCCTGCTCCCGCTCCGGCGCGCCGGGCGCGCTGCGCAGCAGCCAGCCCGGCAGATCGGCCAGCTCCAGCCGTTCCCCCCGCCCCAGGGCCAGGGCCCGCTCGATCACGTTCTCCAGCTCGCGGGCGTTGCCGGGCCAGTCGTGCTCCTCCAGGACGGCCATGGCGTCTTCGGCCAGCGGCTTGGTCGCCACCCCCAGCCGCGCCGCCGCCCGCCGGATGAAGGTCGCCGCCAGGAGCGGGACATCCTCGCGCCGCTCGCGCAGCGGCGGCAGCGGGATGCGGATCACGTTCAGGCGGTAGAAGAGGTCCTGCCGGAACTCGCCCCGCCCGACCATCTCCTCCAGATTGCGGTTGGTGGCGAAGATCAGCCTCGCCGTCACCGCCCGGGCCGCGGTGCTGCCGACCCGCAGCACCTCCTGCCGGTCCAGCACGCGCAGCAGCTTGACCTGTAGATCGAGCGAAAGCTCGCCGATCTCGTCGAGGAACAGCGTCCCCGCGCCGGCCGCCTCGAAATACCCCGGCATCTCGGCGGCCGCCCCGGTGAACGCCCCCTTGACGTGGCCGAACAACTCCCGCTCCGCCAGCTGGGCGGCGATGGCCCCGCAGTTTACGGCCAGGAAGGGCTGCTCCGCCCGATCGCCGGCCAGATGCACGGCCCGGGCGACCAGTTCCTTGCCCGTGCCGCTCTCGCCTTCAATCAGCACCGTGCTGCGGGTGGGGCCGGCCATCCGGGCCAGCTCACGCACCCGGCCGATGGCGGCGCTCACCCCGACGATACCGAAATCCTCCCGCTGTCCGCCCAAGGCCTCCTGGCGGCTCAAGGCCAGGCGGAGCCGGCGGCGCTCCATGATCGTCTCGACCCGGTGCTGAAGCTCGAACGCCTCCAGCGGCTTGGCCACGTAGTCGCGGGCGCCCTCGCGGATGGCCTCCACGCCCTTTTCAAGCGTGGCGTGGCCGGTGATGATCATGGCCTCGGCTTCGGGCCGGATCCGGCGCAGGAGCTTCATCAGCTCGATGCCGTTCATGCCCGGCATCTTGTAGTCGAGCAGGAACAAATCATAGGCCGTGGCTTCGGCCAGACGCTCGGCCTCGGCGGCGGTCGTGGCCGTATCGATCCGGTAGCCCTTGCGGCTCAGGCAGTCGGCGATCACCTCCAGAAGCGGTGCGTCGTCGTCGATGACCAGGATTCGCTCTGCGTTCATGGCTGACTCCCCGCCGGCTTTGCCGATTCGCCACGGGTAAGGGGCAGGGTAATAGTCACCCTTGTCCCCCGCCCCAACTCACTGGAGAGGGAGAGCTGCCCGCCATGCCTGGTGATAATCCCGTATGCAATTGCCAGGCCAAGTCCCGTGCCTTGTCCGACTTCTTTGGTAGTAAAAAACGGATCCAACGCCCGGGCCAGGGTCTCCTCGGACATTCCAACGCCCGTATCGCTTATAACTACTTTCAGCTTATGATGTTGAGAGTCGTCAACTTCTACCGTAAGTTTCCCCGGTCCGGTCATGGCCTGCACGGCATTACGGAGCACGCCATTGAAGACGCGCTTGATCTCCCGCATGCTGCCACGAATCGGTGGCAGCTCGGCCGGCCAATGCTGGCTGACTTCGATTTCGTCCGGCAGGTCGTGCTGGCGCAGATCCAACAGACACTCCTCCAATAGCTCGCCCAAGTTAAAGGGCTCCATGGCCGCCCCTTCGCCGCGCGCGTATTCCAACAGGTCGCTGACAATCCGCCGGCAACGCTTGGCCTGGGTGATCAGCTTTTCCAGCCGCTGCCGGGCCGCCGGATCGGTGGCGTCCTCCAAAAGCAGACCGGCCGAAAGCATTATATGGTACAAAGGATTGTTGATCTCATGGGCCACGCCGGCCGCCAGCTCGCCCAGAGAAGCCAGCTTGGCGGCCTGAATCAGGGCGTTTTCCTTGGCTTCCAGGTCGGCTTTGATCTGGGCGATCTTGTCCTGCAAGGACTGTTGATACTCCTGGACCTCGCGCCGGCTGGCTTGCAGCATCTCGGCCATACGGTTGAAACTCAGGACCAATTCCTCCAATTCCAGGTCGACCTTTAACTGCAAGTGCCGCTGATAATTGCCGCCGGCCACCTCGGCCATGGCCTGAGAGATGAACCGCACCGGCCGGGCCACGGTATTGGTAAGCAGCAGATAGGAAAGCAAAGCCGCCAGCAGCACGCTGCCGATCAAGGAAAGATAAAGAATGGCGGAAAAGGAATCATTCCGGAAGAGTTCCTGATCCTGGGCTATGGCCACCACAAAGAGATATTCGTGTCCGTTTCGGGCTAGCCGGCGCGCTCCCCACAGGATCTTGCCCCCGCCGGAATCCGCCGCCACCAAGTTGGTGGCCCCTTCGGCATCACTGTACAACGCGCCGGCAAATTTACGCAGCGCCTCGGGATCGGCGGGTGAGCCGATCGCGCAGACCACCTTATGGTTCTGGGCGTCATACAGTCCGGCGCCCGACAGGTTGTACCGTCGGGCGAGCAGCACCAGCTGCGATTGATTGGCGTTGAGGTTGTCGGTGAATTGGGGAAAGGCCATCAACGCTTTATTCAGGCGGTCATGCATCAGCTGTTCGGCGGCGGTCTTGATCCAAGTGTCATAGGTCCAGCCCAAGATCAGCATGGACGCCAGGGAGACCAAGACCATCCCGAGCATGCATTTGAATTGAAAGCTGCGCAAAAACCGCCACTGCATGGATTTTAGGCCTCAGGTTGGGCTGAAACTCCTGGCCAGAAACAAAAATCCGCCGCCGCAATTTCGTGGCACGACTGCCGCAAATCCGTAGCAGGCATTATTCCTAAATCGGATATATTGCCCCCGCCACGCCGATTATATCCATAACTTGACAAAACCAGAAATAGAGTTTTTCCAACTCAACCACTTTAAATTACAAATGGTTCCGGCGGCCTCCACCTCGGCCGGGCTTTACAAACCCACCTTTTATTCCCCATGGCATGGCGCTTGCACTTTGACTGAAAGTTGGTCGGCCAAGGACATTCAGCGGGGAACGCCCATGTTTACCTCAAGAAACCGCCTGATTCGGGCTAACCGTATGACGCTGGTCGAATTGACGGTCGCCATCACCATTCTGGCGATCGCCAGCCTGGGACTGGCGGCGGCCTACTTCAGCGCCGTCACCCTGAACCAGGCCACTTCCGAAGAGGTGACCGCCACCAACCTGCTGCAAACCCGCCTGGCCGCGATTCAGGCCGATGCCGGCAACACCTCCTTGTCCTACGTCTACAGCGGCACGACCTACAAGGGGTTCGCCGCGTTCGTCGGAAAATACCTGGACTCCGGTAACACCGGCCAGACGGTGACCGAACTGACCGGCCCCAGCGGCAGCGGCCGGCTCTCCATCAGCCTGAGCCTGAACGAGAGCGCCATCCCCGCCGATTTCGGCACCAACCTCGATCTGGACAGCAACGGCCAGTACAACAACAACCTGGTCGCCGCCAGCAATTGGAACAACCTCAAGCTCGCACCCGTAACCTTGACCTTAAACTGGCAGGATCAGCAGGGCAATGCGCGCAGCGCCACCCGCAACCTGCTGGTCGTCAAATAACCGAGGATCCGCCCATGCTGCACACCGCCCGCGCCTTCACCCTGCTGGAAATGCTCATCAGCATGGCCGTACTCACGGTCGTGCTGACTATCTGCGGCTACTTTATAACCTCGGTCAGCCGCCAGGCGGAATTTCAGCAGACCAGCAACTCCATCGAAAGCGACCTCTCCCACGCCCTGGAGGAGATGACCGACCTGCTGCGCGCGGCCTGGATCCCCGACGGCACCAGCAACGGCCAGGGCGGAAATTACCAGGACTGGATCACCGGACTCTCCGGCATCAATCTCAACGCCGGCAGCTACAGCCTGCGCTTCCTGGTGCCGGTCGACCACGACGACGACGGCGACATGCTCGGCACCAACCTGCAGATCGAGTGGGGCTGCGTGCGCCCGGACGCCGGCGATCCGGCCACGGCGCTGACCAAGACCTTCAATGGCCAATTCCTGGATCAGGAACACGTCAGCAGCGGCGGCTCGGCCCAGAAATTCTACACCACCCTGGCGTTCGTTCCGACCTCGCCGGCCACCTCTTTCAACGAGTCCGAGCGGAAGATCGACCTGAACCGAGACGGCGATACGACCGACACCTTCGAGCTCGGACGGCTGGAGAAACAATATCCCGCCGGCGCGGTCGGCACCACCGGCAGCAGTTACTACGGCGTCAGCCTGGCCGCCAAAAGCTTCCCCCTGACCGGCGACAACGTGGTCAAGGGCGACGCCAGCGGCGACGGCAGCGACGACCCGATCTTTCATCTGACCGGCTCGACCCTCAAGATCACGCTCTATATGGTCAAATTGGACGCGGAAACCCCGCTGCTGATTAAAAGTGAGACGACCGTCAATCTCGGCAATCAATAAAGAGGAGGCCGATCATGAAAGCTAATCCGACCAGCCGGCGCAACCCCGCAGAACGCGGCGCGGCATTGTTGATCTCGCTCATCATGGCCATGGTCGTCATGGGGCTGGTGGCGACCCTGGCCATCAGCAGCCAGGTCACCGCCCAGCAGAGCCAGCAGCGCGTCGAGTACAGCCGCGCGCTGGAAGTGGCCGACCTGGCCCTCAAGCGCAAGATCGCCGACATTTTCCAGACCACCGTCACCACCGCCAACCAGGCCATGCCCGACGGCAGCACCCGCAGCGAGCGCGTGGATCTGGTGGGCGCGAACCTGGCCAACCCCGCCACCGGCTACTTCGCCGACTTCAACGTCGCCCTGGGCAGCTACGCCTGCACCGTGCGGATCTATTCGGCCTACTACGCCCACCGCAACGGCCTGGTCGGCAGCGACTTTCTGGAATCGGTCAACTACGCCGACCGCATGAGCGATTCGGCCGGCGTCTTCGACGTATACAAGCTGGTGGCCGTCAACTCGCTGGCCGGCGTGGGCCAGCACCAATTCCGCCGCGGCGTGCTGGCCGTGATCCAGGTGAACAAAAGCTCGGTCGTCGACGTGCCCTCGCCCCTTTACATCGACGCCGACCCCGACCCCCAACTGCCCAGCAACGCCTTCACCATCAAGGCCGAGGACCACAACCTGCCCTCCGCCAGCAGCCGGTCCACTTCGGGCTCGAGCGCCGACCAGTTGGCCCAGCTGCCGCCCAACGCCGAACAGGTCATGAGCGGGCAGGCCGATCTCCTGGCCTATAACGACCAGGCCGCGAACAATTCGGACATGGTCGCCGACGTGATGGCCGGCCGGATAATCATGCTGGCCGCAAAAGATGACGACAAAGTGACCGGCGCCGACAAGAAGGATGACGGCGGCACTACTGACGGCGGCAGCTCGGGCGAGACCGGCGGCCAGACCGACGATTCCGGCCTGGCCACGGGTGTGGCCGCCGACGCCGCCCAGTTCTCCATCGCCTGGAACCCGGCGTTGGAGGCCGGCGGGCACGACGTCTATGGCTCGCAGAACGTGAATCTGGCCGAGAATGACGCGCAGGTCAGCACCCTCAACCAGACCACCGGCGCGGAAGTCGTGGGCCGGGCCTCGACCGGCACGGCCACGGTGGACCTGAACGCCATGGCCGAAGCCTACCTGTCCGTCTCCCACACCACGATCACAGGCGCGCAAAATCACAATGACGTGGAACCTGCGTTCAGCGGCACCAGCATGAACAATTTCCCGATCATCCACGTGCAGGTGAGCGAGGGGCACAAGCTCACCCTTTCCGGCGGCAGCACCGAAGGCTACGGCGTGCTGATCGTCGACGGCGACCTGCACATCACCGGCCAGTTCAGCTGGAAGGGGTTGATCATCCACCGGGGCGGCGAGCTGTACGTGACCGGCGGCGGCAACAATCCGGCCAAAGCTCATGTCTTCGGCGCCCTGCTGACCACGGCCAACGAGGTCAAAATGACCGGTAACGCCGACATCTGGTGGTGCACGGAAACGCTCAACCAAGCCAAGCAGAAGGTCACCAACGCCCTACGCCTCAGCTCCAGCACCATGGTCTGGTATCCGCTCAACAGCGGCGATTTGAGCGACATGGGCCTTTGAGGCAAGGTATTTTGCGTCCGCTCCGCGACGCCGCAGCTTGATCCTTCATCCATCGGGGCGGACGCTTCGGGCTGCCAGAAACGCGGACTCTGCCCGCTAAAATTCGCGGGGCCGGCTCATGAGCCGGCCCCGCTTCATTTGATTCCGACCTCCGTGGCCAGCGCCGCCCGGGCGGCTACTTCCGGCCGGCCAGCCAGGCCTCCCAGGCGGCCGGATTCGGGCCGAACTTCTGCCCGGTCAAATCCGCCAGGGTTTCGGTGGCGGCCAGCGCGATCCGCCGGTTGTGGTGCTTGAGGCCGGCGGCGGCCAGCTTGAGCGTCTCCTTCTCCTTGGCCCGGCGGATAAGGTTCAGCACCTCCAACACGGCCGCCTCGTTCTGCCACTCGTTGGTCAGATAGGTTTCCAGCGCCAGTCGCACGCCGACCTGGCCCAGCAGCTCCGGCCGCCCCGCCAGCGCGGTCAGCGCCGCCCGGCGCAATTCCGGCCGATTGGCTTTCAGCGCCGGCTCCAGCAGCCGGCCGGCCTCGTTGGGCCCGAAGGCCAGCGCGGCCCGGAACAGATTGACGGTCGGCTCGAATTCCAGCTTTCCGGCCGGCATCAGGCTCAGGCGGCCGATCTCGTCGGCGAACCGGACGGCCATTTCGTCTGGCCGGCGGCGGATTTTTTCCGCCAGCGCTTCGCGGGCCGAGGCGCGGACTCCGCCCTCGGGCGAAGTCAGATAGGCAAACAGCTGCCGCCCGGCGCGAGGGTCGTTCAACTCCGCCAGCTTGGCCACATGCCGCTTGGCGCCGGCAAAGCCGGGCATGCCGCACACTACCAGCAGCTGTCGGGCCAGAGTATCGGCCTGGGCGGCCCAGAAATCGACCGCCCGGCTCCAGACCAGGTCACTGGCCGCGGGCGGGCGACGGGGCGCGGACTTAAGCCGGTTTTGCAGCCCGGGGTCCAGCTCGGCCCCGTCGGCCGCCAGCAGCTGATTGAGTCCGTCTGCCAAAGCCCATTGATCGGCCTCGGTCGGGGCGCGCCGGCTCTCCTTGAGTTCCAGCAGCGGCCCCTGGGCCGTCCCGGGCAGACGGTCCCAGAGCGCGTTCAGCTGCGGATCGGTCGGCGCCGGTTCACCCGGCACCAACTCCCGAACCAGGCCGGCGAAATCTTGAAAATCCGCCGGAACCACCCAGCCCCAGCCGGCCGCCTCGCGCACGGCGTTCGTGGCCGCTTCGCCCTGTTCCCGCAAGGCTTGCAGCTTTTCCCCCGCCGCCGCGGGCGATTTCTCGGCCAGATATTCCTCCGCTTGACGGACCAGGTCCGCATCCGGCTCCGCGGCCGCCAACCCCCAACCGACGGCCGCCACCCAGACGATCAACCCCGCCCGCGCCGCATCCAAAATGTGCTTGGAAATCATTGAATTGTCCCGCTTTTAAGATCCCGTCTGAAACCGAAATGACCATTCGCTGCCGGTCAGCTGGAAGTCTGCCCCGGCCATTATAGTCCAAATCGAGCTATTGGGACAAGCCCCATCCGCCGGACCGAAACACGCCCAAAACCGGCACGAAGATTCCCGCTCGGCCAGGCGATATAACCATCAACTTGGCGGGGCGGCCCTCTTGGACCGCTAACCTCCGGCCTGGCCCCCTCTTTTCCGACCCATTCCTCCAAACGGCTCGCTTTATGAAGGTTTTTTATAGGCAGCGTAACGGGCAGGCCGGAAGCGAAGTCGCCAAAGGCGGTTGGCTGTGCGTATATAAGGATTCGCCGCATGCGGCAAAGCGACGCCGGCCCCGCGCCCGAACCTCCCTTCGAACACTTTCGCCAACCGACCCAAAAAAACTTGTCGCCGCCGGAGGTTGCCGCTACACTTCCCGGAGTTTTGCTTCGGCCATCTGGTTCCGGTTTCGGCCGGTTTGCACAAAATAAAAGGAGATGCGCCAATGGGAGTCAAGTACACCGATCTGGGCTTGGTCAACACCAAGCAGATGTTCGCCAAGGCCGTCAAGGGCGGCTACGCCGTCCCCGCCTACAACTTCAACAACATGGAACAGCTCCAGGCCATCATCCAGGCCTGCACCGAGGTCGAATCCCCGGTCATCCTGCAAGTCTCCAAGGGCGCCCGGCAGTACGCCAACCAGACCCTGCTGCGCTACATGGCCCAGGGCGCGGTCGAGTATTCGCGCGAAATCAACGGCGGCAAGCGGGCCATCCCCATCGCCCTGCACCTGGACCACGGCGACTCCTTCGAGTTGTGCAAGGACTGCATCGAGACCGGCTTCTCCTCGGTCATGATCGACGGCTCGCACCATCCCTATGAAAAGAACATCGAAGAGACCAAGAAGGTGGTCGAATTCGCCCACAACCACGATCCGTACATCACGGTCGAGGGCGAGTTGGGCGTGCTGGCCGGCGTCGAGGACGAGGTCAGCGCCGAGCACCACACCTACACCCAGCCCGACGAGGTCCAGGACTTCACCAGCAAGACCAAGGTCGACTCGCTGGCCATCTCGATCGGCACCAGCCACGGGGCCTTCAAGTTCAAGCCCGGCACCACCCCCAAGATCCGCCTGGACATCCTGGCCGAGATCGAAAAGCGCATCCCCGGCTATCCGATCGTGATGCACGGCTCCAGCAGCGTGCCCCAGGACCTGGTCAAGGTCATCAACGAGTTCGGCGGCAAGATGGCCGACGCCATCGGCATCGGCGAAGACCAGATCCGCGAGGCCTGCAAGTCGGCGGTCTGCAAGGTCAACATCGACTCCGACGGGCGCCTGGCCATGACGGCCGCGATCCGCAAGGTCTTCGCCCAGAAGCCGGGCGAATTCGACCCGCGCAAGTACCTGGGCCCGGCCCGCGACTCGCTCAAGGAGCTGTACAAGCGCAAGTGCGTCGAGGTGCTGGGCTCGGCCGGCCACGCCTGGGATTGATTCCGGCGGCCAAATGCTTATCCTTGATCGGACCGGGAGCGGGCGCTTCCGGTCCGATTTTTTCAAGACTGCGCCGAAATCATTTGGCGGAAAATATGGCCGAGACGGCAATGACGTCCTTCGCCCCCAACCGGAGACCTAGCCCATGCCCGTGCCACTGTTGGATCTGAGCCGCCAGTACGCCGCGATCCAGACCGAACTGGAGGCCGCCCTGCTGGCCGCCGCGCGGGAGGGCCATTACATCAACGGGCCGGCCGTGGCCGCCTTCGAGCGACAGCTGGCCGAATACGTCGGCGCGGCCCACGCGGTGGGCGTCTCCTCCGGCACCGACGCGCTCCTGGCCTGCCTGATGGCCCTGGAAATCGGGCCGGGCGACGAGGTCATCACCTCTCCCTATTCGTTCTTTGCCACGGCCGGGGCCGTCGCCCGCCTGGGCGCGCGCCCGGTCTTCGTCGACATCGAGCCCGCCACCTACAACCTTGATCCCGCCCGGGTGGCGGCCGCCGCGACCGAACGCACCAAGGCGATCATCCCCGTGCACCTCTTCGGCCAGTGCGCCGACCTGGACCCGCTCCTGGAGCTGGCCGCCGCGCGGGGCTGGGCCGTGATCGAGGACGCGGCCCAGGCGATCGGCGCGAGTTACCGCGGCCGCTTTGCCGGCACGCTGGGGCTGGCCGGCTGCCTCTCGTTCTTCCCCAGCAAAAACCTGGGCGCGCTGGGCGACGCGGGCGCGATCGTCACCAACGACGAGGCCTTCGCCGAACGCCTGCGCCGGCTGCGGGTCCACGGCTCCAAGCCGAAATATTATCACGCCCTGATCGGCGGCAACTTCCGGCTCGACACCCTGCAAGCCGCGGCCTTGAGCGTCAAGCTGCCCTGTCTAGACGACTGGACCGCCGCCCGCCGCCGGCATGCGGCCCGTTACCGCGAATTGTTTGCGGCGCGGGGCCTCTCGCCGCAGCCCCTGGGCCTGCCCGAAGCCCGCTGGGAGCGGCATATCTACAATCAATTCGTGATCCGCACCTCCCGGCGCGACGAACTGCAGAAGTTCCTGACCGCGCGCGGGATCGGCTGCGAGGTCTACTATCCCCGCCCCTTCCATCTGCAGGAATGCTTTAAAAATCTGGGCTATCGGGCGGGCGATTTTCCCCAGTCCGAAGCGGCCAGCCGCGAGACTCTGGCCCTGCCGGTCTTCCCGGAACTGACCTCGGCCGAGCAGGACGAAGTGGTCGCGGCCGTGGCCGAATTTTTCGCCGGGCAATGATCAGCGCATCAAACTCTAACCGAAACATCACTTGCTTGCGCCGTTTTTGAGGGCAGACTGGCTAACAAGAAAGTAGCCGGGAGAGCCCATGAGTTTGCGCGGAAAATTGACCGCCGCTTTCATCGCCGTGGCCGCCATCGGCCTGGCCATCGGCGGCGTGGCCCTGGCCATCCACCGCGAAAGCGCCACCCTCGGCCAGCAGACCGTGGTCCTGGCCGAAGCCAACGCCCAACTGAGCGACCGCAACGCCGCCCTCAGCGCCCACAACACCTCCCTGGCCGCGGTCAACTCCGCCCTGCTGGAACAGGCCCAGCTCTATAATGATCTGCGCCAGGAGCTGACCGCGGCGATGGTCAGAAACGATGAGTCCCGGGCGGCGGGAACAGGCGCGGCCCAGCCGCTGACCCGCTGGTCGGAGAACCTGCTCGACCTGTTCATCTACAACCGGGAGAAGCCGGTCCTGCCGGGCGAAAAGCTGGGCCTGCTGCTGTTCGAGAATTCCCCGCCAAAGCTGAAACAGGCCCAGGCCGCGCGCCAAGCCCGACTCGCGGCCGCCGAAGCCGCCGAGAGCACGGGCGTCTCCCTCCAGTCTCTGCTGGGCGGCACGGACCAACCGGCAGCCGCGCAGAGCAAGGACGACGCGCCGAAGGCCGAAAAGAAAGCCGCAAAAACCCCCGCGCAGCTGGGCGAATTTCTGAACACCGGCGAACTGCCCCAATACGCCCAGGCCCTGGCCGCCAAATTCGCGGCGCTGAAACCGGACGCCCGATCCGAACTGACTCAGGAATTTTCGCCGGCCGACGCGGCCATCGCCCAAGCGCTCGACGAGATGCGCGAACCCTACCTGCGTTTGCGGCAATGCGCCGACCGCATCGCCGAACTCTGGCAGCCGCGCCACGTCGACGAACACGGTTACGACCTGAACGAGCAATTCAGCCAGCTGCGCGGCGCGCACCAGGATTGGGCCAACCAGCTGCGCGAGCAGGTCTTCCTCGGGGCGCCGATCACCGTGGCCGTCAAGACCGAGGCCTCGCCCATCGGCACCTGGCTGCCCAGCACCTTCGCCCGGACCTGGCGCAAGCGCTGGGCGGAGTTCGACCAGGCCGCCGGCATCATCGCCGCCGAACACTCGGCCCTGCACGCGGCGCTCGGACGCCTGGTCGCGCTCAAGCCCGCCCAGGCCCCCGAACGCCAGAAACTCTACAAGACCGAGATCGAACCGCGGCTACAGAAGATCGACGGGCAGTTCCATCGCATCCAGCAGGCCGAAGGCACGCTGGCCACGCTACAGGCCCGCGCCCGCGACGTCCTGGGCACGGAGTTCATTCCCGCCCAGGCCGCGGTGAAGCAAGGTTTCGACCGAGCGCTGGCGGCGCTGACCGAGGCGGAAAACCGGGTCCGCGGTCGCCAGGAGAAGATCCATGCCGAACTGGCCCGAGGCGAGGCCGCCCGCCAGGCCGACGAACTGGCCCGCCTGGATCGCGAACGCCAGCAGCTGGGGGCGATCCGCCAGCTGCTCTCGCGGGAGCGGGACGCCGGACAGCTCATCATGCTCTGCATGGTCGGGGCCTCGCTGGGCGCGCTGGGCCTGGGCATCTTCGTCTCGGCGGGGATCGTCGGGCGGGTGCGCCGGGGGGTCCAGCTGGCCCACTCGGTCCGCGACGGCCACCTGGACGGCCAGCTCGACCAGATGGGCCGCGACGAGATCGGCCAGTTGGCCACGGCCTTAAACGCCATGTCCGAAAGCCTCAAGGCCAAGGCCGCCGTGGCCCGGCGGATCGCCGAGGGCGACCTGACCTCGGACGTGCGCTTCGCCTCCGACCGCGACGAGCTGGCCGGCGCGCTACAGCAGATGCTCTCCCGGCTGCGGGAGCTTTTGGGCCAGGGCACGCGCCTGGCCGGCGAGGTGGACTGCGGCTCGCGGGAGATCGCCACGGCCGGCGAGTCGCTCTCCCAGAGCGCCGTGGCCCAGACCGCCGCCGTCGACCAGATCACCGAAACCATCGCCCGCCTGGACGCCCAGGCCCGGGGCAACGCCGACCAGGCCGCCGCCGCCGACCGGCTGGCGGTCGCCGCCCGCGAGGCGGCCCTGGCCGGCGACGGCCGGCTGGGCGAGCTGGCCGGCGCCATGAACGGCATCCGCGACACCGGCCCGAAGGTGCAGACTCTGGTCGGCACGAT
>CAYMGG010000057.1:0-6806 GCA_964389915.1 uncultured Planctomycetaceae bacterium
GAGAGTTTTTTGGAAGGGTCCGGGGAACCTTTTTTGCAAAAAAGGTTCCCCGGAAAAGAGGTCCGCGAATTTGTCGTCAAGAAAGGGGGTCATGGCCACGAAATCGACCGGCGCGTTGCCGACCATCCGCGAGATCGCCCGGGCCGCCGGTTGTTCGGTCTCGGTGGTTTCCCGGGCGCTCAGCCCCAAGCCGGACAAGCACGCGCGCGTAGCGCCCACGACGCGCGAACGAATCGAACAGGTGGCGCGGGAACTGGGCTACCGGCCCAACCGGGCGGCCGAATTCTTGAAGCGCGGCCTGGACCCGGCCATCGCCGCCTTTCTGCCCGACATGCCCAACCGGCTGGTGGCGGATCTGATCTTCGGCCTCTCCGAGGCGGCCGCGGATCAGGGTTTCCCACTGCGGTTGGCTTTCGGACTCACCTTGGCGCAATATCGCGATTTCCTCGCTTCCGGCCGGGACCAGGCCAATTGCGGGATCGTCACCTATCCCTATTTCACCGACCGGCGGATCGAGAAACTGATCGACGAATTCCGTTCAGCCGGCGGCAACGTAGTCATGATCTCGCCCCAGCCGGCCGAGAATGTGCCGGTGGTGGCCATCGACGACCGGGCCGGCGCGGAACTGGCGGCCGAGCATTTGTGGGGGCGCGGCTGCCGGCGATTTCTGACCCTCAGCCAGTGCAATGCGCGCGAGAAGCATTTCGCCGCCTGGGTCGAGCGGGCCGGCGGGACGGTCGAGTGGCTGGCCGAGCCGGAAGCGGCGGCCGCGCGGCTGGGGGCGGCTAAGGTCGGCGCGAACCAGCCGTGGGGAATTTTCGCCGCGACCGACCGGGCGGCGCTGCGCCTCTGCCGGCATCTGGGGGCGGCGCGTTCCCGTCTGGGGCGGGATCTGTTGCTGATCGGCTTTGACGACCTGGACCTGACCGGCGAAGTGACGCCGGCGCTGACCACCATTCACCAGCCCTTCCGGGAGTTGGGCGAACTGGCCATGCGCAAGCTTATCAACGTGATTTACGGCCGGCCGGAGACGGGGGACTGGGTCAAACCGCGATTGGTGGTGCGGGAAACGGCTTGAACCATTACCGGCGCTAGGGAGCGTCCGGAAAAAAATCGGAGAACAGCATGTCTGCGGTTTTGAAAGTGGGCATTGTCGGCTGCGGCGGGATCGCCAACGCGCATCTGGCCGCCTATCGCGCCCAGGCGGGCGTGGAAGTGGCGGCGGTGTATGATGTGAACGCCGAGGCCGCCCGGGCTTTTGGGGCCAAGCATAATCTCAAACCTGTCGGGTCGATCAAGGAATTGCTGGCTTGCGGCCTGGAGGCGGCCAGCATCTGCACGCCGCCCGGCACGCATCTGGAGCTGGGAGCCGAACTGCTGGCCGGCGGCTTGGCCGTGCTCTGCGAAAAGCCGCTTGAAATCGATCCGGACCGCGCGGCGCGACTGGCCGAGACGGCCGCGCGGTCCGGCCGGCCGTTCATGGTGGCCTATTGCCACCGCTTCCATCCGGCCGTGATGGAGCTGAAGAAAGGCTTGGCCGCCGGGCGGATCGGCGAGGTTCTGCTCTTCCGCAACATCTTCGCCGGTTGGCTGGACCTGGCGGTCAATCACCGCTCCAACCGCGCTCTCTCCGGCGGCGGGACGGTGATCGACAACGGCAGCCACTCGACCGACCTCTTCCGGCATCTGGTGGGCGAACCGGTCGAAGTCACGGCCGTGACCGCGACTCAGACTCACGCCGTGAAAGTCGAGGATTTCGGCGTGCTGCTGCTCAAGACCGCAGGCGGAGCTTTCGGCGAGATCACCTGCACCCACTCCACCAAGCCCGGCGCGGCGCGGATCGAGGTCTATGGCACCAAGGGGCAGGCGATTCTGGAATATTGGGACAATCTCCAATGGTTCGATCCGACCGGCCAGGTTGAGCGGGCGACGGTCCCGGCCGGACCGGACCGCTTCGCCGGCGAGGTGGGACATTTCGTCGAGTGTGTCCGCGCCGGCCGGACTCCGGCCGTGACCGCCGCCGACGGAGTGCGGGCCAGCCAAGTAATCGACGCGGCTTACCGCTCGGCTCAGCAGGGGCGGAAGATCAATTGCTAGGAACGCAAGAGAACCAATAATAATCGGGGTTTTGAGAAAACTTTTTTGAAAAAAAGGCTTCTCAAACTCTTTCAAAAAACTTTAACCAGCTTTTCCCGAGTGGCCCCGAAAACGAAGTATTGTGAGAGTTTTTTGGCGGGGTCTGGGGAACCTTTTTTGCAAAAAAGGATCCCCAGAAAAGTTCAAAATAAAGGAAGAAATCCATGTCTGGCGGACGGATCGGTTATGTGGACTACGAACTCGACAATTATCACGCCAATACTTATCTGAAAATTCTGCGGAGCGAATTGGCCGGCCGTGGATTTAGTGTGGCCGGTTGCCTGGCGGCCAATCAGAAGACGGGCCGGGAGTGGGCCAAGAAGAACGAGGTGCCCTATTTCTCCGATCCGGGCGAACTAAATGCGGCGGTGGACTATTTCATGATTCTGGCCCCGTCCAATCCGGAAACGCATCTGGAGCTATGCCGGCAGATCTTTCCGTTCGGCAAGCCGACCTATGTGGACAAGACTTTTGCTCCCGATCTGGCCACGGCCAAAAAGATCTTCGCCTTGGCCGACAAGCATGCGACCGTGATCCAGACCAGCTCGGCCCTGCGCTATACCAATGTTCAGACGCATCTGGCCGAGGCCGGGTGGGAGAATCTGCGCCACCTGACCGCCTGGGGCAGCGGCCGCTCGTTCGGCGAATATGGCATTCACCCGCTCGAGCTGGCCATCAGCTGCCTGGGCTCGCAGGCCACCCGGCTATATCGGCGCGAGGACGGCGGTTTTCAGCAGTTGCTGATCGACTTCGCCGGCGGCCGGACGGCAACGATCAATTTCCAGGCCAACGCCAACACGCCTTTCGCCGCCAGTCTGACCCTGGCTAGCGGCACGGAATATCTTCCCGTCGACGGGAGCCGGATCTTCGTCAATCTGGCCGCGGCGGTGCTGGACTTTTTCGCCGCCGGCAAGGCGGGCATCGACCGGGCCGAGTCGCTGGCCATCATGCGCCTGCTGGATCTGGCCAAGGAGCCGCGTTCAACCAAAAGCTTTTGCAAGCTTTAGTCCGGGAAAGGGCGAAGGATGGATGCGCTCGAAGTGGTGAAAAACAGCCTGCGCTGGTTTCGCGAATCGGGGGTGATGCGACCCGGGGACGGCTTTTGGGGCGTGGCCGAAAGACTGCTTTTGACCGAAGGGAATCCGGCGCTAAAGCAGACATTGCAAAATTTTCCGTATCATTCCCAAGTCGCGCCAGGTCTGATCGCCCTGGAGCATCGCCGCGCCGATTGCAATTTCCAGACCGCGCTGCTGTTTGATCTGGCCGCGCAGGCCCTGCCGGACGCTTCCGCCAAGGAGACGGCGGATATGTTGATCGATTTTCTCTTCAATCGGACTTCGCTGCAAAACATCGAAGTCGGTCGAACGCATTCCGGCTTGTGGCAATTTTTTCAACCGACGCGCGCGATATGCTGCTATACAGACGACAACTCCTGGGTGATAACCATTCTGTTCATTCTGGCCGACCGGGGCCGGCCGGAATTGCGCCGGCACGCCGTGACCGCGGCTCGGACGCTCAATCAACATGTCGGGAAATGCCTGGATGAGGTCGCGCGTTTCGGCCGGTCTTGGCAGAATGGCGAGAACATTATGGCGGGTATGCGACTTAATCCGCATTGGTTCGGTTTGGCCACCATGGCGCTGGCTCACGCCGAACGCAACGACTCGCAGACCAGATACCGGCCGACTATCGAGCGGTACTATGCCGAGCATGCGTTGGCCGGTCCTCCGGATTACGACGCGCGCTCCCGCCAAGCCGCGGCACATGGCGGTTTGCCCTGGGCGCTTTCGGAATATGCGTATCTGTCGCTTTGTGCTTCGATCGTCGCCCAGGCCACCGGGCTGGAATCGGCTCGGTGCGCCGCTCGACAGGCCGCAGATTTGCTTGTGCAGCGGCAGTTGCCGGACGGGCACTTTCCGGCTGAGCATTACGAAGCGCCGGCCTCGCCGCATCTGGCCGATCTCATCTACACGCAAAATTTCGCCTCTTTGGGGTTGTGGCATACGGCTCAAGTCCTGGGCGAGGCGCGATACGCCGCGGCGTTCCAGCGGTCTTTGGAATTTTTGACCCAGATCCAAGATCGTTCGGAAAATCCCCACTTGCGGGGCTGCTGGCGGGGCATGTACGACACGCGCCGGGGCGAGTGGGGCGGCGGAGACGAATTCGAGGGCGGACAGAGCAGCATTTATTCGGGGTGGACCAATGCCCCTATCGGCCTCGCGTTTCTGCTTGCATATCTAAATGAGACGCTGTTTGTTCGAGGCGGATAATCAGCGTTTTTGTCATATGAATCAGCATTTTGGCTATCGTGATCGAGCGGGCGCGTAGATAAGGTGAAACTCGGGCCGGACATGGGCCGGCCGACGGCCATAGGTTTCTTTCAAAGAGGGATGCGGATGAACCAGTTCAAGCTCGGAGTGCTCAGCGATTCGTTCCGCCTGGGGCCGCGCGAAGGCGTGCGCCAGGCCAAGGCGGTGGGGGCCGACGGTTTTCAGATCTACGCGGTCAAGGGCGAGATCTCGCCCGAGATGGACGCCGCCGCCCGCCGGGACTTTAAAAAGTTCGTGGCCGACCAGGGGCTGGAGATCAGCGCTCTGTGTGGTGATTTGGGTGGGCACGGGTTCCAGTGCCCGGAAGAGAATAAGGCCAAGGTGCCGCGGTCCAAGGCCATCGTCGACTTGGCCGCCGATCTGGGCACCAAGGTGGTGACGACCCATATCGGCGTGGTGCCGGCCGACGTTAAATCGCCCGTGTACGCCACCATGCTCGCCGCCTGCCGGGAGCTGGGCGCGCACGCCGGTAAGTGCGGCGTGACCTTCGCCATCGAGACCGGACCGGAGAAAGCCACGGTCCTGGCCAAGTTCCTAGACGCGGTGGGCGAAAAGGGCATGGGCGTGAATCTCGATCCGGCCAATCTGGTGATGGTGGTGGCCGACGACCCGGCCCAGGCCGTGCGGACCCTGGGCAAGTACATCGTGCACACCCACGCCAAGGACGGCGTGCAGTTGCAGCCCTGCGACCCCGAGGCGGTCTACGGCGCTTTCGCCAACGGCGGCTTCAAGAAGCTGGTCGAGTCGACGGGCAGGCTGTTCGAAGAGGTGCCGCTGGGGCAGGGCGGCGTCGACTGGGACGCCTACCTGCAGGCTCTGACCGAAATCGGTTATCGGGGCTATCTGACCATCGAGCGCGAGGTCGGGGCTAATCCGGCCGGCGACATCTCCGAAGCCATCAATTTCCTGCGCCGCAAGATCGGGCGGAAAGGCTGACATGAAGAAGAAAGCTTTACGGGTCGGAGTAATCGGCGGCGGCGCCATCGCTCAGCATGCCCATATTCCCGGCTATGCCGCCGGCGGCTGCGTGCTGGCGGCGCTGGCCGATCCCGAGCCGCGCTGCCGCAAAGAGGTGCGCGAACGCGGCTTCAAATTCGCCGCCGAGTATGACGACTACCGGGCGATGCTGGCCCGGGAGGAGTTGGACGTGGTCTCGATCTGCACGCCCAACGCGTTCCATTCGCGCCAGGCGGTGGATTGCCTCAAACGGGGTTGCGCGGTGCTGCTGGAGAAGCCGGTGGCCATGACCGCCGCCCAGGGCGAGGCGATCCGGCGGGCTCAGGCCGAGACGGGCGGCAAGCTGATGGTCGGTTTTACCCATACCTTCAATCCGCTCAATCTCAAGGCGCGCGAGGCGCTGCGCAAGGGCGAGATCGGCAAGCCGTACATGATCCGCATCCGCTTCGCCCACACCGGCCCGTTCCCCGGCTGGGCACGGACCGATTGGTTCTACAATCCCAAACTGGCCGGCGGCGGGGCGATTCTGGACATGGGCATTCACGCCATCAACCTGACCGAGTGGTTCCTGGGGCCGATCCGGGCCGTGTCGGCCAAGGCCGCCACGCTGCGCAAGAAGATCGCGGTGGACGACAACGCGCTGCTGCTGGTGGAGCTGGACCACAACTGCCTGGGTTATATCGAAGTGGGCTGGACCAGTCCGGCCGGTTTCGTAGGCGTGGAACTGATGGGCGACCGCGGTTGCCTGACGGTGGATTATTCCACTGGCGAGGTGCGGCTGGCCGCCGGCCGGCAGGACCCTTCGGGCAAGCTAAACCTTCAGCGTAAGGTGCTTTTATCCGGTCCGCAGCGTCCGGCCTGGCAACTAGAAATGGAATATTTTATCGGTCGCCTGCGGCAGGGGAAGGGGGATATCTCGCCTTCGCTGGCCGACGGACTTAGCGCTTTGCGGGTGGCGCTGGCGGCGCAACGGTCAAGCCGTAGTGGTCGGCGGGTGACGCTGACCTAAGGGCTAGTGGCATAATCGGCACGATTCGGGGCGCGGGCGACCGCGCCCCGTTTTTTGTTATCGGTTATGCGCTTTTTGGGGGCTGAATAAAAGGTTTCAATCTTTTCCGGAAAAATTAATTTAGGTCGAAAGAAAGGGGGGGGCGGGTCGTAAATACTTGATGTAAGCACCGCGATTTCCGGGGTTTGGAATTCGCCAACTACCGGTCGACAGGGGGGGAGCCAATGTTCGTTCAATGCCGCGTCTGCAAGCGAATCCGGGTCGATGGCAAGTATCGGTTGCCCTGGCCGGGCGAGTTGGGCGGAGAGGTGGCCGAGACTTATTGCCCGCGTTGCGCCGAAGAGACCCTGGCTCGCATTCAGCGCGGTGAGTTC
>CAYMGG010000057.1:6816-11087 GCA_964389915.1 uncultured Planctomycetaceae bacterium
AACTTTCCTGGGGAATTTGTGGGCAAAAAGTTCCCCAACCCCCTCAAAAAATCGCTCACTTCCCGCCGGTCTTGCCCGGGGCGGGGGAGAGTTGGACCAGCTTGACGCCCCGGCGGGGTTGGGCCATCCAGGGCTGGACCGTGTCCCGCCACTGGGCATAATGGGCGGTATCCTTATGCGCGGCCATGCCGGCCTCGTCGCGATAGATTTCGACCAGGACGAAATGCTCTGGCGCATCACGTTCTTGGAGGATGTCGAACGCCAGCGCGCCCGGCTCCTGGCGGGTCTGGCGGGCGTTCTCCTCTGTGGCGGCGAGGAATTCGGCCGCCTTGCCGGGCTGCACCTGAACATGAACGTGGACGATATGCATGCTTCCTCCTTTGCCGCGATGAAGCTAACGCGTCGGGGCGACGCAGGCGTCGCCCCGACGGTGATGTCTTGGGTGCGGCCGGGAATCTAGAGTTTGCCGGCCAGCGGCGCGGGCACCACAAAGACCCGCGCGCCAAACTGATTGTCCAGGAAGAGCAGGCCCTCGCCGCCGGTCTGGGACGGCAGCCGCTCCAGGCGGGCGGAAATGTCGCCGAAGTTGCGTTCTTCTTCGACCTGCTCGTCCAGGAACCAGCCGAGGAACTGCCGGGTCGTATGGTCGCGGTCCTCGACGGCGATGTCGGTCAGGTTGTTGATCGAGGCGGTGACCGTCTTCTCGTGCTCCAGGCCCTGGCGGAAGACGTCCAGCGGCGAGGCGAAGTCGGCCTGCGGTGCTTTGATATTGCCCAAAAGCACCCGGTGACCGTGATCGCTCACATAATTGTAGAAGATCTGCCCGTGGCAGAGCTCCTCCTGGGCCTGGATGCGCAGCCAGTGGGCGAAGCCCTCCAGGCTTTCGACCTCGAAGTAGGAGGCCATGGACATGTAGAGATAGGCCGAATACCACTCCTTGGCAACCTGTTCGTTGATGGCCTTGAGCATGCGTTCGCTGAGCATGACATTCTCCTTGGTTGAATGTGTACACCCCTCGCGGCCGGCCAGGCGGCGCTGTTGGCGTCGCTCACCGGCCGCCTAACTCATCACTACCCGCTTCCACGCTTGGTGTCAAGAGTGGTCGCGGATTTGGCCGCCGGTGACGGGCGTGGCCGATTCCGGGCGACTGGCTCTTGACGGCGATAGGCGAGGACGGGAGAATAGCCGAATACAGCTGGAGGGGGCGGAGGGCACGCATGAGCGAGGACGGCAGCGAACGACGGCGTTATCCGCGGCTGGAGCGGCACGGTCCGGGCGTGGTCAAGCTTTTAGGTGGCGACGGCACGGCACGGATTCAACTCATGAACCTGAGCGACGGCGGGGCCAAGTTCGTATCGACCTTGCCGTTCGAACCCGGCCAGACCGTGCGCTTGGCCATCGACGACATCGAATACTACGTCCGCATCCACCGCTGCACCAAGCTGTTCGAGGGCTATTCGTTACGCGCGGAGTTTTTGGAAAAAGCCGAAGAAGGTTGAGCGGTCCGGCGGTAGAGCTGCGTCTAAAAACGGTTTTAGCGGTTTGCCCGAAAACGGGAGCCACCTTTTCGCCAAGGGCGGGCTTTCTTCCCCGACGGGCTTTTCCGGGACATGTTTTTTAGCATAACCTAAGCGGGCGGGAGAGGGCATGCGCATCACGATCTGGGGGTGTCGCGGTTCGGTGCCGGCGCCGGGGCCGGAGACATTGCGCTACGGCGGCAACACCACCTGTCTGGAGATCCGGGCCACGGACAATGCGCTCTTCATCGTCGACGCCGGCTCCGGCCTGCGCAAGCTGGGCAAAAAGTTGCTCGACGAAGCGGAGCTGAAAGAGTTCTGCCTTATCCTCACCCATTCGCATTGGGACCATCTGCTGGGCTTCCCCTTCTTCCTGCCCGGCTACTTCAGCCGTTTCTCGATTCACGTCTGCGGCGGGCCGGGCGCGCGCGACAGCCTGCGCGACTATCTGGCCCGGCCGATGGAGCCGCCCTATTTTCCCGTGGATTTCGGCACCATGAAGGCCAATTTTACGTTCTGCCAGGATTGTCCGGGCGACCGCTGCCACCCGACCATGCGGATGGCCCCGGTGCCGCTCTCCCATCCCAATGGCGGCTATGGTTACCGCTTTGTGGAGAACGGCCGGACCTTCGTCTTCCTGACCGACAACGAGATCGGCTTTCCCCATCCGGGCGGCCTGAGCCGGACGGACTATGTCGCCGCCTGCCGGGGGGCCGACCTGTTGATCCACGACGCCCAGTACACGGACGAGGATTACAAAATCACCCGTGGCTGGGGGCATTCGACCTTTGCCGCCACCGTGGACCTGGCCCTGGAAGCCGGCGTCAAGCGGTTGGGGCTTTTCCATCATGATCCCGACCGCACCGATGAAGACCTCGAACGTCAACTGGCCTGGTGCCGCCAGCGCATCGCCGCCGCCGGCGCGAAGATCGACTGTTTTGCCTGCGCTGAAGGCCAGACCCTCGAACTGAGCTGAAGCACAGCGCCATAATTCGCCTACAACCGATTGCTTCCTATTCTTTGCCCGCCGAAAATAGAATTCGGCGGGTTGCGCATTACTATTGCGGCTATTTTCAATAAAACGTATGAAATAGACTTGATAAAACGAATAACGTAGTATAAAAAGTAATTAGTGCGAAAAACGTAAAAATGTGAGGGCGAACATGAAAATCGGGACGGTGCGAGAACTCAAGACTCGGGAATATCGGGTGGGGCTGACTCCTTCCTGCGTCAAATCATATGCGCAGCGGGGGCATACGGTTCTGGTCCAAGAGGGGGCGGGTTACGAGGCCGGCTTTGCGGACGAGGAGTATCGGGCCGCCGGGGCTCGGTTGGTGCCGGACGCGGCCGAGGTCTGGGCCGAAAGCGAAATGCTGATCAAGGTCAAGGAGCCGCTGCCGGCGGAATATGGGTTTTTGCGCGAGGGGCAGATCCTTTTCACCTATCTGCACCTGGCCGCCGACCGCGAACTGACCGAGACGCTGCTGCAACGGAAAATCAAGGCCGTGGCCTACGAGACGATCGAAGCGCACGGCCATCTTCCGTGCCTCAAGCCGATGAGCGAAATCGCCGGCCGGCTGGCGGTGCAGGAGGGGGCCAAGTATCTGGAAAAGACCTTCGGCGGCCGGGGCGTGCTCCTGGGGGGCGTACCGGGCGTGCGGCGGGGCAAGGTCGGGATTCTGGGCGGCGGCATCGTCGGGGCCAACGCCTGCAAGATCGCCGTGGGCATGGGCGCGGACGTGACCGTGCTCGACCTGCGGCCGGAGCGCCTGGCCTATCTGGACGACATCTTCGGCACGAGCATCACCACGCTCTATTCGACCGACGCCAACCTCGAAAGCGTGCTGGCCGAGAGCGACGTGGTGATTGGGGCGGTCCTGCTGCCGGGGGCCAAGGCTCCGCGCCTGATCCGCCGGGAGCACCTGGGTCTGATGAAGCGCGGAACGGTGATCGTGGACGTGGCGGTGGACCAGGGCGGGTGCGTCGAAACCACCCGGCCGACCACCCACGACGATCCGGTGTTTCTGGTCGACGGCATTGTCCACTATTGCGTGGCTAATATGCCGGGGGCGGTGGCCCTCTCCTCCACCCGGGCCCTGACCAGCACCACCCTGCCGTACGGCCTGCTGATCGCCGGCCAAGGGCTGGAGGCGGCTGCATTCCAATCGGACGCCGTACGCAAAGGCGTCAATGTGTATTTGGGGAGTTGCGTCCATGCGGGGGGCGGCGCCGCCTTCGGCCTGCCGGTGGCGGATTTTGCGGCCGTGGCGGGAGGCTGAGGATGCAGCCCGACGAATTCGACTGGCGGATCATCGAGATCCTGCGCCAGGAGTATCAACCCAACAACGAGATCGCCCGGCGGCTCAACATTTCCGAGGGCATGGTCCGTCAGCGCGTCAAGCGGCTGAAGGAGGCCGGGATTCTGGCCGTCCGGGCCCTGATCGACCCGGAGGTGCTGGAGAACCGGCTGGTGGCGCTAATCGCGGTGAACGTGGGCGAGGCCCGCCTGCTGGACCAGAAGGCCCAGGAGATTTCCGCGCTGGAAGGCGTGCTGTCGGTGGCGGTGGTGGCCGGTCGCTATGATCTTTTGGTAGAGGTGCTGGTCGATTCCAACCGGGGGCTGGTCCGCTTCCTGACCGAAACCCTCTCGCAGGTCGAGGACATCTCCAAGACCGAATCGTTCGTGCTGCTCAAGAGCTACCGCAAGTTCGTCTAGCTTCGGCCGTCGACCGCGGAAACCGCCATTTTTGGGGG
>CAYMGG010000057.1:11097-21476 GCA_964389915.1 uncultured Planctomycetaceae bacterium
ACTTTTGTATAAAAAAGGTCCCCCAAGCCCCCTCAAAAAATTTTCATCCAGCTTCGCCTGACTGTGGCGCTGGAGTCAGGCCTGTGAACTTGTGCGGGTTTCCCGTTCGGCGATCAGTTAACGCCGAATTCGTCCGCCGGACGTTCGAATCGGCGAATCCGGGCGAGAGTTTTTTGAAGGGGGCTGGGGCGACTTTTTTGCAAAAAAGTCCCCCCAGGCGTTTTGGCCGTCAGGAGTGGACAATCTCCAGCACGCCCCGCCGCACCAGCATCACGCCGATGGCCGCCGCCAGCAGCATGGTCATTTTGGAGAGGGCCTTCATCCCGGCCTTGCCCAGCCGGGCGTTGATCCGGTCCGCGCCCAGGCAGGCCGCGCCCGCCAGCAGCAGGTTTAAAACCAGCGCCAGGACCGTGCCGGCCGTGCCGTGGGTGTTGAGCAGGGCCAGGCTGGTGGTCAGTACCGCCGGCCCGGCGATGAGCGGCACGCCCAGGGGCACGGCCCCCAGGCTGTCGGGGTCGACCTGGCGTTGGGGCTTGCCGGCCGCCATCAGGTCCACCAGGCTCAGGCAGAAGAGCAGGATGCCGCCGGCGATCATGAAGTCGGCCACCGTCACGCCCAGGGCGTTAAGCAGCCACGAGCCGCCGGCCACGAAGCCCAGGGAGACGACCGCCGCCGTGGCCACAGACTGATAGACCACCTTGCGTCGTTGCTCGGGGGGCACTCGTTCGGTCAGCGCCAGGTAGAGCGGCACGATGCCGATGGGGTCCACGGCCACGAACAGCGGGACGAAGCAGAGCCAGAAATCACTCATGATTTTCTCCGGTAGAATCATCATCATATCCGGAGGTGGGAGGGAAGGGAAGGAAAAGCGGACTTCCCTTTTCGAGGAACTTTTTTGCAAAAAAGTTCCCCCGGCCCCCCTCAAAAAGCTCTCCAGTGGCTTCGCACTTTCGAGCGTTCAGATGGACAGACTCAACATCTACCCCATCCGGGCGACTCGCCCGTCTGAACCTGCCGGATACGCAAAGCGTTGGCTGGGGGGGCGGCACGCACCCCTCAAAAAACTCTTGCCTGACTTCGCCTTTTTAGCGCCGGACAAGGACAGGCCAGAGTTCCGGAGGCGAAGACTTGTAGCGCGGCGGCCGCGAAGGCTATAATGAGTGCATGCCGGATGATGCTTCCTGTGCGCCGCCTACTCGTTCCCTCGCCCTGCGCCTGCTGGCCCTGGCCTGGCGCTACCGCGGCGATTGCCTGAAAACTCTACTGGTGCAGATTCTGCTTTTGGGACTGGCCATCTCCGGCCTGAGCCTGGGCGGGCTGGGCATCGACTTTCTGCGCTACTGCGTGGACGCGGGCGCCCCCGCGCCGCGCTGGCCCGGGGGCTGGAGCCCGCCGGCGGCCTGGTCGCCTCGGACCGTGCTGGCGGCCATCGGCGGCGGGGTGCTGATCCTGGCCCTGTTTCGTGCCGGCCTGGAATTCCTGGTCGCGGACCTGACCGCGCGCCTGGTCCAGGGGCGGATCGTGGTCGACCTGCGGACCCAGGTTTACGACCAGCTCCAGCGGCTGAGCTTCCGCTTCTTCGACGCCAACGCCAGCAGCTCGCTCATCAACCGCGTCACCCGCGACGTCCAGTCTACCCGCATGTTCATCGATACGGTCATGCTCCAGGGAGTGGTGATGAGCCTCTCCCTGGCCGTCTGCTTCACCTACATGATCACCCTCCATGCTCCGCTCACGGCCGCCTGCCTGGCCAGCATGCCGCTTTTGGGCTGGCTCTGCCTGCGCCACGCCCGGCGGATGCGCCCGCGCTACGAGGAGAACCGCCAGCTGATGGACCGGCTGGTGGCATCCCTGGCCGAAACCTTCCAGGGCATCCGGGTGATCAAGGGTTTTGCCCGCGAGCCGGAGACCGCCGCCCGCTTCGCGGTCGCCAACCGCGAGGTGCAGATGCAGCAGAACGAGATCTTCGATCGCACCAGCCTCTACGTCTCGCTGCTCAATTTTCTCACCCAGTTCAATCAGGTGATCTTGCTCAGCTACGGCGGCTACCTGGTCATGACCGACCGGCTGCCCTTGGGGGCGGGGCTGATCGTCTTCAGCGGCCTGTTGCAGCAGTTCTCCAGCCAGGTGGCCGGCCTGGGCAATCTGGCCAACAGTCTGGAGGACAGCTTCGCCGCCGCCCGGCGGGTCTTCGAGGTGCTCGACACGCCGGTGGAGATCCGCTCGCTGGAAGCAGCCCGGCCGCTGCCTCGGGCCACGCCCTGCGCGATCGAATTCCGAAACGTGACCTTCGGCTACGCTCCCGAACAGCCGGTGCTGAAGGAGCTGTCCCTGAACATCCGGGCCGGAGAGTACGTGGCCCTGCTGGGCGCGACCGGCTCGGGCAAGAGTACTCTTTTCAGTCTGATTCCCCGCTTTTACGATCCGCAAGCCGGCCAGGTTCTGGTGAACGGGCAGGACGTGCGCGAACTGGAACTTGGCGATCTGCGACGCAACATCGGCGTGGTCTTCCAGGAGAATTTCCTTTTCAGCACCCGGGTGCGCGACAACATCGCCTTCGGCGAGCCGCACGCTTCGGCCGCGGCCATCGAGCGGGCCTCGCGCCTGGCCGCGGCCCATGAATTCGTTGCCGCCTTGCCGGAAGGCTATGAAACCGCTCTGGGGGAGGGCGGCAGCGGCCTTTCGGGCGGCCAGCGGCAACGCTTGGGCATTGCCCGGGCGCTGCTTCTCGACCCCGGCATCCTCCTGTTGGACGATCCAACCGCGGCCCTGGACGCCGAGACCGAACGCGAGGTGCTGGCCGCCATGGAGCAGGCCCGCCAGGGGCGGACCACGCTGATCGTGGCCCACCGACTGAGCACCCTGCAACGCGCGGACCGGATCGTGCTGTTGCAGGGCGGCCGGATCGTTCAGGCCGGCCGGCACGAAGAGCTAATGGCTCAGAAAGGCCCGTACCGCTGGCTGGTCAGTTCTCAGTTGGTGGACCGGGAGAGCCGCCGCCTGCTTGACGCTGGCAGCGCCGCCCGCGGCGAAGCAGCGGAAGGGAACCAATAAAAAGCATTTGAGTTTTGAGAGAACTTTTTTGAAAAAAAAGTTCTCTCAAACTCTTTCAAAAAACTTTAGCCAAGCTTCGCCGGCTTCGGCGTTCAAATGGACGGGACGAGAGTTTTTTTGAGGGGGTCCGGGGGGACTTTTTTTGCAAAAAAAGTTCCCCCGGAGCGGTCCACGTTCAGCATGGAGTGAAATGAGCCAACGGCGTCCCACTCTTACCATCACCCGGCCGGACGACGCGGAGGCCGAGGCCGGCCAGCGGCCGCTGGATTTTTCCCTGATCCGGCGGCTGTACGGCTATACCCGCGCTTGCGCGGGCTTGCGCAACACGCTGTTAGTGCTGGTGGTGGTGCGCAGCATTCAGCTGCCGTGTCTGGCCTGGACCTTGAGCGCGGTCATCAACGGGCCGATCCGGTCGCACGATCTGCCCGGCATTCTTTGGGGGGCCTTGGGCTTTGCGGCTTTGGCGGCCTTCACCCAGGGGACGTTCATCTATCGCCAGCGGCTGGCCCTGCGGTTGGGGGAGCGGGTGGTGCACGACCTGCGGCGAGAGGTGTTCGAGCACGTCCTGGCCATGCCGCTCGGTTTCTTTCACCACATGAAACTCGGCCGGCTGATCAGCCGGGTTACTTCCGACATTGAGTCCGTCCGCGCCGGCGTGCAGAATAGCCTGTTCGTCACCCTGGTTTTGGGCGGACAGATGGTGGTTTCGGCCGCGCTGATGCTCTTGGCCGACGCCCGGTTGTTTCTGCTGGTCCTGGGCGTGGCGCCGCTCATCTGGCTCATTAACCGCGAATTCCGCCGGCGGGTGGGGCGGGTCATGCGGGCCATGCTCGAAAGCTTCAGCCGGGTTACCGCCACCCTGGCCGAGTCCGTGCGCGGCATCCGGGTGACTCAGAGTTTCGTCCGCCAGGATCTGAACGCCGACCTCTTCTCCCGCCTGATCGCCGACCATTCGCAGTACAACCTGGCCATGGCCCGGGCCACAGGCTTGTTCGTGCCGCTCCTGGCCCTGACCAGCCAGCTCTTCATCGCCCTGCTTCTGTTCCAGGGCGGGCGGCGGGTGCTTGATCCGGTCGCGCCGCTCTCCATTGAAGCTCTGATCCGCTTCTTCTTCCTCGCCGGCGTCTTCTTCGAGCCCTTCCAGCATCTGGGCCGGCTCTATAACGACGCGCTGACGGCCATGGCCGGCGCCGAGCGGGTATTCCGGCTGCTCGACACGCCGGCGGCCTGGCGTGACGCCCCTGACGCGGAAGAGCTGCCGCCGATCGTGGGGCAGGTGACCTTCCGGGGGGTCGGGTTCAGCTATCTTCCCGGCCGGCCGGTGCTGCATGGGATCGACATCGACGTCGCGCCCGGCCAGACCATCGCCCTGGTCGGCCCCACGGGCGGGGGCAAGAGCACGATCACCCACCTGCTGGCCAAGTTCTACCTGTCCGACCGAGGCGAGATCCGGATCGACGGGCGGGAGATCCGCACCGTCCGCGCCGACTCCCTCCACCGGCAGATGGGCATCATTCAGCAGGACAACTACCTCTTCACCGGTTCGGTCTTGGAAAACATCCGGTTCGGCCGACCCGGGGCCACCGACGAGGAGGTCCGGGCCGCGGCCGGCCGGCTGGACGTGCTGGACCTGTTGGAGACTCTGCCGCAGAAATTACTGACCGAGGTCGGCGAGTGCGGGGCCAATCTTTCGCTCGGCCAGCGGCAGATCGTCTGTCTGGTGCGGGCTCTCTTGGCCGATCCGCGGATTCTGGTGCTGGACGAGGCCACCAGTTCGGTGGACACGGTGACCGAGGCCCGGATTCAGCGGGCTTTGGCCACCCTGATGCAAGGCCGGACCTGTTTCGTGGTCGCCCACCGGTTGAGCACGATCCGCCATGCCCACGAGGTGCTGGTGATCGAATCCGGCCGGATCATCGAGCGCGGTTCGCATCTGGAACTGCTGGCCCGAGATGGGGCTTACGCCAATCTCTATCGGCAATTCGTTTCCGGATCGGAATAAAAATTGTAACCTGGCGGCTTCTGGCGGATCATGCCTAATATGCGTCCAATTGAGGAATGAGGAAAAAACATGGACTATGATTACGATCTGGCGGTGATCGGCCTGGGGCCGGCGGGGATGGCGGTGTCCATCATGGGGTCGGCCATGGGGCTCAAGGTTGCGGCCATCGAGAAGCATAAGATCGGCGGCGAATGCATGAACGTGGGCTGCATTCCCTCCAAGTCGCTGCTCCATCTGGCCCAGGTCCGCCACGAGCAGCAGCGGCTGGCCGCCCTGGGGTTGACCTCCGCGCCGCCGCCGGAACTGAGCGGCCATTTCGCCAAGGTACGCGAATATGTCAAATACATTGGCGAAAACAAGACCCTGGGCATGTTCAAGAAGGTCGACCTCAAGCTGGGGCAGGGCGCGGCCGAATTCGTCGACGACCACACCCTCGCCTACGGCGGCCAGCGCCTGACGGCCCGGCGGATTTTCATCGCCGTCGGCACCCGGCCAATGGTGCCCAACATTCCGGGCTTGGCCGAAAGCGGGTATCTGACCAACGACAATATCTTCGATCTGGAGACCGCGCCCACCAGCCTGGCGGTGCTCGGCGGCGGGGCCATCGGCTGCGAATTGGCCCAGGCCTTCAGCCGGCTGGGCAGCCGGGTGACGCTGATCGAGATGGCCGACCAGCTCGTCATGCGGGCCGATCCCGAGGCCAGCGCGGTCTTGAAACAAGCCTTCACCGACGAAGGGATTGAGGTCATGACCGGCCGGCAGGTGGTCCGGGTCGAGCGCCGCGACGGGCAGCTGGTCCTGACCACGGACAAAGGCGAGTCGGTCGCGGCCGAGAAGCTGCTGGTGGCCGCCGGCCGGAGCATCGACCTGGCCAGCCTGAAGTTGGGCAACGCCGGCGTCGAAGTGACCGAGCGCGGGGTGATCAAGGTCGACGGCTGTCTGCGGGCCGGCCGGCCGCACATCTACGCTGTCGGCGACGTGAATGGTCATTACCTGCTTTCGCACGCGGCCATGCACCAGGGCATGTTGGCCCTGATGAACAGTATGAGCCCCTGGCCGTTCAAACGTGATTTCCGTAACTACGTCGTGCCCTGGACCATCTTCACCGATCCCGCCGTCTCGCACGTCGGACTGCGCGAAGCCGACCTGCGCGAACGCGGCCTGAAATACGAGGTGATCCGGGTCAATTACGGCGATTACGGCGCGGCCGTGGCCGAGGACGCGCCGGGCGGATTCCTCAAGGTCTTCGCCAGCCCGGCGGGCAAGCTCTACGGCATCTCGATCGTGGGCAAAAACTCGGGCGAGCTCATCAACGAGTGGGCCCTGGCGTTGCAGAATCGCCTCCGGCTGCACCAGGTCATGCTCCAACAGCACAGCTTCCCCACCATGGGCTTCCTCTCCAAGCGCGTGGGCGAGACCTGGATGATGGGCAAGATGCAGAGCGAATTCCTGCGCGGCATCTGCCGGTTCGTCTTCAGGAAGCTGGGCTTTTGAGTTTAGTCTGCAGGCCCGTTTGACGGATTCTGTCTGAACGCCGGCATGCCGCGGATGTACGGACATGCCGGCGTTGCCTAATGGATGCGGGGCGTTGGTGTTGGGCCGTGAAATACGGCCGTTTTTTGCGGTCTACTGGTCGGCGGGAATATGATCGCTAATCCCAGGTTGAAAACGGAGTGGCTCTGGGCGGGTTTTATCACCGATGATAAAACCGGTCCGCGTTTTGGACCGGACCATCCGTTGTACTGCGTTCCGTATGGAGCCTGGATTTGTTGGGCGGTCGGCATGCAGGTCGGCTGCGTGGCGGGAAGCATGTTTTCCAACTGTTCTCTTTATGGTGACTCGGCCGATCTGATTGCCATGGCGTTAACGAAAGTCACCTTGTTTTTTTTCTATGGAGCCGGGGTGATAGCCGGAGCATATTGGCTTGGTCGACTGATTCGGTGGGCGCTGGGCCGCCAACCATTCTTTCCCGCCGGGTTTTCAGAAGTTGCCGCTGAATCGGAAGCTGTGGCGCAGCCGGTTCGAACGCGACGAAGCCATGTGGTGGCCGTAATGTTTTGCGTCGGGCTGGGGCTGTGGGGAGGACACCGATTCTATCTGCGGCAATACGGCTGGGGTTTGGTCTATGCGCTATTTTTCTGGTCTTTGCTTCCCGCCGTGGCGTCTATCTTCGACATGTTTCGCCTGCTGGCCATGACTACGACTGAATTCGAGCAGCGGTACAATGCGCGATGAGGCTCGCTGATCGGGCGTAATGCCTTGTCGGTCTGTCGGGATACCTTGGCGGAGAGGGGCAATCCTCCGATGAAGGAATGTTCTAGCTGGCATAGTGGGACGAGAATTTATTTGGAGAGCCCGGGAATCTTTTCTGCAAAAAAGGTTCCCGGGAGTCAGGCCAGCAGGGCCGCGCCCAGGGCGGCGGTCAGTTGCGGATGCTGGGCGATGAGCACCGGCCGGCCGAGGGCGCTGGCCAGCTCGCGGCGGAGGTTTTCGTTGAGCGCGCCGCCGCCGCAGAAATAGATGGGCTCGGATATGCGCGGGCGGGAGAGCAGGGCCGCCACCCGGCGGGCCGAGGCGCGCATCACCCCGGCCAGCACGGCTTCGGCCGACTGGCCGCCGGCCAGCAGGCCCACGGCTTCGCTTTCGGCGAAGACCGCGCAGGTGGCCGTGATCGGCGGCACGGCGGCGGGCGGGACCAGAGCCGAGAGTTCGCCCGGCGTCCGTCCCAGACGCTGGGCCAGCACTTCCAAAAAGCGGCCCGTACCGGCCGCGCAGCGGTCGTTCAGGACGAAATCCTCCACCTGGCCGGCTTCGTCCAGATAGATTGCCTTGGCGTCCTGACCGCCCAGGTCGATCAGGGTGCGGGCGTCGGGATGCAGGTGGCGCACGCCGCGCGCCTGGCAGGTGATTTCGGTGATCCGCCGCCCCACGTCGCCGGCCGCCGCCCGGCCGTAGCCCGTGGCCGCAACGGCCACTCCGGCGAAGGAATACTCCGCCAGCAGCTCCGCGCGCAGCCGCGCGGCCACGCCCACCCCGTCGGCTCCGGTCGGCGCCAGCCGGGTGCCCAGCACCTGCCCCGCCGCGTCGAGCAGCACGGCTTTGGTCGTGGTCGAGCCCAGATCCAGTCCTAATCGGTAATTCATAAGTTCCATCTATATCCGGCTGCCGCCGCAGAGCCAGAACAATGCCAGCAGCCCCAGTGCGATGAGCACGGCCAAGCCGACTAGCCGGCCGGCTCGACTCAAGGCAAGCAACTCCTCCGCCTCGGTCGGCTGAACAACTCACTGACCGGCCAGAAGAGAAGCTATAATAACAGACGAACGTTTTTTTCAAGCTCAGTCATTCTTGGGTCGCAGAAATTTAGGGGGAAGTAATGAATATTTCGCGTTCCGCCGCCTTCCAGACAAATTGTCCCTGCCGATTGATGTAGCCGGTTTCGGTTTGGGTACTGGCGTAGGCCAGCCCCTGGTTGAAATAGGTGACAGCGCTGAATCGGCAGGGAATCACCTGCTTGCCGTCCCCGTCAATGAATCCCCAAAGCCCATCCAGGCGCACCGCGCAAAGCCCTTCGTGGAAACTGGCGACATCTTCATAGGCCGGAGGGATGACGAATTGTCCTTGCTGGTCGATGAACCCATATTGGCCGCCGGGGAGTTTGGCGCCAGCCAAACCAGCGGAAAAATCCTTGGCCTTGGCGAATTTGAGGGGAATTTGGGTCTGGCCATTAGTCCGTGCATAACCGCTGTGCCCCATTGGATCGATTATCAGGGAAAGGTTTTCTTGAAACGGGCGGTAAGTGCAACTGGAGTTGGCCGCAGTCGCCGAAAGCTGATAATTTTCGTCAACGAAACGCAGTTGCTTGTCATTTATCCGGATCGGCAGGAAGCCGCAGGAGAAGGTCACTTTTTTCATCGCGTATACGGGCAACTCGATTTGGGCGAAAGCGCATCGTCGGTTCGGTTTGCCTCCCCGGTACGATTTGTAATCCAGGCTCGGAGCGATGAACCAGGATTCTGGCAGCGGATGAACGCTCCGGTCGCGAAAATCGATCACGGCCGCATGATTGATCCCCGCTCCTTGTAAGGTATAGATCGATTTTTCCCAGGAGTATTCAGTTATCACTAGGCCGCGACTCTCGGCGACCGGCAGCGCCAGGATGTATTGCAGCGGGACGGTAATGCGTCCTTGGCGGTCGATATAGCCCCAACGTCCGGCCGAACAGACCGGCGCAAATCCGCCGCTAAAGCCAAATGCCAGATCGTATTCAGGCCTGACTACCCAGTTCCCTTCCGGATCGATGAAGCCGTATTTGCGGTGGAAATCGCCGGGCTGGACTTCGACTTCAATGGCCGCCAGGGCCAGTTCTTCGTAAAAAATACCAGCATAAACATACTGCGGAGGCAGGACCACAGTTCCGGTCGGATCGATATAGCCGTAATGGTCGGCGATTTCGACCGGGAAGCGGGCCTCAATCGAACCGGCGGCCCCCGTCGCTTGAAACAGGAACAAGATCAGCCACCCGGTTTGGCTCGGCCGATGATGCAATGGCGTGCCTCGCTTATTCCGCGCGTTTGAAGGTGTCGCGGTTTTTATTCCACCATTGTTTCCAGCCGAAGGCGTCGGAGCCGAATTTTTGGCCGGTTTCGCGGTTCAACAGCTTTAGGGCCAGCGCCCGGGCGTTGGCCGGCGCCGAGCGGTCGTTGGCGAAATCGATCAGGGCTTCTATGCCCTCGTTGCCGGGCAGTTGGCCCAAGGCCAATACCGCCTCGCGCAACACGCCCGGCTCGGTCTCCCGCTGGAGCAGGGAAGAGAGCGCGGTCCGCGCCTGGGGCCCCCGCGCGGCCAGCAGATCCACCGCGTCCCGGCGCACGGACGGATGCTTGTGGCGCATTCCCCCGGAAAGCAGGATGATCGCCCCCGCGTCGTCGGCGATGGCCGCCGAACGCCAGAGCGTGTAGCGGGCTAGGTCGGTTTCCAGGTCCGGGATGAACGCGGCCAGTTCCCGCAGGTTTTCGGGGGTGGGCCGGCCCAGCAGCGGGTCGATCACGGTGCGGATCTTGCCGTGCCAGTCGCCCTTGAGCAGTTCCGCCCGGGCCTCCTGGTCCACGCCCGCGGCCGATTCGTTCTCGTCCTCTTCCGCCGCCGGAGCGCCGGCCGCCAGCGCCAGGCCGCCGAGCAGGATCAAAATCCAACGCCATTGGTTCTGAGGCATGGCGATTCTCCTATTTGTGGTCGATGCTCAAGAGGTTGAGGCCGCCGGCGCGGTCGAGATAGACCACGTCGTCGGCGCCGTCGCCGGTGAAGTCCGCCGCCGCCGCCGGCC
>CAYMGG010000058.1:0-8245 GCA_964389915.1 uncultured Planctomycetaceae bacterium
CGGCCCCCAGGGTCAGGACGACATCGACGCCCTCCTCGCTCAGGCCGGCGGCGGCAAAGATGACGACGGCCCCCAGGGTCAGGACGACATCGACGCCCTCCTCGCCCAGGCCGGCGGCGGCAAAGATGATGACGGCCCCCAGGGTCAGGACGACATCGACGCCCTGCTCGCCCGGGCCGGTGGCGGCAAAGACGACGGCCCCCAAGGCCAGGACGATATCGACGCCCTGCTCGCTCAAGCCGGCGGCAATTTGGACGCTTACGGGGCCTCGGCCGCCGCTACCCAGATTCTGGACTCGAAGCCGCCCAAGGTCGACTCGGACAAGGCCGCCACCCAGGCCCGGGGAGCCCGGACGCCGCCGCCGTTGCCGGCGGTCGGCGCTATTTCGACCTTCGACGATGAAGACGACATTCCCGCCGTGGCGGCGGAAGCCGTGTCTCCCCCCACCGACAGTTTTTCCCCGGTTCCGCCGCCGGCCGCCGCCCTCGCGCCCAAACCCGCGGCGGTCAAAGCCGGGCCGACATTTATCGCCCCGGCCGAACTCCCGCCCGAACTTTCGGCCGACGGACTCAAGTCTCTGCGCGAAAGCCTGAGAGCCATGGACACCGCCGGCGAGGTCGAAGGCCTGGCCGGCCAGATCGCGGGGCTGCTGGCCCAGCTGTCCGAGCGGGCCTGCCGCTTCCAGAACGCCTGGAACAAAACCGACCAGGAGAGCAAGGGGCTGCGCCAGCTTCTGGCCGCGCAGCAGCGTCAGACCGGCCAGCTGGAGGAGGAGGTCGCCTCCCGCGACGCGGAACTCGCCAGCTTGCGCCAACGCCTGAGCAAACTGGAAGGCGAGAAGCTGGCCGCGGTGGAATCGGGCAAGACCGAGAATTCCGCGCTGCATCTGAAGCTGCGCGAATTCGAATCGCGCAACCAGATGCTCGACGCCGAGGTCCAGGCGCTGAAGGAGGAACTGCAACGGGCGCGCAACGAGTCGACCGGCGCGGACTTGGAATGCCGCCGGGCCCGCTTCGAGGCCGACCGCCTGCGCGGCGACCTGGAGGCCGAACGGATGGAACGCGCCCGCCTGCAACGGGCGCTGGAGAACCGCGAGAAGGAATTGCAGGCCCTGCAATCCCAGTCCTCCGGCCAGGCTTCGAGCCTCTTCCTGGACGAACTCCACCGGCTGGTGCGGCGGCTGGAGAGCGAGCTGGACGTGCGCACCGGCGCCGCCCACGAGGCCCTGGGCCTGCTGGATCGCATCCAACCGAGCGAAAGCCTAGCCCCGGTCCTCTCCAATCTGCGCGCGGCGGTCAACACCGCCGCCGGCCTCTTCCCGGACCAGGAGGACGCGCTCAAATCGCTGTCGGAGTCCAATCTGCGGGTGCCGGCCGACCAGCTCACGGTGGTCGAGGCCGTGCCCGCGGCGGCCACGGTCGGCGCCTTCGAGGAAACCCTGCGCGAACACAACCTGGCCGCCGCCTGCCAGCTGGCCGTCAGCCTGATGCGCGAGGCCCGGGCCACACCGGGACTGCTGATGGAGCGGGTCTACGTCTGCCCCGCCCTGCGCCGGCCGGACGTGAGCGAGCGGCTGGCCGAGGTGGTCAAGCTGCTGCGCGGCCTCAAGGACGTGCAGGAGGCCGCCGACCAGGCTCGCGGCCGGGAGAGCGAGGAGAGCGAACGCTTCCACGCCCGGCTCTTCGACTACCTGCACAACCTGGTGCGGCTGAAGCTCGTCACCCGGGCCACGCCCTCGGCCTGGCAGTTCTTCCTCGACCTGCGCGGCCGGTTCAGCTTCATCACCTCCGACAAGCAGTGGGCCGACTACCGCGAGCGCGTGCTGGGCAAGGTCTGATCAAACCCCTCTCCGGGGGAGCTTTTTTACAGAAAAGCTCCCCCGGTTCATTTAAAAAAGCTCTCTGCCGGCCTCGCCATTGCGAATGCATAAAGCCGCCATTCAAAGCGGACGAGATTGCGGCGGCGGCCGACTCCGCGCCAGGCGTGAATATTCCTGCGAAAACCATTCCGGAAAACAGGTCAGCGTCAGACCGGGCGGTCGCGGCCGATGCGGATGGGCGGACCGAAAAATTTGGGTTTGGTCCCCAAAACGCGCACGTCCAACCAGGCTTTAAGGCAGGCCAAATACTCCCGGCCCGCCACCCGCAGACTGGCCGGACCAGTCGCCCCGGCGGCATTGTAGCCCTGCGCCCGAATACCTCGATTGCGGGCCAAAAAGATGGCCCGCCGGTTGTGGAATTCCTGCGAGACCACGGTGAGATCGGTCTGGCCGAATATGGCCTGGGCGCGGACGATCGAATCCAAGGTGCGAAAACCCGCGTAATCGCAGTAGATCCGCTCCGCCGGCACCCCCTGGGCCATCAGGGCCGATTTAAAGGCCAGAGGCTCGTTGTAGCCGCGTCGATGATTGTCCCCGCTGACTAATAGATAATCGACTTTGCCGGCATGGAACAATCTGGCGGCCGCCTGGACCCGGGTCAGGAAATACAGGTTCTGCCGCCCGCCGGTAACCTGCGGAGAGCAGCCCAGAACCAGGCCGACCGGCGCATGCGGCAATTCGTCGACCCGCGCATAGGTTCTTCCCCAAGACGCGACGCGGATCTCGGCCAGCGCCAAACCGAAAAAGCCGATTCCGCCGGCGACCAGCGCCAGCCCGGCCGCGGCCAAAGCCAGCCGCCGCCGCGGCCCCAGCCGCCGCATCAACCGCTCCAATCCCCGTCCTGTCGGCATTTGGCCGTCTCCTTGTCTGACCGGCCGGCCTGGCCTACCAGAATAATGCGCGTTATCGGACGGAGCTTTCACAATTTTTGGGGAACGGTCAGGGCGTGGCCGGTTCCGGCAGGGGCAGATTGCGGACTTCGGCCCGGGGCAGGCGGCCGGTGACGGCACGGGGGGGCTTCATGCTCTCGACCAGGCCGGGCAGTTCGGGGGCGAACTCCAACGGTTCGGAGGCGGCCACCGGCCTGGCTTCCCGTCCGGCAAGCGCCGCCGGCATCACCACCGGCGGGAGCTGTTCGTTGACCGGCGCCACCAACGGGGCAGAGACGGCCGAAGCCGCTTCCGGGCGCGGCGCGAAGTCCCCGTCTTCAAGCGTGAGGATTTCCGACGGGCGCAACGTCGTCTGATCCGAGGAAGCCGGAGCCGGCACGATCGGCGCCGCCGGCATGGCCGGGACGGCCGGTTCGGCCGTCCGCAGGGCGCCCAGCCGGCCGCCGACCACAGGCGCACTCTCCGAATAACCGCCCTGGATGTTCAAACCCACCGTCAGAGAGGGCTCGGTGCGGACGATCTTCGGCTGGCCCGGCCCGAAGGTTACGATGTAATACTCGCTCTCCAGCAGAGGCATGCGCTGGCCCCACTTGTCGTATACGAGCTGATCGTATTCGACCTGCACCTCCTGGCCGTCGGAACTGACCTTAGGAGAGCGCGGCACGACCAACTCGACCCGCGAAACCTGGCCGGCGTAATTCGGCAGATTGTTGTATTTATTCTTGAGCTTCTCCGCCAAAACCAGGCGGTACTGCTCCGGATTGCCTTGGACGCCGTGCCGATGGTCGCTCAAAATCGAGGCGCAACCGCTCAACAGGCAGGCGGCCGCTCCCAGGCTTAGCAGACATAACTTATTGCCATGCATACGGCTAAGTCCTTCCCTGAAAATGGGAGCCGCTCAGACGGCGCGACCCTCGACAGACGTTAACATGGTTATCGACAATCCGGAGGGAGGGACTTTAGGCTTTGCGGCCGATAATCTTGGCCGCGCGGCTCAAACCCCGGGCCGCGCCTCGTCCCACCGGCGCAGGACGGCGGGAACGGCCGCCTCGGGGGTCAGTTCCGGGCTCATCGGCAGCCAGGCGACCGGAAACTTACGGAACCAGGTGAGCTGGCTCTTGGCCAGATGGCGGGTGTTCTTTTTAAGCAGTTCCACCGCTTCGGCCAGCGGCAGCTCGCCGGCGAAATAGGGGAAGAATTCCTTGTAGCCCACCGCTTGCAGGGGCGTGCGCCCCAGCTCGGCGCGGCGCTCGTACACCCCCCGGGCCTCTTCCAGCAGCCCCGCAGCCAGCATCCGGTCCACGCGCTCGTGAATCCGCCGGTAGAGCTCTTCGCGCGGCCAATCGAGCCCGACCACGGCCGCCGGATAGCGCCAGCCGGCCGTCGTGTCGCGCGCGCCGCGTTGCCATTCCTGCTGCCACTCGCCGATCGGCCGGCCGGTCAGGGAGTGCACCTCCAGGGCTCGGACCAGACGCCGCAGATCGCGCGGATGGATGCGCGCGGCGGCCGCGGGGTCCAACTCCGCCAGTCGCGCGTGCAGAACCTCCGGCCCCTCCTGCGCGGCCTGCTCGCGCAGGACCGCCCGCACTTCGGGATCGGCCCCCGGCCCGGGAAACAACCCCTCCAGCAGGGCCTTGTAATACAATGCAGAACCGCCCGAGAGCACGACCGGCCGGCCCCGGGCGGCGATGGCGGCGATGGCCGCCTCGGCTGCCTCCAGGTAGCGGGCCACGCTGAATTCGGCCCCGGGGTCGACCAAGTCCAGGCAATGATGGGGAACGCGCGCCCGGTCGGCCGCGGCCGGTTTGGCCGTGCCCACGTCCAGGCCGCGGTAGAGCTTCATCGAATCGACCGAGACGATCTCCCCGCCCAACCGCTCAGCGCAGGCCAGGGCCAGCCGCTCCTTGCCCGAGCAGGTCGGCCCCAGCAGAATGCGTAGGAACGGGCGCGGTGCGGCGGCAGTTGGATGATTTTCAGCGGCCATGAGCCTTCCTGCAACGCAAGAACGCCGGGAGAATTTTTTATAAAAAGGTTCTCCCGGCCCTCTTCAAAAAACTCCCGTCCGGCTCCGCCGTTTCGCGCGTTCAGCTGGACAAACTCAGCGTTGATCTCATTCGCCCGACTCACTCATCTGAACCGGCCGATCCGACGGGTGTGGGCGGGGGGAATAAACGGCGCGGGGGAACCAAGCCGGTTCCCCCGCACAGATTTTGCCTTAATTGAGCAGCTTCAGGCGGCAGGGGTGGGGGTGTTGCGGCTGATCGCCCAGATCGCCAGCCCCGCCAGAGCCACCACGCCCAGAACCGCGACCAGGCCATAGCCCAGGCCATAACCCGCTCCGGTACCCGCGCCAATGCCCAAGGGACACTCGACCATTTCCCCTCTCCTTTTTTCCTCATCCTTCCGGTCCGCCGGACTATTACCGTTTATTATATCCCTATCCGGGGGAGGTTGCGCAAGCCCCAAAAATGAATAGGCGTATTTTCCACAATCCCTACAGCCCCAGCATGAATTGGAATGTCCGGTCGCCGCTGCCGGGCAGACCCTCGTGAGCGAAGTCCGGATAAATGACCACCTCCTTGGGCGAAGTGATCTTATTGTAGGCCGCAAACTGGGTCGAGGGCGGGCAGACGTTGTCCATCAGGCCGGTAAACATGAGAATCCGGGCCTTGATGCGCGGGGCGAGATGCTGGTTGTCGATGTAGCCCAGGCGGGTGAAGATTTCGGCCTCCCGCTCGTGCCGGGGATCGAACCAACGGAAGTACTCCTTCAACTCGGCGTAGGCGTTGGCCGCCTGGTCCATCTCCCAGACCCGCTGGTAGTCGCAGAGGAAGGGGAAGACCGGCGCGGCCAGCTTGATCCGCGGCTCCAGGGCCGCGCAGGCCAGGGTCAGGCCGCCGCCCTGCGAACCGCCGCAGGCCCCCACCCGGGTCGGATCGACCTCGGGCTGATTCATGACGATCCCGGCCAGCTGGGCGCAGTCGAGATAGATCTGGCGGAAGAGCAGCTTGTCGGGGTGATCGGAAAGGCCGCGGACGATGTGGCCGCGCAGGGTGTTGCCGACGATGCCGCCCTTGTCCTCGGACTGGCCGGCCTGGCCGCGGCAATCGAGCGCGGCCACGGTATAGCCGGCCAGCACGTAGTTCAATTTGTCGTGCCAGTCGCCGGCGCTGCCGGAATAACCGTGGAACATGACCACGGCCGGATGCTTGCCGGGGCTCTTGGCCGGACGGAGGTATTTGGCATGGATGCGCGCGCCGCCCGCGCCGGTGAAATAGAGGTCGAAGCATTCCGCGCCCGGAGCCTTGAAGGCGGCGGGAACGAACTCGGGCCGGGCGTCCAGGGCGCGCATCTCGGCCAGGGCGCGGTCCCAGTAGGCGTCGAAATCGGCCGGGCGGGGATTGCGCCCGGCGAACTCCCGGAGCTTTTCCAGGGGCATGTCGATCAGAGGCATGACCGTTTCTCCATCAACTGTACGCAAAGAAACACACAGACCACAATGACACTTCCGTCGGGCCGGCCCCATGCCGACCTGGCGGCTTCCCTTAGCATCAGATGCGGGGGGATCGACGGCCGGCGGCTGCAATCTGGCCGACCACGGGTAGAGTATTCCTCAAAAGACCGCTCCGGACTGGCGGATCTACCTTCTAAAGAAGCGCGGCCAAAAATGCTAACGTATTCTGGGCCGAATGCAAGCCAATCGCCACGCGCAGGCTCCGGGTCCGCTCCAGGGCCTGCGCCATCAATCCCCCGAGCATAAACAGGGGGATGAAATGCGGCAGATCCATATGCGCCCCGGCGAAGATGACCGCCGAGAGCAGGGTGGCCAGCCAGACGGACGTCCGGCGGCGCAGCGCTTGGTAGATGAGGCCCCGGAAGATCAGCTCCTCGACGACCGGCACCGCCACCGCGCCCAGCCCGAAACAGACCGCCGTTCCCAGCCAGCCCTTGTCCTTGGCCAGGAACAGCTCCAACACGAGCATATTCCCGCCGGACAGGCCCAGATAGTGGGTCAGCCAGACGCTGAGCCCGCCGAACAGGTTGACGGCGGGAATCCCCAGCAGCAACCAACGCAGCCAGACTCCGCGCGTCGGGTGGGTGTCGAGCGCGAAGGCGCAGACGGCGTTCTGGCCGCGCCGGCGGGCCAGCAGGGCGAAAAAACCGGCGCTCGCCCCCAGGGCCGCGACCATCATCAGCATCATCGTGGCCAGCAAAGGCAGCGGCAGCAGGGTGAAGAGGGAGAAGATCAGCAGCAGCGGAATGAGCAGCGACGGCAGGAAGAGCAGATCGGTCAGCAGCCAGGGGCCGCCATCAACCCGCTGCCGCCCGAGGTGGCGCCAGGCCCAATAGAGTCCGGCCAGATACAGCCCGGTCAGCAGCGACAGCCACCCCAACACCCCCTCGTCTCGCGCGACCGCCAGGGCCTGCCGCGGCTCCCCTTTGGCCAGCAGGGCGGCGATCAGGACGACCAGCGCCAGCGGCCGCTCGTCCGATTTCAGGCCCAGCCGGGCGAAACGCCCGGCTTTGTCGATGTCCCGAGGAATCAGACCCACCACCGGCTTCTGCCCGCATTGATCGTAGATGACGGCGATCCCCGTCAGGCGGGCATACGCGGCGGCGACGATATATACGCCCGGCCCCTGCCCCGACTCGGCCAGCAGGTCCAGACATTCGGCCGCCTTGAGCGAATCGACCGCATGCCCCATCGCCCCGAGCCAATAGCCGGCCATCTGCATCCGCGCCCATTTGTTTTTCCGCTGGGCCGCCCGCTCCATGCAGTCCAAGGCCCGGGCCGGATCCCGGGGGCCCCCCAGCCCCCGCGCGTAGCACAGCCCCTGTCCAAAGAGCGCGTCGGCGTCCTTCGGCGCGGCCTGGCCATACCAGTAGGCGGCCTGCGGGTAATTCTGCGCGATCCCCCGCTGGCCGTAAAAATATTCGTCGGCCAGCCGGGTCTGCGCCCGCAGGCTCCCCTTTTCGGCCGCCCGTTTCAGCCAAATCTCGGCCTGCCGGCCGTCCGCCGCCCGCCCGTCGTAGCCCAGATAATTGAGGCCGGTGGCATACTGTCCGCTGGTGTTGCCCTGCTCGGCCGCTTTGCGAAACCACTCGTCGGCCCGGCGGCGGTCCTGCCCCACCCCCCGGCCGTAATAATAGCATTTCCCGAGCTGGTACTGCCCCTCCGCTTCGCCCTGGTTGGCCGCCAGTTCGAAGCAATGGGCGGCCCGGGCCTGATCCGGTTTGCCGCCCTTGTCTCCGGCGAGGAATTTGCACCCCAAGGCGACCTGCTCGGCCGGAGAAAGGCCCTCTGGGGCCGGCCCGCCCGGCGTCTCGGCCGCGTAGCCTCGAACCGCCAAAAGCAGCGCCACGCCCAGCGCCCGGTCCGGGTGGTGGGCGTCCGTGTCAAAGCCGTTGGGCAGCACCACCACGCGCTTCGCCGGGAAGCCGCGCCGCAGGCACAAAAGCCGCCCGGCCCGGGAAT
>CAYMGG010000058.1:8255-21381 GCA_964389915.1 uncultured Planctomycetaceae bacterium
CGCGAGCCCCGTGAAAGCCGACCCTTGCTCATCATCGGCATAATGTTTTCCCGCCGGAAACCGAAAGCCCCGTCTGCCATCGCCTCGCCCCTGACTTGTTCAAAAATCATTATCCGCCGACTCCTCGACCGCCACCTGCCGCGGAAGCGGAACCTGCGCCAGCGCCGCGCGCGCCTCGGCCTGGCGGCCTTGAGCCGACAACCACCGGCCTTCCAGCCACCAGGAGTGGCGAACCCAGGGGGAGGAGGGAAACCTGGCCCGCAACTCAGCCAGGACGGCCGGGACGGATTCCGGCGCGGCGGGAGCCGCCGCCGCGGCCAGGGCCAGATACCAGAGCCGGTCGGCCTCGACCTGATCCCCCGCGCCCATCGGCGGGGAGAGCCCGGCCAGGGCTTCGGCCGAACGTCCCGCCAAATGCGCGCGCCGCGCCTCCCGCCAAGGCCCGTAGGCGCGCGTTTCCTGCAGCCGGGCGTACCAGTCCGGGCGGTCATAAAAACCGGCCAATTGCCGGGGGAAGTCATATATGCCGATCTGAGGGGCCGGAATCTTTTCGGCCGCCGCCCCCGCGGCGCCCCCCTCCCTGGCCCGGGCGAAGTCGGCCGCCAAGCGTTGGGCTCCGACGGTGGGGTCCAGCCAGACCACCGGCCGGCCCGGCCAATCGGCCGTCAGTTGGGCGAAGCATTGCCAACGCGGCAGGTCGGCCCGCGGCTCGGCCAGGACCAGGAAGCTGGCCAGCGGCAGGTCGGCCGGCGCAAACAGGTCGTAACCCGCCGGCAACCGGGCGGCCAGCTCCGCCGGCGCATAATAGAAGGCCGGCAGATCCGCCGGCCGGCCGAGCCGGCGGGAGAAGTCCAGGGCGGCAAAGGTGTCGTACAGCCGCCAGGCGCCGGCGACCTTCAGCGCCGCCAGGGTGTGATGACTTTCGGTCGCGCCGGGCCGGCGCAGATAGATGAGCTGAGCCTCGAAACCGAGCTGGCCGGCCAGGGCGCAGAGCGCCCACGCCCCCTGGTCGCACGAACCGTAGCCGCGGATCAGAATGTCCTCGGGCCGGGCGAAACTGTCGGCGGGGATATAGGGCGCAACCTCGCGGATGATGAAGGCGAAGAGTCGGTTGGCCCGTTCGGCGGGAGTCTCGGCCCCGGCGACCGCGCCGGCCGCCACTCGGGCCAGAAAGTCCGCCCGGCGCAGATGGGCCAGATCGCGCGGCTCCAGGCCCAGGGCGGTCATCTCCTGCGGCCGGTATCCTTGCGCCGCCAGCCAGCGGCCGAGCGGGGCGGGCAGCGCCGGAGCGCAGGCCGGTCCGGCGCCGATCAGCCGCCGATTGTAGTTCTCGACCACGGCCGAAAGTTCGGAGGCGGAGGTGGGGAAGGCTTCCTGGCCGGAGGCGGTCGCAGCCGCCCAGACCAACCAGGTCAAACCGAAACTGAGCGCGGCCGACCACGCGCGGTCAGGCCGGCCGCCTCGCCCCGTGTAGCTCGTACCGGATCGGTTCATGCGTGCAAGTATAGCCGGACGGGAGTTGTTTACAGAGTGCGGGGGAAACTTTTTTGCAAAAAAGTTTCCCCCGCGCTTGGAATTTCGGAAGGTCTAGTGCCGCTGGGTGGAGTATTCGAACGCCCCGTAGCGGCGGGCGGATTTCGATTTCTGCCCGTCCTTGGCCGCTTCGTCGGCCGTGGCGGCGGCGCTGGCCACGGTCTGGCCGGTCGAGGCCGTGCCCTCGGGGTAATCGCACATGTCCATGTCGGGCCGTTTCTGGCGTTCGAGTTCCTTGTAGTCCTCGTACTGCGGGCGCAGCTTGGAGCGATAGCGGCTGTCGTTGGCCCAGAAAGCGTTCAAGTCGTCGACGAACTGGGACTGGCGCTTGCGCTCGCCCTCGACGTAATTCAGGTGATCGCCGCGGACCTGAGAGGAGTAGGTTTTATCCCGATCGCGATACTTATAAAAATTGGCAAAAAAATCGCCCTGTTTCTTCACCACGCAACCGGCGAAGGAAAGGCAGATTGCCACGCCGGCCAGGATCAACCGCAAAGGGCGCATTTGCTTGGGCATTATGCCGACTCCGTTCAAAGAATCGCGTTCCGGAAGGAACGGGAAACTGCTCCCAATCCTGTCCATTTATCGACCGGCGCCGGCCGGCGCTTGACCTAAATTGACGGGCGCGGAGGCGGCGGCGTAGCGCCGATCTGCCTGTGTGGCATATTTTGTCGCTGTTAAAAAAAGTGTTTTTTTGGTTGAATGAGTGCGGTTGTCTATTGCGCGGTTTGGTCGTTTGAGTTAAAAAGAATAGTAACCGCAAGGGAATTGCGGCAAGAAACGTTTAGTGCGAATTTGAAAACGAAGGGCACGGCAGTTCAGGTCTGAATAACAAGACCGGTTTCGACAGCGGCTGCGGTGTTCCCGTTTTCATGCGACCCCAGGAGCAGCCCTTGGCGATCCGGCCCGGCGAGGGGCGGTCATGACGCGGACATTGAAGGGGTTTACCAAGGTTCTGGTCGGCAGTCTGGTCGAGAGCCTGGTGGCAGGCCTGGGGGCGCGGTTGATCCTGGCCCTGCTGCCCGGGCTGATGTTGATCGGCGCCTGCGGGCTCGAGGGCGACGTCCCGGTCGGGTTCATCGCCTTCACCGTGGTCTACGCGGTGATCTGCTTTCTGGGCGGTCGCAAGTTTCCGCGCTATGCCGGCCGGCGTAGCGCGCTTTCGTTTTTCTGGGTGGTCCTGGTCGACGCCGGACAGCACCACCTCTTCGGTCAGAGCGACCTGCTCAGCTGGGAACCGGAAAAGGCCGCAGTGATCGCCGGAGTGATCGCCGGCGGCATGGGCCTCTGCTTCATCCTCGCCATCCTGGGGGCCTTGGGCGGCGAAGGGCTGCAACGCTGGTGGCAGGATGAGATGGAGGAGTTCCACGACTCGCTGGCCATGTTCCGCCGGCCGGAGCAGAAGCTGGGCGAGGTCGAGCCCGAGGCGTGAAATTCTCCCTGCTGATTCCCGCCCGTGACGAAGAGGCCCAATTGGGCGGCTGCCTGGACGCGGTGGCCGAAGCCGCCCGCCCCTACGCCGGCGACTTCGAGATCGTGGTCGCGCTCAACCGCTGCCAGGACCGCACCGAAGCGATCGCCCTGTCCCGGGGCGCCCGGGTGGTCCGCGAAGACGCCAAGTGCCTCTCCACGGTCCGCAACGCCGCGGCCCGCGCCGCCCGGGGCGAGATCCTGGTCACCCTCGACGCCGACAGCCGCCCCACCCGCAATCTCTTCATGGAAATCGACCGGGCTTTGACCGATCCCCGCCAGGTGGGTGGCGCAGTCTGGGTCCAGCCCGAACGGATTTCGGCCGGCATCGCGGCCACGGGCCTGTTGCTGCTTGTGTACTTTCTGGCCCGGGGCATCGGCTGCGGTTGTTTCTGGTGCCGCCGGGAGGATTTCTGGGCCATCGGGGGATTCGACGAAAACCTGCTCTCGGCTGAGGACATCGATTTCGCCCGGCGCCTGAAAAGCCACGGGCATAGCTCCGGCCGCCGGTTCGGCCTGCTCTGGCGGGCCTATATCCGCACCTCCTGCCGCACATTCGACCGATTCGGCGACTGGTATTTCTTCCGCCAACCGCGCCTGTTCTGGCGCTTGCTCCAGGGCCGAGACCGCGCCGGCGCCGACCGTTTCTGGTACGACTGCGCCCGCTGAAAGATTCAAAGGTTGCGCCGGCCACCTTCAAGTTGTACCTTTAAATACGGGTGTCCGGAAAACCTGCCTCCGCCCGCCGAAAATGTCGGACGCGCGGAGGCGCTCTTGCCGCTTCGCCTTTCCCCGCTTGCGTCCGGATTCCCCCTCGGGGCAGAGTCGATTGCCCGGGCATCGTTTCGGTTGGACAAAGAGAAATACGGGAGGAGCGCTGATGGCTGCCGGAAATAGCTGGGGCCGGGTCGCCTGGACGGCGTGGCTGGGATTGGGAATCGGGGTTTGCATGGCCGGGTGGACGCCGGCGGCCGACAAGGCCCAACCCAAAGCCGAGGGAGAGAAAGCCGGCGGCGAAGAAGCCAAGGGCGAGGCCAAGGACGAAGCCGGCAAGGGCAAGCGCGGCGGCCTCCTGGGATTCGTGGCGGAGGAGAACCAGAAAAGCGACGCGGCGGACGCGGCCAAACCCGGCGAAGCAGCCAAACCCGGCGAAGCAGCCAAACCCGGGGAAGCGGCCAAACCCGCCGACGGTGAAGCGGCCAAGCCTGAGCCGGAAAAACCGCCGGAGCTGCCGGCCGCCGGCGCGCCCAAGACCAAGAGCGGCGGACTGTTGGGCTTTGTCGGCGAGGAAGGCCAGAAGAGCGACGAGCAGAAGGCCAAGGAAGAGGCGGACAAAACCACCGCAGCCCAGAAAGCCGCCGAGCCCGGCCAGAAACCGGATGCGGCCAAGGCGGGCGCGCCCGCCGGCGACGCCAAGAATCCGCCCAAGCCGGGCGAAGAAGCCGCCGGAGCCAAAGCGGGCGAAAAGCCGGGCGAGAAGCCCAGTGAAAAACCGGCCGAAAAGCCGGGCGAGAAACCCGGTGAAAAGCCGGCTGAAAAGCCCGGCGAGAAGCCGGCCGAGAAAGGCGACGCCGCCAAGAAGCCGGCCGAGCCGGCCGGTCCCACGGTCAGCGTAACCCTGAAGGAGGATCAGCTCCAGGCCGTCAAACTCAAACCGAGCGAGCTGGCCGAACCGCGCTTCACCCTCTCGTTTGGCGACCAGTACGAGGTCGATTACAAACGCGGCCCGCGCTCGCCGATCCTGATCGACGACGGAACGGTCCTGACCAAAAACAACGTGATCTTCACCAAGGGCGCGGCCAACAACCCGGCGGTGCTGAGCGTGGCCGGAGAGTCGCTGACCGCCACCTACGACGGAAAATTCAGCCTGACCGTGGGACGCAAGGTGATCGAGATCAAGCGTCAGGGCGCGGGCCTGGAGACGGTGCGCCTGCCCACCGCCGGCAAGGGCAAATACAGCCTGGCCTTCCCCTACGTCAAGGAGGAGAAGGACAAGGAGATCAGCTTCCGCTCGCATATGACCTTCTACTATCGATGCGGCGAGGAGTGCAAAGGCAAGCTCGACGGCAAGGTCGTCTCGTTCTATGACGACAATCTCGACGGCCGGCTGACGCTGACCGAGGACACCTTCAGCTACGACGAGGCCCCGGTCTTCGCGCCCGTGACCGCGCTTCTGGGCACCAAGCGCGGCGTCTACCAGCTGCGCGACCTGGCCGAAGACGGCCGGACGGTCAACGCCGTGCCGGTGGCCGACGATACCGGCGAGGTCGATTTTGGCTGGGCCGGCAAGAGCGTGGAGCTCTGGCCGGTCTTCGTCAACTCGGCCGCCGGCTGCACCATCTTCCCGGCCCTCAAAGGCACCACCACGGCCGTGCCCGGCGATTACAAGCTGTTGTACGGACTGGTGTATGACAACAAATTGAAACACGTGGTGGCCGGCATCGTCCCGGGCGAGAAGACCCAGACGCTGACGGTCAAAGCCGGCGAAAAGACCAAGTACCGGTTCGGCCCGCCGTTCCAGATCAGCTTCGAGCTCGATTCTCGGGGCGAGAATTACACCATCGCCCTCGACAGCCTCCGCCTGATCGGCTCGGCGGGCGAGGAGTACGTCTCTCTGGCGGTGCTCGACTCGCCGCGGGTGGCGCTGATCATCGACGGCAAGGCCCGGGCGTGGGGCGAATTCAGCAACACCAAGGGCGTGATCGGCGGCTTCAAGGGCGAGCCGCCGCTGGATAAGAGCCACGCGCCGCTCAAAGGCAAACAAAAACTGACCATCTCGGCCCGCCTGGCCGGTTTCGGCCAAGTCGAATCCGAGCGCGAAATCAGTTTCTGACAACAGTGACCGAAATCAGGGGGAACTTTTTGGCCAAAAAGTTCCCCCTGATCCCGCCAAAATCTCTGCCAACCTCTCCGCATTCTGACTTTCAGAAGCACGAGTTCAAGGCTCCCGAATTCGCCCGCCAAACGCTGCGGCAGCAAATAATATCAACTCCAATTGTTGATGGCCGACGAACGTTCCGGACCGGATAGGTCTGGTGAGAATTTTTTGGCGGGGTTTGGGGCATCTTTTTTGCAAAAAAGGTACCCCAAAATCGGTTACTGTTAACTTGAACTGATATAACTTGAGTGGCAATGCCCCTCAACTTCCTTTAATCAGGTCGTCAAAAATAATTAAAAATCACTTGCGGCTCGCAAGCTGGCATAGTAAAGCTATATAGCTATCCTCTCCTCGCTGAGTCACGCGCCGTCCGAATCTGCCGCCACTGGCCAGTCGGATGCCGCCAAAATCATAATTAGGTTGATGCCTGATTACAGGCAACTCTTTGAAGATGCGTTTGTTAGGAGAAGACACATGCCCACCCGCATTATCCCCCTGGAATCCATTGGTCTCCGTTTAGGTCCGGTCTGCGCGGTCCTGCTCTTGGCCGGCGCGCTCGCCTCGGCGGCGGAATGGCCCAAGTGGCTCAAAACCCAACCCAGCGGCGAATTGACGATTGCCGACGAAATTCAAGCCGCCCTCATGCACTACAGCGATCAATGGAGCCCGGCCCGCCAGGATCAGAAGACGGTAAACTTCGAGCCATCGCCCGCGCCGAACGCCGCCGGCGAACGCCACTATGCCGGCACCTTCGCCCATCAGGCCGGCGGCGCCCCCTTCCAGCTGGAATTGATCCTGACCCCCCAGGCCGCCGACACGCTGCATTATGTCGCACGGGTGACCCGAGCCGAACCGGTGGCCACCAACGAGCTCTGCCTGGCCTTGCGCCTGCCTCTGGACAGCTTTGCCGGGCGGACGCTCAAATTCGACGGCCAGCCGCTGGCCCTGCCGGCCGAATACAAGGACATGACCATCCGGCCGGCCGGGGCTGTCTCCGAAATTATACTCCCTCTGGCGACCGGCAAGCTGATTCTGCGCGGAGCGCTGAAGGTCATGGTCCAGGACAACCGCAAATTTAACGGCAACGATTTCGCGATGCGGGTGGACTTCACCCCCGCATCCGGCGCCATCACCTCTGCCGAACTGGCCTTCGACCTGGTCCTGGCCGGCTACGACGCCGAGCCGATTTCTCTGGCGCCCGCGGCCAACATGGACTTCAAGGACGAGCAGGCCGAAGACGGCAAGGGCGGCTGGACCGACCAGGGCCCGGATAACGATCTGCGCCAGTTCAAGCCCGGCCGGCAGGTCCTGGGCGGGGTGCCGTTCGACATCGTCGATGCCGCCCAGAACGGCGGCAAGGCCTGCGTGGTGCTGGCGGGCGAAATGCGCCCCAATTTCCCGCGCGCGGTCGAGGTGCCGGTGGCGGACAAGGAATTCAAATACCTCTATCTGCTCCACGCCGCCGCCTGGGCCCGCGACGAAGGGGTCTACGGCCGCCTCCGGGTGGAGTACGCCGACGGGACGACCGGCGTCAGCGAAGTGCTAGGCAAGCGCGACGTGAGCGACTGGTGGGCGCCCTCCCCCGCCCTGCCCCTAGCCAACGCCGCGGTCGTCTGGACCGCGGAAAACAAGAGTTCGTATGTGGGGCTCTATCTCTCCAAGTTCCCGGTCGAAGCCAAGCCGATCCGCAAGGTCATCCTGGAATCGGCCGGCGCGCGGGCGGTCTGGATGGTGGCCGGCCTGAGCGGCGCGCGTGAGGAAATCCCCCTCATCAAGGGACAAAGCGTCAATTACATCGTCGCCGGCCGCGACTGGCACTCGCTGACCGCCAGCCTGGAGGTGGCCGCCGGCAGCGCCCTGGACTTCTCCTTCCTCCACGACGCCCCGGCCGGCAAGCACGGCCGCGTGCTGGTCCAGGCCGGCAAGTTCGCCTTCGCCGACGCCCCGGACCGCCCCTTGCGCTTCTACGGCACCAACCTTTGCTTCACCGCCAATTACCTGGAGAAGGCCGAGTGCGAGCAGCTGGCCGAGCGCCTGGCCCGGCTGGGCTACAACAGCGTGCGCTTCCACCACCACGACGGCGGCCTGATCGACACCAAGGCGGCCGACTCCCTGACCATCCTGCCCGATCAGCTGGACAAGCTCGACTACCTCTTCCACTGCCTGAAGGAAAAGGGCATCTACCTCACCACCGACCTCTTCGTCTCCCGCTTCCTCAAGGCCGCCGAGGTTTCGGCCCTGCCCGAGAACACCCGCTACATCAAGGGCCTGGTCCCGCTGGACCCCCAGGTCATGAACAATCTGAAGTCCTTCATGAAACTGCTCTTCGGCCACGTCAACCCGTACACCGGCCTGGCGTTGAAGGACGACCCGGCCCTCTTTGCCGTCTCCTTCGTCAACGAAAACACCCTGCAAAGCGTCTGGAACGACGAGGAATACACCCGCGCGGCCTACGAAAAGGAACTGACCCGCTGGGCCGCGGCCGAAGGGATCAAACTCGACACCCCCGCGGAGCGGGACGCCGCCCTGGCGCGCCTCCTGGTGGAGAAACAGAACGCGGGCTTCGCCGAACTGCGCCGCTATGCCCGCGAGGAGCTGAAGTGGGAGATTCCCTTCACCGACTGCAACATGAAGAGCTATATCTGCCAGGCCCTTTCGCGCGACACCTTCGATTACGTGGACAACCACGGTTACTGGGACCATCCCAAATTCCCGGTCAAGCGCTGGTCCCTGCCTTACGCCTTCCATTGCCAGAGCGTGCTGGAGCGGTTCTGCGGCCTGCCGGTGGGGCAGATGGCCTCCCGGGTCTTCGGCAAGCCCTTCACCTTCACCGAATTCAACTACGTCTTCCCCAACCCCTGGCGGGCCGAGGGCGGGCCGGTGATGGGCGCGCTCTGCGCCTTGCAGGATTGGGACGCCATCTACCGCTTCGCCTTCGCCCACCGACGGGAGAACGCGATTTCGCTCCAGCCGGCCACCGGCTTCGACACGGCCACCGATCCGCTGACCCAGCTGAGCGAGCGGATCGGGGTGCTCTTCTTCCTGCGCGGCGACGTGACGGTCGCGCCGGGGGCCGTGCCGTTCGTGGTCACCCCGAACAGCTACGCCGTGGCCGGCGGTTCGGGCGGCCGCGCCCGGGATTTCCCGGGCGACTTCTCCCGTCTGGGCCTGTGGACCAAGGTCGGCAGCGTGGTCGCCGGGCCGGGCCGGCCGGTGGCCGGCGCCTACCCCTGGCTGGTCAGCGCCGAAGAGTTGTCCGCGGACCTGACCGGCGGCCGGCCGGTCTACCTCGCCGACGAACAGCTGCCGGCCGCCCTGACCCGCGACGGCAAGGTCGACGCGGCGCACTATGATCCCGAGAACAAGCGCACCACCAGCGAAACCGGCGAGATCCGCTACGACGGCACGGCCAAAACTTTCACCGTGGCCACCCCGCGCAGCGAATGCCTGGTCTTGCCGGCCGGACTGGCCGGGGCGGGCGAGAAGCTGGCCGTCAGCGCCAACACCGCCTTTGCCGCCTACTTCTGCGGCAGCGTGGACGGCGCGCCCCTGACGGAAAGCAAGCGGCTGTTGATCCTGCACCTGACCGACGTTAAAAACTCCAAGACCAAGTTTTTGGACGAGAAGCAGACCATTCTGGCCAAGCCGGGCGAGCTGCCCTACCTGGTCCGGCGCGGCACGGCCCGGCTGGAGCTCAAGCTGGACCGGCCGAACCTGCCCAAAGTCTGGGCGCTCAAGGCGAACGGCGAGCGGGTCGAGGAGGTGGCGGTGGAGAAGACGGCCGCCGGCTTCGCCCTGCCGCTGGACACGACCCGGGGCGAAGGAACATTGGCATACGAAGCGATTTGGGAGTAAGCTTGATTTGCCCCTTCCCCGCCGGATCGGCGGGGAAGGGGTAGTCCGGGCCGTCGCCTGAGCAGATCGGGGAGATCCGCAACTATGCCGCTCAACCGCCCACACCATCCCCCTCGCCAGTCGCCGGCCTTCACCCTGGTCGAACTGCTGGTGGTGATCGCCATCATCAGCGTGCTGGCGGGTATGCTTATGCCGGCCCTAAGCCGGGCCATCGATTCGGCCCGCAAGAGCAATTGCCAGTCGAACCTGCGGCAGCTCGGGGTGGCGTTCCAGGCCTATTCCGACGACCACTCCGGTTTTCTGCCCGGCCCGACCTGGACCAAGCCCGACCTGACCGACCCGGCGGTCACGCTGCTCAAGCCGTATCTGGATAACAAGTCGGTAACCTCGCTCTGGCGCTGCCCGGCGATGAAATTCCCGACCAATTGCAATTTCACCGCCTATTTCCAGCACGCCTTCGTGCTGGGCTATTACGGTTCGGGGATATCGCCGGCCTGCGACCCCATGCGCCTGCAAGACGTGATCCGCAAATACACGGCCGAGAACCAATGGCTGATCGAGGACATCGACCTCTGGAGCTATCCCAATTATCCGGATATCATCACCTGGAAACCGATCCACGACCACGGACGCAACCTGCTTTTCGCCGACACGCACGTCAAGTGGCTGCTGTCGACCCCGGGCGTAACTCCCTAGCGCAGGCCGTCCGGGCTGGGCGGAATCCAGGGCAATCGTTTTTCGGTTCGGAGAAACGCACATGGCTTTCGCTCGGACAACTGCCGGCCGCCGGCCGGCCTTCACCCTGGTCGAACTATTGGTGGTTATCGCCATTATCAGCATCCTGGCCGGCATGCTGATGCCGGCCCTGAGCCAGGCCATCGATTCGGCGCGCAAAAGCAACTGTCAGTCCAATCTCCGCCAGGTCGGGGTGGCCTTCCAGGCCTATTCCGACGACCACTCCGGCTTTCTGCCCGGCCCGGCCTGGACCAAGGTGGACCTGAACGATCCCTCGGTCGTCTATCTGACCCCCTACCTGGACAACAAATCCGTCACCTCCCTCTGGCGCTGCCCGGCGATGAAATTCCCCTCCGGAGTGATCTTCTCCTCCTATTTCCAGCACGGCACGCTGCTGGGCTACCATGGCTATGGCGGCACCCCGGCCTCCGCACCGTTAAGGTTGCAGGACGTCTGCCGGCTGTACACGGCCGAGAACCAGTGGCTGATCGAAGACATCGACCTCTGGAACTATGCGGCCTATCCCGGCATCATCAACTGGAACCCCGTGCACGACCGGGGCCGCAACGCCCTCTTTGCCGACACCCACGTCAAGTGGTTCCCCTCCGCGCCGGGGGTGCTGCCTTAACCGGTCGTTTCCCGCCGGTCCAAAAAAACCGCAATTCTCTTGCCGGTCTAGACGATAAACGTCATAAGGACTATCATGTCGTTACGACCGGAGGGATGACGTGGCTAAGAATAGACTCTTGGCGAAGTGCGCGTGGGCGGCGGGTTGCGCCGTAGCAGCCTTCAACCTGGGTGGGGCGTTGTTGGCCGGCGAAGCGACCGCCATTCCCGTCTCGCCCCGCCTCGGCACCGAGCCGGAACGCCCCAAGATCGGAGCCGAGCCCCGCCGCGGCCGGATCGGCGCCCGCCAGGCCATCGGGCCCGACGGCGCGGCCGTGCCGGCCAAGCCCCGCCCGGCCGATGTGAACGACCCCCTCCGCCTGGACGTGGTCGCCACGCTCTCCGCCGCCGGCGGCCAGTGCAAGCTCGAATTCATTCTTAAGGGCAACCGCAAGGGCCAACTGCAGGCCGAATACGTCCTGACCGGCCCGCATGCGGCGGGCGACAGCCTGCGGGTGATGCTCGAATCCCCCTCCGGCCGCAAGGGCGACTACCGCCTGCCTCTGGCCGAAGGCCCCAACGGCAGCTCACCCCTGCGCTACCTGGCCGACGAAGAGGGGCTTTACGCCCTGCGGGTGGAGTATCTGCCCGGCACGGGCCAGGGGGTGAGTTTCGCCGAAACCAGCTACTTCGCCACCTACGGCTGGTATCCGGGCGGCGAGTACACCTTCGCCGACCTGCTGACCGATCTGGATCTCAAGAAACCGCGCTACGCCCGGGCCGGAGCGGCCATCGTCGCCGGCGACCAGCGGGCCGCCGCCGAAGAATTGCTAAAAGCCCTGCGCGACGCGCGCCTGCTGCGCCTGGCCGTCCAGGCCGGCCCCGGCGGCAGCCAGGCCCGCCCCTCGGCCGCGGAAGAGAAGCAATTCGACGACCTGCTCATCTTCTCGCACATGCATACGGTGGAGGAACCCTTCCTCTGCGAGCGGCGCGACGAGGAGGAGACGCCCTTCGGCCTGCCGGCCACGCTGCGCCGGCTGGCGGCGGCCGTGGCCAGCCTGGACGGCCCGATCCTCCACGAACCCACGGTGGACGGCGAACGCTTCGCCGACTTCCTGCGCCGGTTGGTCCTCGACCTGCGCCGCGCGCGTTACCAGGTCTTGAACCGCCTCGACGGCCTGGGCTTCCAGGAGGCCGGAGCCCTGGTCCTGCGGGCCCTGGCCTTGAGCGACTTTCTCCAGGACCGCGACATCTGGCTGCGCGAGATGGCCGTGATCCTGCCGCGCCAGGCGCGGGGCCTCTATTTCCCCGACGGCGCCAGCGCCGGCGGCGACCTGGCCGGCGCAGTCTCCTCGCCGATCCGGACCCTGCTCGACCTGGAGGGCCTGGCCGAGCGCGACCCGGAATTACAGCACTACCTGAGCGTGGCCCGGGGCAACCTGGGCGGCGCGGGCCGCTACCTGCTGGCCGTGCGCGAGCCGACCGGCGGCTGGCCCGACATCGGCGCCCAATTCGGCCGCCCCTTGAGCCCCGCGGCCGGCGACCGGCTGCAAGCCCTGTACGCCGAGGCCGAACCCACCGCCGCTCCCGCCAACCGGCAGCCGACCGCGAGCTTCCCGCCGCTCTCCAGCGACCCGGCTTACGGCGGACTCTTCGTCATGCGCAGCGACGGCGAAAAAACCGCGCGTTACCTGGCCCTGGACTTCGGTCCCTTCGCCCAGGTGACCGGCGTGCCGCCGCACCGCGACTTCGGCTCGCTGACGGCCACCGCCTACGGCCAGCGCTTCGTGGTCGACGCCGGCGGCGCCGGCGACGCGGCGGCCCTGCCCGAAGCCCACAACCTCGTGACCATCGACGGCCTGGCCCCGGGCACCGAGACCTATCCGGCCGCCGGCCAGCCGGTGCGCGCGACCTGGCTGACCAACGCCCTGATCGACTACGCCGCCGACGGCGCCCAGATCGCCGGCCTGCCCCAGGAGGAATCACCCGGCAGCGACAAGGCCGGCGCCGGCGTGGTCCTCTGGCGGCGCGGGGTCCTGTTCGTCAAGG
>CAYMGG010000059.1:0-16497 GCA_964389915.1 uncultured Planctomycetaceae bacterium
CCAGAAAGCGGACAATACTGCTCTCTGGAAAAGCCTTCAGCTTGGCGCCTTCCCCGCGCTGATGCTCCCGAAACTTGTCATTGCAAGCGGCTTCAAATCGCCGGCACCTCTGGTCCGCAATCGAAAAGTCGGGGCGTGGATAAGGCCGGCCCGCAGAAAAATAGAAATAACTGCGTTTGCGCTGCACGACGCGCCGATCACGGTGGCTCTCCAGCAGATCCGGATTGTGCAGGTAGAGGCGCACAGCCAGATCAGGGGGCGTCAATTCCCCCACGCCTTCGGCCTCGATCACGCCTTCGCGCCGGGCCAGCTCAATCAGCAGGTCCAGGCCAGTCGCATCGGCCATCTCCGTGATCAGGTAGAGGGCGTTGATCAAGTTCGGCGGCACCGCTTCTCGTTTGCGCTGCAATACGTCGGTCAGAACATCGAACGGAAAGAGGTTGTCATCGTCCGTCAACCCCACGCCATGACTTAACCAGAAGTCGGCATGTGCTTTGAACAATGCCGACAGCGATTTCGCCCCGATTTTCCGAAGCTCAGCCACCTCCATGAACGTATGCAGCGCTTTTTTTCCCATGTGTGCTTCTCCTCCCAAGGTATGCACGGAAACAAAAAAACGGTCCCCGTCCTGACAGCGGAAGCTCGGACGCGGACCGTAGATCGCCGGGTGGCGGTGAAGGTATCTGGACCCTTCAGGAATCTAATTTTCAAAAGCAATGTACTCCCGATAAAAGTTGACGTCAAGCGGAATTAACTTCGCTCCGTGTCACTTATGGCTACTGCCGACACGGACAGGAGTTGGAGCGAAACAAATTTTTCTTCGCCCCTGCCCGCGTGTGACACTCCGACTGTCGGCGGCATATATAGCCAGTAGAATTCGACGCAATAGCTATCCCGAATGATTCAATCCGCTAAGCAAACCGGCCCCATGCCCGGCCGGCCGGCTGGCTCATTTTGTCTCGCGAGGAGGAGGGAGCATGCAGGAAAAGACGGATCCCGAGAAGCGAAGCGTGCTTACGTATTCGGCGCTGAACACCTATCGCAACTGCCCGCGCAAATACAAGTTGCGCTACATGGACCACCTCCGCCCCCGGGAGAAGGCCGACACTCTCGCCTTCGGTTCCACCATCCACCGGGCGCTGGAACTGTGGCATGGACAAGCCGATAACCCTAACCGATTACTTAAGATCTACGATTTGCTCGATGCGGAATATGTGGCGCGCGAGGCAGACATCGAGGTCCGGGCAGCGTGGACTCAAGCCCGGGCCATGATAACCGGCTATGCCTCGCGCTATCCGCAAGAGGAGTTCACCGTCTTGGAGCTGGAGAAGGAATTCCAGGGCGAGATCCGCAACCCAGCCACGGGGGCGACCAGCAAAACCTTCACTATCGCCGGCAAGGTGGACGGCATCGTTCGAATCGGCCAGGAGCTTTACCTTCTGGAGCACAAGACCGCCTCGGCCATTGATGGGGCCTACCTCGACAAGCTCTGGTGCGACACGCAGATCGCGCTCTACACGCATTACCTCCGCGAGCTGGGGTATCCCATCGTCGGTGTAATCTACAATGTGTTGCTCAAAACTAGACTAAAGCAGCGCCAGGGAGAATCGGAGGCTGAATACCAGGCCCGCAAGGCGGCGCTGGCGGCGAAGAACAGCTCCGGCAAGTCCACGGCCAAACGCCAGGAGCCGGAAACAGACGCCGAATTCATGGCGCGCCTCGCGGACTGGCACGCCAAACCCGAGGCCTTCCACCGCGAGAAGATCTACCTGACACAGGACCGCCTCGACATGGTGGCCGAAGAGGTCTGGGACGTTACCCAGCAATACCTCGATGCGCGCCGGCGTGATTCATACCTGCTGAACACGTCCTTCTGCTTCAACTGGTCGCGCCCGTGTGAATACCTCCCGTACTGTCAGTCGGGCTTCAACGCAAACGTCCGTGACAACCTATTCGACGTCGTGGCGCCGCACGAGGAATTGGCCGCCCCCGATCCCATCTTTTGATCAGGAGAAAAACCATGAGCGTAACGTTGCCGAAAGAAAAAACCAAGCCGTCCGGCGAACTCACGGCCAAGACCATTCTGCTGTACGGACAACCCAAAATCGGGAAGTCCTCAATAGCCAGCCAATTCCCCGGAGCCATTTTCTTCGAATGCGAACCCGGCTTGAACGAGTTGGAGGTTTTCAAAGTCCCGACGTACTCCTGGGACGCCTTCAAGGAAGCCTGCCGGCTGGTGGCCGAAGGCAAGCACGACTTTAAAACCATCGTCGTCGATACCGTGGACAACGCCTTCCGCTCCTGCACGGACGCGGTCTGCGCCCAGAACGGCGTACCGTACGAGGGGGATCTGCCGCACGGTAAGGGCTGGGCTTTCGTCAAGAATGAGTGGCACCGGGTACTGACCAAACTTGCGAGCCTGCCCTACGGCCTGGTGCTGATCAGCCACGCGCAGGACAAGAAGATCGAGACGCGCACCGGCGAGTATGTAAAAACGCAGCCAAGCCTACCCGATCGCGCACGAGCCGTGGTGCTCGGACTCGTGGACATGATCCTCTACTGCGATACCGAGACTGTGAAGGGCGCGGACGGCTCCCTGTCCGTTCGGCGCGTCATCCGCACCAAGCCCCACCCCACATACGAGGCCGGCGACCGCACGGGGCGGTTGCCGGAGATATTGCCGCTCTCGTTCACGGCGATCGAGGCGGCATTCAAGCAGCCTACGAAACAGGAGGCGAACTAATGAGCGCCAATCCCTTTGATCAAGACGAACCCGTTCAGTCCAGCAACGGCGCCGGAATCGACCTGTCGGCGTTCGACAACGACTACGAAGCCGCGGAGGCCTCGGAGTTCAAAGAGGTGCCGGACGGCAAGTACCAGGTGTCCATCAGCAAGGCCCAAGTCGCCGAATCGCGCGCCGGCAACCCCATGCTCAAGTGGGATCTGCTCGTCATCTCGGGCGAGCACGAGGGCCGCCACATCTTCAAGAACGCGGTAATCAGCCAGAAGTCCATGCCCTACGTCAAGGGCGATCTGACCAAGCTCGGTCTGGAATTGAAACGCATCAGTGACCTGGCCAGCCGTCTGGCTGAGGTGTTGGACAAGAAGCTGGAAGTGACGGTAGTCACGAAGGGTGAATTCAAAAACGTCTATTTCAACAAGCTGCTCGTCATCCCCGACAGCGCGCCTTCTCCAGGCAACATCCCGTGGTGAGGTGTTCCCCTGGCGAAAAATAGCATTCCCCCAGCCAAAGGAGAACCGCGTTGAGCCCGAATCGTGACCCGAATCGTGACGTGCTGATCAGCAAGGACGGCGAAAAACTTGACGGCTTTCAAGAGGTGGATGACTTCGACTACGAGCCGATTTACGCCCCGGTCATCAAGCCGACCGTCCGCTGCAAACGGTGCGGCTGCTGGCTGCGCGCATCCAGGGAGGACAAATCCTTGAGACCGGACGAGGAACCACCGCCGCCGCGCGAATACTGCTCCCCCTGCGAAGAGCACATGTTTCGGCACATGAATTCGTGCGCGTTCTGCGGCGAAACATTCTTCTCCGAGAATCCGGGAATGCAGCGCTGTCGCGAATGCGAAGCCAAATACCAGGTGGAAAAGCGGACCTGCGGTTTATGCGGGGAGGACTTCCTGCCGTATGTCTGCATGGCTTGCAAAGACAAGCCCCAAATCAGCGTGATTTGCCACGCCTGCCACTGGCAGATAAGGCACGCCAAAGCCGCGGCGGCGCGGGAGCGCATCTGCCACGTCTGTGGCTGCAGTTTTCTGCCCCGGGCCTGCATTGTGCCGGAATGTGAGGCGGTGTTGACCGACATCTGTAGTGTCTGCCACGAAGAAATCGAACACCAAGGCATGACCGCCACGATCTGGACCCTTCCCGACTGTCCGCGGTGCGAAACGGTATTCGACGGACTGATGCATCTGCACCGGAAGGTCAAGCGCCGCAGCCTGGAGAAGCTGGTCAATGGCGATGAGCCGGATGCCGAGGCCCTGGCTCATCTGGTCTTGACCGAGGGCGCGGCTCCTTTGGTCCAGATGGACGGGCGGTTTTTAGAGCCGGAGGAAATCAGCGCATTGGCCGAAGACGGGGCAATTGAGCGTGACTAAAACGTAATTCGCCCACTCAAACGTGCGCCCGCGGATGCTCTGTCAGGAGTACCGAAATGTTTCAAATCTGCATCGATACCCGGGAACAGCAGCCCTATTCCTTCCCCTGCGCCACGAATCGCAAGGCCTTGGCGGCGGGCGATTACTCGGTCGCGGGGCAGGAAGAGCGCATTGCCGTGGAGCGAAAGAGCCTGCACGACTTCGTGCATACGGTCATCCACGACCACGAACGGTTCGGGCGTGAGCTGCTGCTCCTATCCACCTATGACGCCGCTTGTGTCGTGGTGGAGGCGGACCTCGACGCCGTATTGCGGGGATTGCGGGCCGACGATCTGCGCGGCGCCAGGCCCGAATCCGTTCTCGGCGCGGCGCTGCATATTTCCCTGCAATACGGCGTCCCCGTGTTCTGGTGCGGATCTCGGCAGGCGGCGCGGGCCTTTACGGAAATGTATCTGCGGATGGCGGTACGTAAGGGGGCGGCTCATGCCTGAGACCATTCACGGTACGGTCGAACGCGTCTACTTCTCTTCGCCGACGTTTTCCGCAGGCGTACTCGATGTCGGCGGCGAGGCCAGCGTGAAGTTCAGCGGGAAGTTCCACGCGACCGTAGGCGAGCCTTTGACTCTGCTGGGCGACTGGCAGAACCACGCGAAGTATGGTCGCCAGTTCGTCGCCACGGGGCTGGCCTACGAATTGCCGGGAACACCGGAAGGTCTGGCTCGCTACCTCGCCAAGAGCAAGGCGTTCAAAGGTGTCGGCGAGGCCACGGCTGCCAAGCTCGTGGAATACGCGGGTACGGCCGAGCGCCTGGACCAGCTTATTCGTGACGGTCTGGACGAGCTGCGCGCCGCTCTTCGCATCCCGGTTGGCACGTTGGAAACCCTGCGCACCCAGTGGATCGCCCATGCCGCCGAGAACAGGGTGCGCACATACCTGTCGGCTTTCGATCTGTCGCCGTACCAGATCGACACGCTGCTCACTCGCTTCGGCAAGGGCATCGTCAGTGTGCTCAAGGCGGATCCGTACATGCTGATCCGGCACGTTCCGGGCTACGGCTTCAAGCGGGTGGACGAAATCGCCCGCAAGACCGGCGTGCCTAAAGACCATCCCGGCCGGATCAAGGCGGGACTTGTACACCTAGTCCACGAGGAGATCGACAACGGCCACACCTGGATCGAGGCGGCCGAACTGGTCCGCAAGGCGAACGACCTCTTGCTGCTGGACGGGCTGGACAGTATCGACCGGATTAAGACGGCGGGCAAGGAGTTGGTCGACTCCGGCGACTTGGTTGCCGAGGATGCGGCCATCACCTTGCCCGCGATCCGAGATGATGAGCGTTTCATATTCGAGACCCTGAATCGCCATGCGCGGCAACCTGGTCGTGGCGTCATCCCGACAATCGCCATACTCCAGGACCTCCTCCCGGGGCAGCGCGAAGCGGTGCAGCTGGCGCTCACTCAGCGAATTACGGTCATCACGGGAGCAGCCGGCGTCGGCAAAACCCTCTGCGTCTCGCGTATCGCCAGGACTTGCCGGGACCATGATCTGTCCGTAACTGTATGCGCCCCCACCGGCAAGGCGGCCAAACGCGCCGAGGAGATGATGCGCGGCTACGGCCTGGAAATCGCGGCGAAAACGATTCATCGCTTACTCGGCTACGATGGCCGGGAATTTCGCGCCGGGAACGTGGACGCCGACGTCTTGATCGCGGACGAGGGCTCGATGATCTGCATCCGCCTGATGGCCGAGTTGTTGCGGCATATCGACTTCACCCGGACCAGCCTTATTCTCGTGGGTGACCATAACCAGCTTCCTTCCGTTGGACCAGGCAGCGTATTGCGCGACATCATTGCGCACGATCTCGCTCCGGTAGCCAGACTTACCGAGGTGGTCCGTCAGGCTGGCATACTCAAGACCAACGCCAACGCCGTGCTGGCCGGGCGGGTCGAACCGACCGATCCGACGGGTCGCGAGTGGATCGTGATCGACCAATTCAAGGACCGCGTGGCCATTCAATCCTGCCTGCGCGACTTGGTCCTTCAGCATATTCCATCGCGACTTGGCTTTGATCCGTTGCGGGAGGTACAAATCCTCTCGCCGACCCATCGCGGCCCGCTGGGAACCCGAGAGCTCAACACCATGATGCAATTTTTACATCACGGCCAGGTCCAAGGCCGCTTTACGGTCGGTGACCGCGTTGTCCAGAAGGCGAATGACTACGACCTGGGAATTTTCAACGGCTCCTTGGGCACGGTAACGGCTGTTCTGCGCGATGGGCTTCGCGTCGCTTTCGATTTGGAAGGTGACCACGAAATCCCGTCTGACCGCCTGGGGACACTGCAACTTGCCTACTGCCTGACGATCCATTCGATGCAAGGCAGCGAAGCCCCCTGCGTGGTGCTGCTTCTGCACAAATCACACTGGCACGCTTGCCGCCAGCTTTTCTACACCGGCGTTACGCGAGCCCGCCAAACGGTCATCATTTTGGGTGACCGCTGGGGCATCCGGCACGCCGTACAGGATACCCGCGCGGCAGAGAGGCGAACGCTTCTTGACCGCTGGGCAGACCAACTGGTCCGGGTTTAACGATTAATGCAATTTGGATCCTGCCGCCCGGCAATCCACAATGCCCCCCATATATATGAAAGCCCTGCCATATGCTTGATGAACTCGCCGCCATCTTATCAAAGGGCGTTCTGCGTCATATTCGCCTGGAGCAGGCCTCGGCTTTGGGCGCGTCCGAGATTGTTAACCACTCATCAAAAAAGGAGTTGCCGGTCGTTTCCGCCCCTGGCTCAGTGTCACACGGGTTAACTAACCTGGAGCCAGGAAAGGAGGGCGAAAAATGCCTGTGAATGTGCAGAAAGAAGAACGGCGACTCAAGGAAATGACAGTTCCCGAATTGCGGCTCAAGTACGCCGAAGTTTATGGCGAAGAGACGCGGTCGGGCAGCAAAGCGTTCCTGATCAAACGGATCCTGTGGCGACTGCAGTGCCAGGAACAAGGCGATATCTCCGAGCGGGCACGAAAACGCGCCCTGGAGATCGCTAACGACGCGGATCTGCGCCTTCGCGCCCCGGCTCGGGTTAGTTGCGCCGCAGCGCCAGCAGTAGAATCGGCGCCCCCGCGACAACGCGATCCGCGTCTACCCTCGGTCGGCACGCTCATTGCCCGGAAATACAAGGGCGAGCTGGTGGAGGTCGGCATCGAATTGAACGGGTTCCGCTACAAAGGCCAAATCTATCCATCCTTGTCGGCCATTGCCAAAGAGGTGACCGGCAGCCATTGGAACGGCTTCCGTTTTTTCGGCCTGGTGGAAGGAGGTGACGCCGCATGAGCAAGCACAAAGAGACGGCGCCGCCGAAACTTGTCCGCTGCGCCATCTACACGCGTAAAAGCACCAGCGAGGGCTTGGAGTCAGAATTCAACACCCTTCACGCCCAACGGCAGGCGGCAGAAAGCTACATCGCCAGCCAGAAGGGTGAAGGCTGGGTGGCGCTGCCGGACGAATATGATGACGGCGGCTTTACCGGCGGCAACATGGATCGCCCGGCTTTGCAGCGGCTGATGCAGGATGTCGAAGCGGGCAAAGTCGATGCCTGTGTCGTCTATAAGGTTGACCGCCTGAGCCGCTCGCTGCTCGACTTCGCCCGCATCATCAACACCCTGAACGAACACAACTGCGCGTTCGTCTCGGTCACCCAGAACTTTTCCACCGCCGACAGCATGGGGCGGCTGACTCTGAACATCCTGCTCTCTTTCGCCCAGTTCGAACGGGAGATCATCGCCGAACGCACCCGCGACAAGATGTCCGCCGCCCGTAAGCAGGGACGTTGGGTGGGCGGGGCTCAGGTTCTCGGTTATGACGTCCACCCCAACGGGGGCAAGCTGGTGGTCAACGAGTATGAGGCGAAGCTCGTTCGAGAAATCTTTGCCAGCTACATTGAACTGGAATCCCTGATGCCGGTGGTGCGCGTTCTACGGAATAAAGGCGTTACGAATAAGTCTTGGATGACGAAAAAGGGCCGGCTTCGTCAGGGAAAGGCCTTCACCAAGAATTCACTCCATAATTTGCTTACCAATCCCCTTTACGCGGGCAAGGTCAGACACCGAGGTGAGATTTACGAAGGCCAGCACGAGGCGATTGTAGACGAAGGGCTCTGGCGCCGCGTTCAGGAACTCCTGAAGCGCAATCGTCTGACCAGCGGCTCGGTCGTACGCAATACGCAGGGCGCGCTTCTGAAAGGCCTGCTTTTCTGCGGTGCCTGCAAAGTCGCGATGGTCCATACCTGGACACGGAAAAAGAACAACCGCCGCTACAGGTATTATGTTTGTGGCCGCGCACAGAAGGAAGGCTGGGACGTCTGCCCGGTCAAATCCATACCCGCCGCCGAGATCGAGCAGTATGTGGTCGAGGAAATCCGCCGGATCGGCAGGGACGAGCGGCTGGTCGAGAAAACGTTCGAAGCGGTCGGCGCTGAAGCCAACCGACAGGTCGAGGCGCTGGGCCTGGAAGCGGAGCGACTCACCGAGCAACTGGCCCAGCATACCGAGAAACTGCAGCGTATTGCCGGCAACCGCAGCACTCCGCCAAAAACGCTCGCCGCATTGCAGGAGCGGATCTCCGAACTAGAGCAGGAGATAACCAGTACCCGTCAGAAGATCCTGGCCATCCAGCGCGAAGTCATCGACAAGGCGGATGTGGCGCGGGCCATGTCATTGTTCGACCCTGTCTGGCAACACCTGACCAGCCGAGAGCAGGTTAAAGCCTTGAATCTGCTGATCGAGAAAATTGTATTCGACGCCGAGACCAGCACGGTCGCGATCACGTTCCGCGAGACAGGAATCCACGACCTGCTGGAAACGCGGATCGTTCCGGCCGAGGACCAGGAGGATGACCATGACTGAGGAAGACCGCACCGTCAGCCGTACCGTTCATTTCGCCACAACCCAGCGAGGCAAGGGCCAGATCCGGCCAGGGCCCAAGCCCACAGCCCCTGACGTCAAGCCTGGCAGGCTGCCGCGCGTGACCCGGCTTATGGCCTTGGCCATCCGTTTCGAGGAACTGTTGAAGGACGGAACGGTCAAGGACTACGCCGACCTCGCCCGTCTAGGCGGCGTCTCCCGCGCCCGCATCACCCAAATCATGAATTTACGGCTATTGGCTCCCGATATTCAAGAGAAGCTTCTATTTCACGAGCGCATTAATGGCCCCCAGGATACGATGCAGCTACGGGATTTGCAGGCCGTGGCGCTGGAGGCGGATTGGGCCCTGCAACGCTTGCGATACAGTGGTATGGCGACAGGTGACAACACCGCCATACGGTCGGCCCGAGCCGCAACGTTTCACTGCGGACCAGCATTTGCTTTTTTCGAATCGGCTTTGCTCCCGGTATCGATATGTCCTACATTTTGAGCCACCCCAACTCGAGACATTTTGAATCGGCTTCTCTCTCTGCACCTCCTGGCCCGACGCCTTGAATCACTCCAAAGCATTTAATGGAAATTTTGCGTGGATTCGACCGCTCCCGCGTCGCGGCGCTTATTGGTAAACGAGCGCATTTGAAAATCCTGCAAAACCGGGCCGGCAAACTCCCAATGGTATAAATCCTCAATGCTCGTCAGCGCTTCGCGGAAAGTGCCGCGTGAAATCCGCAAAAAATCCAGACTGCCGGCAAAGAAACGGGAAGATGTGCGGTTTTTGCCCACCAAAAAATCGCCGTCATTCGCCAGCGACTCCTCCGGCCGCGGCCAAGGGCCGGAAAAATCCAGCTCGGCCGCCTGGCCGTTCACGAACAGGCTCACTCCCGGCGAAACGGCTTGGCGATCGACTTCGAAGATTAGGTGGAGCCAGACATCCTGAGCGAGGGCGGCGGGAGAAACTGCCCGGAACGTTTGGCGCGGGCGGAGCAGCTCCAATTCCAGCCGGCCTTGATCGTCAAGGCCGAGGGTATAGCCGGCGGCTTCATTCCGTTTTTCTAGGATGACCCCGCCGCGCTGGCCGGCCGCAATTTTCACCACCATTTCGATCAGGAAATTATTGGTGTCCAAATCCAACGTTTGGCGGCGGCGGCCGGCGAAATCCGCGGTTTGTGGCGGTTCTTTGCCGCCATAAACATAGTTCCGGTTTTGGCGGAGAGATTCGTTCGTTACCTCGCAGTAGCCGGCCCGGCCGTCAAAGCGCAGTGCTCCGGCGGTCCAATCCTCCAACGAGCCGGTTTCGAAGTCCGCGCTCCGCAGGTTGTAGCAGTGTAGGTGACTTTTGGGGATGTCCCGGTACATCTCGCGATGCCGATGCTCTTCGGTTAGGTAGATACTTTCGTCGCGGATCATGGCTTGAGCATTTTCCGGGAAACGGTAAAAATTCCATTCACCTACGACCCCGTATAGTCCCCATGGCACGAAATATTTGCACCCTCGGTCGATGGTCGGCGATTCCGGACGGGGTCGGAAATCATGCCCGGCTGGATTCATCAGCGGCTCGGCGGTCAACGTCTGGCCCACCGCGGCGGCCAGCGCTCCCCGCCCGTCAAGGAACGCGCCGAATTCCGCCCGTGTCCGGCAGGTGCGGGTTTGGCACTCCAGTTCGGCGAAGACCGGTGCCGCGCCGGTGAAGAAGTTGTTCGCATAGGCGAGCGAGACGTAATCGATCGGTTTTTCCGGCGGGCGGGGCGTCCTGAGCCAAGCGTCGACGTCAAAATAGAGGCTAGAAATATCCAGCCAGAGGTTGCCCAGATAGACGCAGCTGCCGGCGTCCGGCACCTGCCGCCTGGACCCGGCGGCGAAGAGGTAAAACGTGTTATTGACAAAAGCATTCTGGTGACCTTCGATCTCCATCAACGCGGCGGAGTTGCATTGGGGGCGACTCACGTCAGAATTGGCGCCCCAGGCTATATTGTTAAATAGGTAATTCTTAAAGGCCCCGTCTAGATAATAGGCAAAACCGAAGCGGGCCGAAGTGTAGGTCCGCTGACCCTTGGCGACGTCGGCCAGATGCTTGTAATGGCGGTAACCGCCGGGATTGCCGGATACGTTGCCATAGATATAGGTCGGACCGCCCATCCAGGTTTCAATATTGCCGTAGTCGTTGATCAGTTTCAGGCAATCGACGGCTTGATTGTGGTGGATGAAGTTGCGAATCAGTGGAGTTTCACGGATATCGTTATTCATATGGCCACCCTTGCCGCTGACGAGATTGATACCGATTCCACCGCAATCGCTGATTATGTTCCCCGAAATTTCAGCTAGGATGGCGCCGATGCTTATCGCTGGTTGGGAGATCGTAAGTCCAATACGGCAGAAACGATTGCGCTCGATTCTTGCCCGGCACAGCACGCCTCCCATGAGGCGATCACCGCCGGCGATGAAACCGCCTTCGGCCGCGTCGATGATGTCATTGTCATTAAAGTCTAGTAAATCTATGGTGTCCGAAACCGATTTAATCTGGGCGTCGGCGGCTTGAACCACATGCTCGAAACGGCAGTTATAGATGGAAATTTCGCGGCACGCGCCTATCAGCATCACGGCCGCGCCCTGCTGTTTTCTTCTCTCCCAAGGTGGAATCAGGGCGTCGAAGGGCTGATTGCCTCGGAAGGTCAGCCCGCTGATCTCGATTCGCGCCTGGTCTTCGATGCGCAAGATGTTTTTGCGGATCGAGCCTTCAAGGACGCAGAGATTGGGATCGCGTTCGTTCGGCAGGCGTAGATAGAGGCGGCCTTTGTTTCGGTCGATATAAAACTCCCCTGGCCGGTCGAGAAACGCGAGGCTATTTTCTAGATAATACCGGCAGTACCGGCCAGGTGAGGGACGGTAAAGCGGATACTGGAATTTGACAGTCCCGGTGGCGGGCGTCAAATCCAGCAGTCTGGCCGGCTCGGAAAACCCCATCACGCCCGGGAATTCGCTCCAGAGTATCGCGTCGCACCATTCTTCTCGGGGCAGCGCCAACTGCGAGAGGTGGGCACGGTCCACTCCCAGAGAGTAGGTTTTTTCGTCCTTCTGTGGGGTGATACGTTCGCAGCTTTCCCACTCGAACCAGCCGGCACGATAATCCTCGGGATCAGTGAATTCCCAATTCGGCGTCCGGGCCGGCGTCAAAGCCGTCCAGTTTTCGCCGTTCACTTCCCATAGCCGGCGCAGAGCGGTCATTTCCGGCGGCAGCTCCAGATACCATACGGCGGCCAGGGACTGCCCGCCAGCTGTCGAATCGGCCGGACATTTTTTCCACTCGCCTGCCAAACGCTCAGTACCGGTCAGGCAGGCCTCGCCTTGCCCCCACTCCGGGTCAGAGGTCAACCGGAGCAACGTCGCCGTCGGTTCCGAGGCCCGGGCCGTCAGCAGCCCCCGATACAGGACTCCCCGTTTGAATATGTAGGTGTCGGCCGCGTCGGCTTGGCGAGCCCGACCTTCGGCCTGCTCGTCCCAGGGATGGTGCTGCCAGGCCGTGGCGGGAGTCAGTCCATTCCGGGTATCATCGCCACCTTCGAAATCAATATAGCGAATGTTTTGTCCGGGCCGCAGGATGAAGGGACGTGGCTGCCATTCAAGCCCGCCGGTGGGAATCACCTTGGCGTTGGGGGATTGCCAACTCCAGGTATTGTCGGGCCGACGGTTGTAGTCGGGGTGAGCGGGAATGGTTCGCAGGGCATGAACTACCGATTGGCTGTATTTAGCGTCTTCCGTTGGTGCGGGGGGGGAAACCATTTGCTTGGCGGACTCCCCCGCCAAGCCGGGAAGAACCATCCCGAGCAGCAGGGCGAGCACCTGGGCGAACAACTGGGCGGATTTCATTTGCGGGGGCAGCAATGTGATTCTCCTTTGTGAAAAGGGGCAGTCAAGGGGAAGTGGTTACCAGGATGTCTGGTATTGGGTTGAGTCGCTAAATGGGGAACTACCATAGGGATAATAAGGATTGGCCACTAGCGCAGGCTTAACGTGCGAATCCGCCCACAGGATGTTGGCGGATTTTTCGTGTCTGGCAGCGGGCTGACCGTAGCTGTTGTTGGGTATGCAAATGCTGTAGAAAGTTATCCTCCAGCAGCCGTTGCCGGTCAGCGGCGTGCCGTCAAGCTGGTTCTGCCAGGAGTCAGTGACCAGGATTTTGCCGGCCGGCTGGCTGCAGCGTGAGAGCTTGACGCTGTTTGGCATAGCAATAGCGTGGAAAAAATTCATATTGAGTCCGTAATGGGGCCGCCAAGTGTAGTTGAACGTGCCCGTGCTCATCGCCGGGCAGACGAAGAGGTTTTTCTGGAATTTGAGCAGATTGTACAGAGTTTCATGCCAGAAGGGCTGATATGAGGTGGCCACCGTGTAATAGGCCGGGGGCAGATAATCGTCGGCCGCGTCGCAGTAATTGATCATGAACACCCCGATTTGCTTAAGGTTGTTGGCGCAGCCGATGCCGCGGGCACGATCCAGGGCCTTGCCCAGCGCGGGCAGCAGCATGGCGGCCAGGACGCTGATGATGGTCATGACCACCAGGAGTTCCACCAGGGTGAATCCGGCCTGCGCCCGTTTGCGGCCGGCTTCAGTGCGGTCGAAAATCATTTTCCAGACTCCTTCCGTAGGGGGATTGATTTGCGCTCCGGCGGGTCCGGCCGCGGCCGGGCGGCTCGCCGGGAGGGTGAACGGCACGAGCGGATTGGGAGCCCTGTCGCCGAGTGCGTCCGGGGTTGAGGCTGGCGGGGGCCGCCGCAGGCCTTCCAGTTCCGCCGGGGTCAGCCGGCCGTCGCGCTCGGCTGCTTGGATCAATTCGTCCCAGGCCTGGCACGTTTTCGCCGGCGGGCGCAGGTCGTTCAGGGTTTGCGCCAGCCGGGTGACCATAAAGCCTTCCCGCTCTTCCAGGGCCGAAAGGGGCAGGGCGGTTTTGTGTACCACCAGCCGCGGCGGAATTTTTTTGCGAAATGACCCAGGAACGGTGAGGTGGATGCAAGCCAGGTCCGGCGGGCAGTAGCCGTGAACTGCGAGGGCGCTCTCATGACTGACCGCGCCTTGGATTTGATCTTTTTTGTTTCGGCTCCAGAGGCTCCAATAGGCACAGGCAGAATTCAGATCTTCGGTTTCGTGGGTGGCCAACCGAAAGATGCCGCGGGAAATTTTGCGCCACTTGCCCGTCTTGCAATAATAGATGTTGAGGGCGTCGGAAAAATCGCAGGTATAGGCTTGTTGTGCGGTAAAGTATCCCGCCTGTCGCTGAGCAATTTGGGTTAGTTGTTCGAGCTTTGGGGCCATTTTTGCCCTGCTTTTAATGTTTATGCCTGACTTAATACATAGCCACGCCAGTTGGTTGCGCAAAACATTAATCGATCACTTTGCGTGCACCAACCTTTAAATTATCTATAACCATCTGATGTATAAATCAATTGCAAATTCAGCGGTTAAGGCTGATTCCACTGCCAGATGCTCCTTGCCCCGGAAACGGAAAAAATGGGTTGACAAACAGGAAAACCAGAAGTATGTTCTCTTATAAAGAACAGCGTTCTTTATAAAGGAACAACCGGTGATTCAGTCGCTAGAAAAGGCCATTTTGTTGCTCAATGAAATGGGTAATCACGCAACTGGCATCGGAGTCAGAGAGTTAAGCCGAAAAGTCGGACTCAAGCCTACCTCGGTTCAGAATTTGCTCACCACCTGTCGGGCTCACGGTAATGTGGAGTTCGAATCCCCGACCAAACGCTATCGCATTGGCCTGGCTGTAATCCGGCTGGCCGAGATGGCCAATCCGTTACGGCGATTGATCGATTTCGTGCGGCCTTTCGGCGAAGAGTTGTTTGCGTTGACGGGTGAGACCGTGGTGGCGCTGACCTTGCTCAACGGCGAGTGCGTGGCCCTGTACCGCCGGCGTAGCGATCAGCCCCTGTCCGCCAGCGAGCCGGGCGACAGCGTGGCCCAACCGCATGTGATGGCCGCCGGACGTCTGCTGCTGGCCTATGCCGATCCGGCCTACCAGGCGCATTATCTGGCCGAGGTTTTCCGCCCCGCTCCAGTGGAGAATCTGCCCCCGACCGCGCCGGCGCTCCAGGCCGAATTTGAGCAGATTCGCTGCCAAGGTTACTGCCAGACCTTGAACACGGCCGGCAGCGGAGTGGGGGCTTTGGCCGTTCCCGTCTTCGACTGCTTTGGGCAAGTCGCCCTGGCTCTGGCCGGCAGCGCCCCCTTGGCTCGGTTTCAACCGGAGCGCCGCGCCTGGCTGCGGGAACGGCTGCAAAATACGGCAAACGAGATGCAGCGCCGGCTGGGGGCCGCCGCTCAGACCCAGGAGAGGACCCACGATGCCTAAGCTGAAAAACGTCACCTTGGAATTGAGCGCTAAGCCGTTTGGCTCCGCGGCGGCGGCCGCCCAGGAGCAGGTCGCGCGAATCATGTTCCGCCAGTGGCGGCCGTTGACCGTTTCGGCCGAACAAGTTTCGGTCCTGCTGTGGATTGGCGACGGATCGGAGATTCTCGAATACTGCGGCCGGCCCGACAAGCCGATCGAGTGGGCTAAATGGCTGGGGCGCGTCAATCTGTGCGAGCCCCAGCGACCGGGGGACCCGGAGAACGGCCGGCTCAGCCGCACGCCCCGGCTGTACATGGACCAGCCGCCGGTCTACACCTATGGCTGGCTGGGGAGTTTGACCGATACGCTCAAGCGCGTCGGACGGGAGGAAACCGGCCGGCCGATCCGCGTCGGCGCCACCTTTGATCCGGGGCCGGAGTTCGCCGTCTCTCCGTTCAAGTTCGAGCGGCACCCGGAGGTCCGCCGCAATCACCGAGGCGAGATCGGCCGCTGGATCAGCTGCTATTCGACCCTGGACGGCGATACGCACAGCTATGCCGGGTTTCCCGCCGGCATTCCCGCCGGCACCCCCTTCGGCACTTTTCTCGGCCGCCAGGCGCGGCTTTTCTGCGCGGACCTGGGGTTCGACTATCTGTGGTTGAGCAACGGCTTCGGTTTTGGGCTGGAGACCTGGGGTATGTATGGCGTCGTCTTCGCCGGCCAGACCTTCAGCGCCGCGCGGGGCGGCGAGGTGCGGGCGAAGAACCTGGACTTCTGGCGGGAATTGCGCGCCGAATGTCCCGAGCTGCCGATCGAGGTCCGGGGCACCAACCTGGCCACGGGAATGGATCTGGCCTCCGACGCGGTCCCGTGGCGCGAGATTTATGCCGGCGGATTCGGCATCGAGCCGCCGCCCAACTCGCCGTGGGCGGCGATCAACGGCGATTTCGGCATGGAACTGGTCGGATGGATGAGCCACATCGCCGAGCTTCCCGGCCAGACCTATCCGTTCCGGTTTTACGCCCACGACCCCTGGTGGTTGAACAGCCCCTGGCTGGACCGCTACGGCCGTCAGGCGCACGACATCTTCCTGCCTTTGGCCGTGACCCGGCTGGACGGGGA
>CAYMGG010000059.1:16507-21303 GCA_964389915.1 uncultured Planctomycetaceae bacterium
GTGGCCATTCTGACCGTGGACGACTCTTGGGGGCGGCTGCCGGACAAGGTGCCCAACGAGGTGATCCCCCATCTGCTGGACGGCCTGGAGAACGCCCCCGACGCGGCCGGACCGCTGCTCTGGATCTATCCGTTCGGGACTTATCATGAAATGGCCGCGGACGACCAGGCCCTGCCCGAATTGTTTTTCGGCGATTGGTTCATGCGCGGCGCGGTCAACGAGGGGTTGCCGCTCAACAGCGTAATCAGCGCCGCGAATTTCCTGACCGCGCGGGCGCGGCGGCCGGAGCGGTTGAGCGCGTCGATTCTGGTCACGCCGGTACCGCCGGCGGATTCGGCCCTGGAACGCGCCCTCCTGGACTGTCTGGGGCAGGGCGGCCAGGTGCTGCTCTACGGGCCGCTTCACCGGGCCGGGCGGGAGCTCAGGACCGAACTGGGGCTGGAGTTACTGGCCCCCCTGGAGGGGGAGTTCGAGTTTCAGTCGACCTTGCCGCCGGATGTTTTGTTGGCCGGAGCGGCCGCACCGCGGCTGCGGCACGAGTCGCTCGCCTCCGGCGGCGGACTTGAGGCCGGCGAGCTTCCCGGAACTCGGGCTCGGCCGCTGGCGTGGGCGGTCCGCGGCGGCGACCGCCGGGAGCTGGCCGCGGTCCGCGAGTTTGCGGGCGGGGGTCGGGCGGTCTGGGTGCGCGGCACCAATTCTTTTTCATTGCCGGACAACCCCGGCGCCCATCAGCCGCCCATGCTTCCGGAAGCCGAGTTCTATCGCGCGGAACGGCTCATGCGCCAGGCCTTGGCGGAATTCGGGATATTGCTGCCGGTCGAGCGGTGCCGGCCGGACCCCGGGGGCGGGATGCGTCCCGGTCTGAACGGCCCGATGCTGACCATCGCGCGCAACCGGGGGGCGTTCTGGTTCTCCTCCCACGCCCCCGACGCGTCTATGAGGCAGTGGTTGCGCCTGCCGCCGGGGGCGCCCGTGTTCGCCAACGAGGACATGCGGCTGGAGCGTGGCTGTACCTTGTTCAATACCCGCCGGGCGTGGCGGGGCGAGTGCCGGATTTTCGTCGACCAGCCGGGGACTGGCGTCTGGCGTTGCCGGGAGGTCCATCCGGCGGTGCCGGGGCCGCGGCGGCGCTTGCTGGTGGAAGGTTTGAACCAGGCGACGGTCCGGTTTTTTCCGGATCCGGAATTCGCCGCCGCCACCGAGGCGATGCTCAATCCTCCGCACGACACATTCTTCAGCGGCGAACCGGCGGCCCTCCGTGTCGAGTCGACCAGGTTTGGCGAATGCCTGTGCGCCTACGATGTGACCGGCGGTATCCGGTTTTCCTGGTGATTTTTATTGGCTTGCGGGAGTTGATTTCGGGGCGGAAGCCTGCTGACGGTAGCGGCTGGGAGAGCAGCCGATGCGTCTTTTGAATAATTTCGAAAAGTAATATACGTCGCGAAAGCCGGCGTGCTCGGCCACTTCGGAGACATTCAAGCGGCGATCCTCTAGCTCAATTTTCGACTATTTCACCAGCCTGGCCGGAGTAAGGGGATGACAGACCAGAGCCCTTGCATATAATGAATCCATCCCGGGATTTTTTACAAGAAAATTTGGGTAGCGTTAACAGGAAATCATACTGGGGCACTACCTTCAGACCGTGCTAGCGCTCGGCGCTGGGCGACTACCAGGGGGCACTGTTGCCTTGCCCTGCGCAAGGAGCATAGAGAATCCCACCGTTCGTCTTGGGAGCCCAATCCGAACGGGGTGTTAATTTGCTCTTGGGGCTGTTAACTAAGGTCGACTGTTAACCAATTTTGCTGAGACTTTTGAGAGATTTTTGGCCCGAGACGGGGTAAATGGGGTCGGGTGGAGGAGGCAGAGGGGCGGTCTCTGGAGGGGGTGGCGAGACAAGACAAACGCGCAACACAATCTACACCAGTACGTTATATTGCCACTTTTTGGGCGTCTTGCAAATTAGCCCGACTGTTAACAAAAACGCCGCCCATTGGGCGGCGTTGGATTTTTGGCTCCCCCGGGAGGACTCGAACCTCCGACACGTGGATTAACAGTCCACTGCTCTACCGACTGAGCTACAGGGGAATATGGCATTCCGCTCTGCTACTAATGAGCGGACGATCCTATAGTTTTGGGGCCCAAATGTCCAGCGTTTTTTTGTCAATTGCGCGATAAGGCGGCCGTGTCGGCCGCGCGGCCTAGCGTCCGCGAAAAGTGGCCCGGCCGCCGTAAAATGGCCGGGAACTGCTTGACCTGAGCCGCAAACTCCGGTCCAATAACCGCCGCTCTGGTTGGCGCGGATACGATCCGCCGGAGGGAGATCGGGAGGATTGGGGCCGGTTTTGGCGGGAAAAAAGGCCCCCAACTTCGGCCTAGCCTCGCCAGCCGCGACTTTGCGGCTGCTTCCAAATACAAACGTTTGGGTTGTACAGGGCAAGGGGTACCCGCAAAGAGGGGCAATTTCGCTTTGCCCCCAAGATGTCTCCCGCCCGGCAGCGCCCGGGACAACGCGGTCGAGGCAGAGTTCGGTTCACCCCAATTTCGCCGACTATCGGGGGAGCTTAACTCAAGATTAAAACGTTTGATTGACGCCGCCCTATACGCTTTCGGCACCTAGAAGGCGCAAACAATTGAACCGGTGTTGCTTCGCGAACGCCTCAAATAACCTCAGGCCCTTGAGTTTCTTGATGATTTCCGCGCGCGCCGCCCCTGGGAGGAAACACGGCTTCGGATTTTTCACGAACGCTTTTGACCCGGAGAATCAGCCCATATGCCCCCACTGTCCAGCCACTCGACGCCGCCCCGTCATAGCCGCCAAATCCGCTGCCTTCGCCGACTGGCCGGCCCGTTCCTGGCGTTAATCGCCAACTTGTCCGTTCAGCGGCCGGCCGCGGCCGCCACTCCCGCCCCGACCAAAGGAAGCGATATGCAGACCTTGATCACTCTGGCCAATGCCGCCGATGCCGAAATCTGGCGGCGCTTCGTCACCCCGGAAGGCGTGCTGCTGGATTATGCGGACCTTGACGGCCGAGTGGTCATCCCCACGCCCGAGGAGTGCCGGGAGAGCCGGCCCAACGCCCTGGCCTGGTGGACGCCCATTGAAAACGGCGGCTTCTTCAACGGCCTTTACCTGGACGCGCTCTGCCGCCGCTGGCGGCGGACGGGAGACCCGGCCGACGCCCAGAAGATCCGCCGGCTGGCCGCCGGCCTGCGCCGGCTGGCCGAGGTCGCCGACGTGCCCGGCTTCATCGCGCGCGGGGTCGCCACCGACGGCCAGAGTCACCATGCCGCCAGCTCCGACGACCAGGTTCACCCCTGGTATTTGGGGCTGGAGCGCTATCTCGCCACCGACCTGCCGGCCGCAGTCGAGCGCGCGGCCATCGTCGAACTCATGAAGCAGACCTGGACCGGCGGCTATATCAACCATGAACTGATGGTGCCCTGTGACGGCAATCTACGCGGCCAGACTCGCGGTTCGTTCGGCGAGAAAAATTTCCGTTCTTGCAGCCGCTATCTACATATCCTGAAAATCATGGAACGGGTCACCGGCGAGCCGCGCTGGCAGGAATTGTACCGGGCCGCGGTTGAGGAAGTTCCGCACGGCGGAAAACTCTCGCGGCGGGAGGTCTGCGCCGCCGGCGGCGAGCAGGACGCCGATTACATCCCCGACATCAAGACGCAGATGTGGATCTTTGCAGGTTCGCAGGCGGCCTTGGCCGACCTGGCGGCGTGGGAGACCGATCCCGAATTGGCGGCGGCCTACCGGCAGGGCCTGCGGAAAACCGCCGAGTTCGCCGCGCCGCTCATCGCCGCCTACGCCCAGTTCGCGCCGCCCCCCGCGCTGCCGTTTCGCCTGCACGATTGGCGACAACTGGAACAGTTGGCCTGGAGGCCTCAACCCAAGGTACAAGATGCGGTCAAGCTGGCCCTGGAGCAACTCAAGCTCTTTAATGCGGTCGATCATACGCGCCAGGTGACGCCGCTGCGCAGCCTGGAGCAGGCGCAGATGCGCGAGCCGCTGGCCGCCGCGGCGATCGTCGCCCAGGCCGGCGGGCTAGCTCCGACCGGCGCCCGAGCCCAGATCGTCTCCGCCCTCGGCCATTACAATTGGGGCAAGCTGCACACCTCGCTGTTCTTCTTCGGCGAATGGGCGGCCGAACTCCTCCTGGCTCCGGCGGAGACGGCAAAATAGTCTGCGCGACGGGCCACGCTTCAGCCAAGGAGTGCGGGACCCGGCAAATCTGCTTGAGCGAATTTCAGCGCGTTCACGACGGCACGACGCCGAGTCAAATCCCAAACGACCTTTGGGAACAGATTAGCTATTTTAATTTTGCGTTTAGAGCCTCTCGGGGTGGCCGCAGTTTGGGGGGGTCGAGTTCCGTCTCGACCGCTTTGACTCCGGCGCTACCAAGGCGGGAGAGAACTGGGGGGCGAAAAGAAGTTCGCCCCCCCCAACGAGAATGGTTTTGCTTGGGCACAACCAGCAATCGCTCTACAGGCAAGATTAAAATGCTCTCGCGACCGACTCGGCGGCCGCGCCAGCCCGCCTTAACCGCCGATGCCTTCGAAAAGGGCCGAGGAGAGGTAGCGTTCGCCCGCATCCGGCAGGATGACCACCACCGTCCGGCCCGCAAACTCGGCCCGCTCGGACAGCCGGGCGGCGGCGGCCGCCGCCGCGCCCGAGGAGATGCCGGCCAGAATCCCCTCCACGCGAGCCAGCCGCCGGGCCTATTCGATCGCCACGGCGTCGGCCACGCATTCCACCCGGTCCACCAGCGACAGGTCGAGCGTCTCGG
>CAYMGG010000060.1:0-21122 GCA_964389915.1 uncultured Planctomycetaceae bacterium
CGCGCCGGCATCTTGGCGGGCCAAGCCGGCCGACGCTCCGGTCGGAGCGCCGGCTCCCGCCGGCTCCGGCGGGGGCGGGCCGGAGATCGTCAACTGAGCCGGGCGCGGCCGAAAAATGAAAACCGGCCGCCGGCCGGCCGGAGCCGCCGGCTTTTTTCCAGGGCCGGATAAGGGGGGGGATGGTGGAAAGTTCGGATTATTACGTTCATCCCTCCGCCGTGATCGACGACGGGGCGGTCATCGGTTCCGGCACGCGCATCTGGCATTTTTGCCACATCTTCTCCGGGGCCCAGATCGGACGGGACTGCGTGCTCGGCCAGGGCTGCTCGGTGGCCGCCCTGGTCCGGATCGGGGACCGGGTCAAGATCCAGAACGGGGTCAGCCTCTACGACGGGGTGGTCCTGGAGGACGAGGTCTTCTGCGGGCCGCACATGGTCTTCACCAATGTCGTCAATCCCCGGGCCCACCTGAACCGCCGGGGCGAGTATCGCGAGACCGTGGTCCGGCGCGGGGCGACCCTGGGTGCCGGTTCGGTCATCGTCTGCGGCCACGAGATCGGCCGTTACGCCTTGGTTGGCGCGGGGGCGGTGGTCACCCGCGACGTGCCGGCCTTCGGCCTGGTCTACGGCAATCCGGCCCGCCCGCGCGGTTGGGTCGGCCGGGACGGGGTCAGATTGGAGTTCGACGCCGGCGGTCGGGCGATCGGCGCTGATGGTGAAGTCTACCTCCTCAGGGACGGGGCGGTCAGTCTGGAGGGGGAGGAGTAGGGCGTTTCCGGGAGAACCTTTTTGGCGCAAAGGTTCTCCCCCGGAACGGAGATGAAAACCGAATGGCCAAGAATTTTTGTCTGACCGGCGTGGCGGGATACATCGCGCCCCGCCATCTGCGGGCGATTAAGGATACGGGCAACCGGCTGCTGGCGGCGTTGGATCCGCACGATTCGGTGGGCGTGCTGGACCAGTATTTTCCGCAGGTTGCGTACTTCCGCGAGTTCGAGCGCTTCGATCGGCACGCCGAAAAACTGCGGCGCAGCGGGGCGGCGGAGCGGATCGACTATGTCTCGATCTGCGCCCCCAATTACCTGCACGACGCGCACATCCGTTTTGCGCTGCGCCTGGGGGCCGACGCGATCTGCGAGAAGCCGCTGGTGCTCAACCCCTGGAACTGCGACGCGTTGCAGGAGCTGGAGACCGAAACCGGCCGGCGGGTCTTCACCGTGCTCCAGCTGCGGGTCCATCCGGCCCTGATCGCCCTGCGCGAGCGGCTGCGCGCCCGGCCGGCCGGGGTCAAGGCCGAGGTGGTGCTGACCTACATCACCTCGCGCGGACCGTGGTACAATTTCTCCTGGAAGGGCAACCCCGACCAATCGGGCGGGCTGGCCACCAACATCGGCATCCATTTCTTCGACCTGCTGATCTGGCTCTTCGGTCCGGTCGAGCGCTCCGAGGTGCATCTGGCCGAGCCCAACCGGACCGGCGGCTTTCTGGAGCTGGCCGGGGCTCGGGCGCGCTGGTTTTTGTCGATCGACCGGCGGGATCTGCCGGCGGCCGAGGTCACGGCCGGCAAGAGCACCTTCCGTTCGATCACCGTGGACGGGGCCGAGGTCGAGTTTTCAGAGGGGTTCACCGACCTGCATACGCGCATTTATGAGCGGGTGCTGGCCGGCGATGCGCCGGGGCTGGCCGAGGCCCGGCCTTCGGTCGATCTGGCCTATTCCATCCGGCACGCGCCGTTGTGTCCGGATCTTAGCCAGGCGCATCCCCGCCTGCGATAGGGGCGTCTGCGCATGCCGCGGCTTTGGCGAGCACTGATGGGGTGGGTGGCCTGCGGCGGCCTGGGGGTTGGAGCCCTGGCCGCCCAGCCGGCGGAGCGGACCGCGCAGCTCTGGCAGTCCGCGCTGGCGCCGTATCTGGCCGATCCGCTCTGGCAAGCGCGCGACGCCTACGACGCCGGCCACGTGCTGATGCCGCCGCTGCACGCGGCCTATGCCGCCGACCGGCCGGATTGGCGGGCCGATTTTCGGGCGCATTTCGCCCGGTTCCGCGCCGATCGCGCCGATCTCACCTCCGTGGTCCTCACCCGCCTGCAATATCTCTATCTGCTCAGCCGCTGGCTGGTGCTGGAGGTCCGCGCCGCCGACCCGACCGCGGGCGGGCAGGTCGTTTTGCCCGCCGAGTGGACCGCGGACGCGAGCTTTCTGCTGGCCGAGGTCGAGCGGTTCTGGCGGCGCGAACCGGCCTGGCAGTGGCGGCACCGCGATTTTCCGGGCGGCATCGAGGAACGGCTCAACTGGAAGCTCGCCAACCGCTCGATCCGGCCGGCCTACCTGCGGGGCATCATCGATGAAGAGCAGTTCCTCTTCGCGCTGGCGGCCGACCTGGAGCAGCTGCGCCGGCGGACGGACGGAAAGATTTTCGCCGCGGCCGAGCCCGAGCTGCGGGCCGGCGGCGAAGCGCTTCTGGCCTCGATTTTGGCCGGAGCCCGCCGGGTCTATGCCGAGGAGGTGCGGCCGACCGCGGGCGGCGGCTGGCTGCTCCAGCCGGGCGGGTGGAGCGGGCATCGCGACTATGCCTATGCCGGCCAGACCGAAAAGCGGCCCGGATTGGAGCCCGCCCCGCTGGCCGACCAGGCGGCCGACTCTTCGCACAGCCACCGGCTGCCGCTCTGGCTGCTGAGCCTACAGGAGGCCGGTCCGCCCGGCGCGGAGGCGGCCGAATTCTACCGGCGCCTGCGGATCGGGCTGGCCGCGCAGTTCACCGCACGGGTACTGGTCGCGCCGAGTCCGGAAGCGCCGTTCTGGCGGACCCATAATTTCATGGACGGGCGCAACGGTCTGTATCGTTGGGAGTACCCGACCCAGGGGCCGGGGCAGGGCTATGGGCCTTATGAGCTGTCCGGCACGATGCTGCTGGGCTGGTGGGCGTTTCTGCCCGGACAGGCGGCGGCCCGGCTTTATCACGACCTGGCCGCCGGCTTCCCGCCCCCGCCGGCGGCGCGCAGCATTTACCTGGGCCCGGGCACGACCCGCCCGCAGCATCCGCTGCTGACCGGGGCCAACTGGCTCGATTCGGGATTGATCGAATTGGATTGCCGCCTGGCCGCCCAACTGGCGGCCGGCGGCGGGGAATAATCTCAACTCAAGTTATTGATGGCCGACTAACCTTCGGGCCAAGTGGGCCGGTTGAGAGTTTTTTTGCGGGGTTTGGGGAACCTTTTTGGCAAAAAAGGTTCCCCAAAATCGGTTCAGCGTTTGCCTAGCGGGCAGGCGTCGGCCGCGAGTCCCGCCAGCGCGTCGCGGATCTCCGGATGGCAGCGGCCGGAGAAGACCGGGCGGCCTTCGTTGATCGCGTTCTGCACTAGGGCCGACTCGCGGATCTGGAAGGGGTAGAGCCGCTCGGTGTAGGCCTGCTGCAGTTCCTCCAGCGCTTCGCGCGAGGCGGCGCGGTGGGCCTGGAACCGGTTGAGCAGGATGCGGCAGCCCGGCAGGTCGCGCCCGCGCCGGCGGCACTCCTCGTCCAGGTCGGCCAGGGTGAGGTCCACCGATTCGAAGGCCCAGATGTCGGGCACGACGGGCATGACGATCAGGTCGCTGAGCAGATACGCGCCGGCCACCAAACCGCCGAACATGGGCGGCAGATCGAAGACGATCAGATCGTAGCCTTCCAGGCCGACCAGCCGCTCGTCGAGCAGGGCCAGCGGGTCGAGATCGGGCAGCTCCCGATAGAGGCGCCGCAGCTTGGGCTTGGCCGGCACCAGGTCCAGCCCCGGGAAGCGCGAGGGGGTGACCGCCTGGCCGTAGCTGAGCTTCGAGCCGGCGGAGTAGATCTCCAGGGTGGTGACCAGGTTTGAATAATCGGGCTCCTCGGGCAACAGCAGGTTGGTGGCGCAGGATTGCGGGTCGAGGTCGATGAGCAGCACCCGGCAGCCGCGCGCGGCCAGATAGATGCCCAGGTGGGTGGAGATGAAGCTCTTGCCCACGCCGCCCTTTTCGATGCCCACCGCGACTTTGCGCCGGGCATAGCCCAGGCCCAGGTCGGCCAGCAAGGCCCGCGTGGTCGCCGGCGGCACCCGGGTCAGGCGCCCGCCGAAGCCCGCCTTCTGAGCCTCCCACTCGGGGTGGCGATCCAAGCGCTTGCGCGCCTCGTCCAGCTGACAACCCGCCAATTCGGCCAGTTCCTGCAAACTAAGCATGTCTCGATCTCCTCCCGACTGACTTCACCGTAATCGGAGACGGAAACTTTCGCAAGGCCTTTTCCGTTGCGACCGGTCTGGGCGAATGCGAAAATATAAACGGACTAACGGGCCGCCGGCCCGGCAAGGTGACCCATGAGCCCGACCGATTCCAGCCTGCCGCCGCCGACCGGCCGCGAGCCGCCGCGGCTGCGGCGCAGCGAATTTCTGACCGAGCCCGATCTGCCCTTCACGCTGGCGCGGCGCGAGCCGCAGCCGCCGTATCCGTTGCACAGCCACGAATTTTCGGAGCTGGTGATCGTCTTCTCCGGCAGCGGGGCGCATTTCACCGCCGAGGCCGAATACGAGGTCATGGCCGGCGACGTCTATGTCATCCGCGGCAATCTGGCCCACGGCTACCGCGACCTGCACGACCTCTGCCTGGTCAATCTGATCTTCAATCCGGCCGGCTGGCCGGTGCCGCCGCTGGACCTGAAGACCCTGGCCGGCTACCACGCCCTCTTTTCGCTGGAGCCGGAATTCCGCCAGCAGCAACAGTTCGCCGGCCGGCTGCGGTTGACGCCGGCGGAACTGGCCGAAACGAGCGACCTGCTGGCCGCCCTGGAGGCCGAGCTTACCGACCGGCGGCCGGCCTACGCCTTTTCGGCCACGGCCCGGTTCATGCTGCTGGTGGCCTTTCTGGCCCGCTGCTACACCCCCGAGCGAAGCGAGGCCTCGCGCAATCTCCTGCGCCTGGGCGGAGTGCTCGGCTATCTGGAATCCCGGCTGACCCAGGGGGTGACGATCGGCGAGCTGTGCGATCTGGCCCACATGTCGGAGAGCAGCCTCACCCGGGCCTTCCGCCGGGTGACCGGGCATACCCCGCTCAATTACCATCTCAATCTGCGGATGCGCCGGGCCTGCCGGCTGCTGGCCGAGGGGGACCTGCCGGTGACCCATGTGGCGTTCGACTGCGGCTTTCGGGACAGCAATTATTTCGCCCGCCAGTTCCGCCGACTGATGGGGGTGACGCCGCGAGATTATCGGACTCTGGCCCGCCGCGAAGGCCGCTCGCGAGCCGGGCGCGAGGTGTTCTAGATTGAGGCTCTGCCTTCGCCGGTCGACTGGCCCAACAATTTTTGCTTGACTATTGCATTATATGTAGCCACACTTTTTTATTTACGAGGGCTATTGTCGGCAATTTTTTTGTTTACTAGGTTTGGTTTCGTTATAACCAGGACCTGACGGCATCAAAACATCAGGGGCTTGATGGTATTTCCGAGACCAGAAAAATAGGGAACATGCGGACTTTCGCGATTTGAATTGCGAAATCTGGTGAAGGGGATTGTATGCGGAGGCGGAGCATAAAAGCGAGCTGGCGGACCGCGGGGATCGGGTTGCTGGTGATCCTGGGTTCCGGCTGGGCGGCCGCTATGGATGTCGACGCGCTCAAGACCTGGGGCGGCAATAGCCTGGGGCAATTGGGCGATAATACCAACGTCGACCGTAGTTTTCCGCAGACGGTTTTTTCCTCCAATATGTTGCTGAGCGCCAAAGGCGGCGGTGGTCATTCGTTGCTGCTCCAGTCCGACGGCTCGGTCAAGGCCTGGGGCTGCAATACTTCCGGTCAGTTGGGTGATGGAACCACGCTCGGGCAGTCTTTTCCCGTAATGGTCCCCGGTTTGAGCGGGGTGGCCGGCATTGCCGCCGGCGGCGCCCATTCGTTGGCTTTGACCGGCAGCGGCACGGTCATGGCCTGGGGCGGCAACAGCCAGGGCCAACTGGGCCTGGGCACCACCAGCGACACTTTGACGCCGACGATGATCTCGGGGCTGTTTAACGTCACTTCGATCGCGGCGGGAGAGGGCCACTCGCTGGCCCTGACCATGAGCGGCGGGGTGATGGCCTGGGGCAACAACGACGAAGGCGAACTGGGCAACAGCGACAACACCGACAGCACTACGTCGGTTTCAGTGTTCAACATTTCCACCGCGATCGCCGTCGCCGCTGGCGGAACCCACTCTCTGGCCTTGGATTCGGACGGGACGGTCTGGAGCTGGGGCGGCAATAGCTATGGCCAGCTGGGCGACGGCACGACCACTAACACCAATGTGCCGAATACGGTCTCGGGGGTGACCAACATAATCGCGATTGCGGCCGGCGCGAATCATACGCTGGCGCTGGACGGCAGCGGTACGCTGTATGCCTGGGGCGACAATTATTACGGCCAGTTAGGCGACGGCACCACCACCAGCAGTTCGATTCCGGTCACGGTTTCCGGCCTTTCCGGGGTGGTGCAGATCGCCGCCGGGGGCAACTATTCGCTGGCCATGCTGTCGGACGGTACGGTCTGGGCCTGGGGGGACAACACCTACGGCCAATTGGGCGACGGAACGACCGTCAACCAATTGACGCCGGTGACTATTCCCGGTTTGGACAACGTCTACTGGTTGGCGGCAGGGCTGACTCACTCCCTCATTCTATCGATCCTGCCGGAAGTGTCCGTTTACGCCACCGACGATTATTCGGCCGAGGATGCCTTCGGCGCCCAGATTCCGGTGGCGGCCAAGCGTCGGATCAGCTCCAGCGGGCCGTCCAATACCGGCGAATTTACCATCTCCCGCACCGGGCAGACCAATTGGCCGCTGACGGTCAGCTTTTCTTTTTCCGGCACGGCGACGGACACCGACTATACGGCCTCCGAGTACAGTTTGGTTACGATTCCGGCCGGCCTATCCGATGTGACAATCACCATCTCTCCGACCACCGATTATTACGTCGAGGGCGAAGAACTGGTGGCCCTCAGCTTGGATCCCAGCTCGGAGTATAGTTTCTCCACCGACTCCTACGCGCTCGTGACCATCGGCGACGGCACCACCAGCGCCGACCTGCTGGCCTGCGGTGACAATACTACCGGCCAGTTGGGCGACAGCACGGTAACGAGCCATAACGCCCCGATTCTGGTCCCCGGGGTGGGGGGATTGTCGGGCATTGCCTGCGGGCAGGCCTTCTCGCTGGGCTTGCTGGCCAACGGTACGGTACTGGCGTGGGGAATGAATTCCAGCGGCCAACTCGGCGATGGCGGGGTGGTCGATATGCATTCGCCGACCCTGATCGGCAGCCTCGCCCAAGTCAAGGCCATTGCCGCCGGCAGCACGCACGCGCTGGCCCTGTTGGATGACGGCACGCTGATTAGCTGGGGCGAAGGCAGCTCCGGGCAGTTGGGCAACGGTAGTTTGGCCAACGCCTCGCCCGGCACGCTGCCCAATCAGCCTGAGACCATGCCCATTTCAATCGCCGCCGGCGGAATCCATTCGTTGCTTGCGTGCAATGATGGCTCCGTCTGGAGTTGGGGCGACAATACCTACGGCCAGTTGGGCGACGGCGGAACCTCCAATCAAGTCGAGCCGGTCCAGGTGATGAACATCAATACCGCGATCGCGGTGGCCGCCGGGAGCGATCACTCGCTCGCGTTGCTGGCCGACGGCAAGGTCATGGCTTGGGGGCGCAATGCTCAGGGGCAGCTGGGCGAAGGCACGCTGTTCGACCGTTCGGTTCCGGTGCTCGTGCTTGGTTTAGCCAATGCCAAGGCGATCGCGGCGGGTGACGGTTTCTCTATGGCCCTGTTGACCGACGGCACGGTCAAGGCCTGGGGCGCCAATACCTTCGGGCAGTTGGGCGACGGTACGACCACCGAGCGGCATTTGCCGGTCTCCGTCTCCGGCCTTAGCAACGTAACCTCGATTGCCGCCGGCCAGCGCCATGCCCTGGCCCTGCTGACCGACAACACGGTCAAGGCCTGGGGCGACAACACCTATGGCGCTTTGGGAGACGGAACCAACGTGAGCCATTCGTCTCCGGTTACCATTCCCGCCTACACCGGGGCTCAGGCTTTGGCGGCGGGCGGCTACCATACCTTGGCCATTCGGATGGTGACCGTCTCGGTCGAAGCCACCGATCCGGCCGCCGGCGAAAGCGGCGCGAACCTCGGGACCTTTACCGTCACTCGTAGCGGTCCGACCGACGACCCCCTGATCGTCAACATCTCGCTCTCCGGCACGGCCGGGGTCGATGATTATGAAGAATACGGTCAGACGGAGGTGTTCATTGACGCCGGCTACTCCAGCGCTACGGCGGACATCACGCCTCTGACCGACGAACTGGTCGAGGGTGACGAGACCGTGGTGCTGAATGTCCTGAGCGGAAGCGGCTACCTCGTCGGAGCGGTTTCCAGCGCCACCGTGACCATTACCGACGGGACGGTTCCGCCCCCGCCGGCCGTGCAGGTTTCCGTGACGGCCAGCGACGCGGCGGCCGCCGAGGGCGGGGCGGACACCGGGACTTTTGTCGTAACCCGTACCGGCTCGGCCGCGGGAAGTCTGACCGTGGGCTTTGGCTTGAGCGGCACGGCCGGCGGCTCCGACTACACCGCTTCCGCCAGCTCCTCAGTGACCATCCCCGACGGCAGCTACAGCGCCACGGTTACGATCACCCCCGTGGCCGACAGCCTGGTCGAGGGCGACGAGACCGTGATTCTGAGTCTGGTGATCGGAGCCGGCTATGAGGTCGGTTCCTCCGCCAGCGCGACCGTGACCATCGCCGACGCGCCGAAGGTGAGCGTGGCGGCCAGCGACGCGGCGGGGTCGGAGGTGCAGAACCAGGACGGGCAGACCGATCCGGCCGTATTCACCATCTCCCGCAGCGGGTCGACTACGGCCCCGCTGACGGTCGCTTTCAGTCTGAGCGGCACGGCCGGCGGCGCCGATTATTCCGCCTCGGCCGGCGCCTCCGTGACGATTCCCGCCGGCAGCGCCAACGCCACGATGACGATTACGCCGCTGGTCGATCTCTTGATCGAGGGCGAGGAGACGGTGATCCTGACCCTGGCGACCAGTCCGGCTTATATTCTCGGGTCGGCCAGCGCCACCGTGACCATCACGGATGCGCCGGTCAAGGCCAAGGTTTCGGTGGCGGCCTCCGGTTCGCCCGCCGAGGACGGGGCCGTGCCGGGCGTCTTTATCATCACCCGCACCGGCGACCTGAGCCAAGACCTGAGCGTAAGTTTTTCCCTGGGCGGCACGGCCGGCGGTGAGGATTACACCGCCTCGGCCGTCGGCTCGGTGGTGATTCCCGCCGGCGTCGATAGCGCCACCGTGACGATCACTCCGCGGGCCGACCTGCTTACCGAGGGCGATGAGACCGTGTCCCTGGCCCTGGCGGCCGGGGCGGAATACGCGCTCGGGTCCGCCGTCACGGCGGAGCTGATCATCGTCGATGCCGCGGCCAAGAATCTGGTCTCAGTGTCTGGCGGCGGTGTGGCTTATGAGGCCGGGCCGGTGTCGGGCACGTTCGTTATCAGCCGCCAGGGCGACCTGACCGCGCCGCTGACCGTGAACTTTGCGCTCAGCGGCTCAGCCGACGGGGCGGATTACAGCGCTTCGGCCACCGGCGCGGTGGAGATCCCGGCCGGCAGCAGCAGCGCCGCGGTGACGATCACTCCGCAGCCCGACCTGCTGATCGAGGACGACGAAACCGTGGTCCTGAGCCTGGCGGCGGGGGAGGGGTATGTGGTCGACCAGCCGGCCACCGCGTCCCTGGTCATCGCCGACCAGCCGCCGCCGGTGGTGGTCTCGGTGGTGGCTGCTGATAGCGCCGCGGCCGAATTGGGTTCGGATCCGGGCAGCTTTACTATTATCCGCACCGGCGACTTGACCGAGCCGCTGACCGTGAATTTCACGCTGGGCGGTACGGCGGGAAGCAGCGACTATCGGGCCTCGGACCATTTCTCGGCCACCATTCCGGCCGGCCAGGACGGGGTTCTGGTCGTGGTGACGCCCAAGCCTGACGATGAGGTGGAGGGTGACGAAACCGTGGATCTGCGCCTGGCGTCCGGAACGGGCTACGGGATCGGTTCGCCGGCCAGCGCGACCTTGATCATCGCCGACAATCCCGCCGGCGACAGCGCGATCAAGTTCGTCAAGCGCATGTACCTGCAATTGCTTTATCGTCCCGCCACGACCGGCGAGATCGGCACCTGGGCCGATTCGCTGCGCAGCGGTGAGGCCAAGGGCGCGCAGTTGGTTCGGGAGATTGTGCTGGGTTCTGAATTCGTCCATCTGCGGCTGGATGAGGCGCGGTTCATGGACCGGCTTTTCCTGGCTCTCTTCGACCGGCGGTGCGACGTGGCCGGACGTAACGCCGGGCGGGCGGCGATTGCGGCCGGGACCAGCCGGGCGAAATTGCTGGAAACCTACTTGGTCGCGATCGAATTCCAAACCCTCTGCGCACGCTACGGAATCAACGCCAATTGACCGGATCCGAGCGCGGTTTTGGCTGGTGAGGGGGGGACGAATGGCAACAGATTCTAGATTATGGCTAGGAAATCTCGATTTGTGAGCTAGATTTGGCCAGTTTTCAGGCCATATAAGTGGATATTGTTGCGTATATTATGAGATATGCCCTGCTCGCAGGGCATATCTCATTTTTTGTAAAATAAAATTATCGGGAATGTAAAGTAAAGCTAATTGCGCCGATAATATTAGTGGAATAAAATTAATACGACCGAAATTGCCCAACCGGCGGCATTTTTCATTCAGCTGGGTTCGGTTTTAGGCGATCAGAATCCGGCGGCGTGGCCTGTCGCCAGGGGAGAAGATCATGACGGGGTGGCTGCGGAAGGAAAACCTTTGGCTGGGTTTGCTGCTGGCCGGCGCGGTGGGGATTTGCGCCGGAGCGGCCGGAGCCGACTCAGTAGCCGTCTGGGGCGACAATCAATACGGTCAAATCGGCGACGGGACCAATAACCCCAGCCTTACGCCCCTGGCCCTGGCCGGCCTGCCCGACGTGGCGGCCGTGGCTGGTGGCGGCTTCCATACCGTGGCCCTGCTGGTCGACGGCACGGTTCGAACCTGGGGGCGCAATGCACGCGGTCAATTGGGGGACGGCACGACGGTCGACAGTCCCACGCCGCTGGCGGTGCCCGGCCTGACCGGGGTGGTGGCGGTGGCGGCGGGCTACGAATATACGCTGGCCCTGCTCAACGACGGTACGGTCTGGGCCTGGGGGGCCAACGATTCCGGCCAGCTGGGCGACGGGACCACTACCGACCAGCCGACCCCGGGGATGGTGACCGGAATTTCCGGCGTCACGGGGATCGCCGCGGGCAAGTCGCATTCGCTGGCGGTGCTGAGCGACGGCACGCTGCGCAGCTGGGGAGCCAACGCCTTCGGCCAATTGGGCGACGGCACGACCGTCGCCAGCTTGCTGGCGGCGACGGTGTCGGGCATAAGCACCGCGACGGCGGTGGCGGCGGGCGAGGATTTTTCGCTGGCCCTGCTCGCCGACGGCACGCTCCAAAGCTGGGGCTGCAATTCCCTCGGGCAGCTGGGCGACGGCACGATCCATACCTTGCCCAACCCGCTCCCGCTGACCGTCCTCGACCTGACCGGAGTGACGGCGGTGGCCGCCGGCGGCAGCCATGCCCTGGCGCTATTGACCGACCAGACGGTCTGGGCTTGGGGAAGCAATTCCGCCGGCCAGTTGGGCCATAGCAACAGCGGTCAGCTTTACAGTTCCCGGCCGGTGGCGGCCGTCGGACTGGAGGGGGTGTCGGCGATCTGCGCCGGCGGGGACCACTCGGCGGCCCTGACGGCCGACGGCGCGGTCTGGGCCTGGGGCGAGAACGATCTGGGGCAGTTGGGGGACGGCACCACCACCCGGCAGTACGCGCCGGTGGCGATCTCGGGCCTGGCGGTGGTCGACGGCGTGGGCGCGGGCCTTGGGCACACCGTGGCCCGGGTGGATCCCGCGGCCATGGTGGTTTCGGTGACCGCCAGCGATCCGACCGCCACCGAACTGGGCGCGACCACCGGGGAGTTTACCCTGACCCGCTACGGCTCGACCCTCGGCGACCTGACGGTTAACTTCAGCCTGGGCGGCACGGCTGCGGCGGGAACCGATTACACCGCCAGCGACACCGTATCAATCGTGATTCCCGATGGCCTTAGCTCGGTCACCGTGCTGATCACGCCCGTTGCCGATGCTCTGGCCGAGGGCAATGAAACCGCGGTCTTGACAGTTTCCGCCGATCCGGCCTACCGGTTGGGGATGGCCGACGCTGCGACCGTGACCATCACCGATGCGCCGCTGGTGACCCTGACCGTCACCGACGCGGCGGCGGCCGAGTCGGGGGCCGATCCGGCGGTGTTCACCATCTCCCGTCTGCTCTCCCTGCCCACGCCTTTGACCGTGCCCTTCGCCCTGACCGGGACGGCCGGGGCCGGCGATTACACCACTTCGGCCACCGGTTCGGTCACCATTCCCGCCGGCGCCACCTCGGCCACGTTTCAGGTCACGCCCGTGGTCGACGCGCTGGTCGAGGGCGACGAAACCGTGATCCTGAATCTGGCACCGGGCGCCGCCTTTCTGTTGACCGACGGCACGCAGCTGGTCGCCGCCCGTACCGCGACCGCCATCATCACCGACCTGCCGGCGGTGAGCCTGACGGCCAGCGATCCGAACGCGGCCGAGGCGGGGCTCGACCCCGGGGAGTTCACCTTTGTCCGCACCGGGTCGGTGACTTCAGATTTGACGGTCAAGTACTCCCTCACCGGCACGGCCATTTCCACCGATTACGCGGTGGCTTCGCGCAGCCAGGTGGTTATCCCCGCCGGCAGCGCTTCGGCCAAGGTGACGGTCACGCCGGCTTTCGACCAGGCCGTCGAGTTGCCCGAGACGGTGATCCTGACCCTGGCGGCCAGCCCCACCTACGCGGCCAACGGCTCGGCCAGCGCGGTTCTGACCATTGCCGATGCGCCGACCGTGACCGTGGCGGCCACCACGCCCGACGCCTCGGAGGTCGGGCCGCAGGTCGGGGTCTTCACCCTGACCCGCACCGGCGATCTGACCGGCGGACTGGTCGTCAGTTGTAAGCTGACCGGTACCGCGACGGCCGCCGATTACACTGCCTCCGCGGCCACCACGGCCGTTTTCGCCGCCGGCAGCGCCACGACCGCGGTGACGATCACGCCGGTGGCCGACACGGCGGTGGAGCCGGCCGAAACCGTCATCCTGACCGTCAATCCGGGCGCCAATTCGGCCGCGGGTTCGGCCTACGCGCCGGGCACGCCCAAGACCGCCACCGTGACCATCACCGATCAGCCGGCGCTCACCCTGACGGCCAGCGATCCGAACGCGGCCGAATCCGGCGCTGACGTCGGCGTCTTCACCATCACCCGCTCCGGAGCCCTCACCGCCCCGCTGACCGTTAACTTTGTCCTGACGGGGACGGCCGACAGCAGCGACTACAACACTTCGGCCTTGAACTCGCTCACCTTGGCCGCCGGCCAGGCTTCGGGCACGGTGACAATCACCCCGATCGACGACCAGGCACCCGAAGGGGCTGAGACGGTGGTGCTGACTCTGACCGCCGGCGACTATGGGCTGGGCTCAACCGTCAGCGCCGTGGTGACCATCACCGATGCGCCGGTGGTCACGGTGGCGGCCACAGATCCCAGCGCCGCCGAATTGGGGGCGGCTACGGGCTATTTCACCGTCACGCGCAGCGGCGCGCTCACCTTGCCGCTGACGGTCGGCTTCACCCTCTCTGGCACGGCGACGGCGGGCGATTACGCGATTTCGGCGTCCAGTTCGGTCACCATTCCGGCCGGGACCGCCTCCGCCAAGGTCACGGTCACGCCGGTGGCCGATCTGGAGATCGAAGGGGATGAAACCGTTATCCTCAGTCTGGCTTCCGGCGCCGATTACTGGCTGGGCACGGAGAACGCGGCGACCGTGACCATTGCCGATCTGCCGACGGTCACGGTGGCCGCCGGCAATCCGACCGCCAACGAGGTCGGCCCCGTGCTGGGCACCTTCGTGGTGACCCGTACCGGGGATTTGGCCGCGGCCCTGGCGGTCAGGTACGTCTTTGCCGGCACGGCCGATTATGGCAAGGACTATTTGTCTTCTCCGTCGACGGTCGTTACGATTCCCGCCGGCAGTTCTTCGGCCGAGGTCAAGATCACCCCCCTGGTGGATCAACTCGTTGAAGGCGCCGAAACGGTCGTCCTGACCCTGACGCCCCAGACGACGTACAACCTGGGGGCGGTCACCAATGCGACCGTGGGTATCGCTGACGCCCCGACCGTGACCGTGGCGGCCACCGCCGCGGAGGCCTCCGAGGTCGGTGCCGTTGCGGGGGTCTTCACCCTGACTCGGGGCGGGGACACGACCCTGCCGCTGGCGGTGAGCTTCCGACTTTCCGGCACGGCCACGGCCAGCGACTACACCGCCTCGGTCGCCGGCTCGGTGACGATTTCGGCCGGCTCCGCGACGGCGACGGTGACGATCACGCCCGTGGCCGATCAGTTGGTGGAGAAGCCCGAGACCGTGGTCCTGACGCTGAGCACCGGGACCGGCTACATGCCGGATGATCCGAAGACCGCGACTGTCACCATCACCGACGCCCCGACCGTGACCGTGAGCGCCACTCAGGCCTATGCCGTCGAGCTGGGGCAGAAGGCGGGCGTCTTCACCCTGACGCGCGGGGGCGCGCTGGGTGCGCCGTTGCAGGTCAACTACCAGTTCTCGGGCACGGCCACCACGGCCGATTACACCGCTTCAGCGGCCGCCAGCGCTACCATCCCCGCCGGTTCGGCTACGACCACGGTCACGATTACCCCGCTGGTCGACGAGCTGGCGGAGAACAGCGAAACCGTGATCCTGACTTTGGCCCCCGGGGTCGGGTATGCCCCCGGCACGCCTAATTCGGCCACGATTACCCTGATCGAAGCGCCCGTGGTCACGGTGCGCGCCTCGCCGGCTAAAACCTACGAAGCGGGCGGCGAACCGGGTGCGTTCATCCTCACCCGCACCGGACCGACTGACGAAGCCCTGCCGGTTGGTTTCGGCCTGACGGGGACGGCCGGGGCCGGCGACTATACGGCTTCCGCCGCCGCCAGCGTGACGATTCCGGCCGGGAGCGCCACGGCCGAGGTTACGATCTCGGCGCTGGCCGACGAAGTGGCTGAAAAGGACGAAACCGTAGTCATCACCCTGCTGGCAGGAACCGGCTATGTTCTGGGGACCAAGACCGCCACCGTCAGCATCGGCGAACTGACCATCATTACGGTCGCGGCCAGCGACGCCGCCGCGGCCGAGGCCGGCGGCGATCCGGGCGTCTTCACCCTGACCCGCTCGGGGTCGGCCAGTGCGGCCCTGACCGTGAATCTGACGTGGGGCGGGACCGCCGGTTCGGGCGATTACAGTGCTTCGGCCGCTGGCAGCGTGGCCTTTGCCGCCGGCAAGAGCACGGTCACGGTGACCGTCACTCCGGTCGACGACGCGGTGACGGAGACGACCGAGACCGTCCTTCTGACCGTGAGCGGCGGGACCGGCTACGCGGTGGGCGCGGTGGGGAGCGCGACGGTGTCCATCGCGGACAACGACTACGATCCGGCCACCGATCCGGTGGCCCAGTTCGTCGCCCGGTTCTATCAGTACTGCCTGTTACGCAATCCGGACGAGGCGGGGCTGAACAGCTGGGTGACCAATCTCAAGTCGGGCGCGACCACGGGGGCGGACGTCGGTGCGGGCTTCATCTTCAGCGCCGAGTTCCAGGCCCGAAACCTGGATTCGGCCGCCTGGTTGGAGGTCTTGTACCAGGCCTTTTTCGGCCGCGCCAGCGACGCGGCGGGCCTGGCCGGCTGGCAGGCGCAGCTGGGCGCCGGAAAGACCCGGCTGGCGGTGGTCGACGGTTTCACCCACGGGCAGGAGTTCGTCAACCTCTGCGGGCAGTACGGGATCACGCCCTACGCCACCTCCGGCCAGACCGATCCGGTGGCCCTGTTCGTGAGTCGTTTCTACCGGATCTGCCTGCTGCGGGAGCCGGACCAGAACGGCCTGGCCGCCTGGGTGGACAATCTCAAGGGCGGAGCTTCGACCGGAACCGACGTGGCCGCCGGATTTTTCTTCGGCGCGGAATTCCAGGCCCGGGCCCTCACCGACGGGGAGTTCGTCGACGCGGCCTACTCGGCCTTTTTCGACCGTTCCGCCGACGCGGCCGGCCGGGCGGGGTGGTTGGGCCAGCTGCAAAGCGGGGCCAGCCGGCTGACGGTGATCTCGGGCTTTTCGCAGGGGGCGGAGTTCTCGGCACTTTGCGGCCAGTACGGCATCCGTGCCTATTAAAGCGTGGGTGAAAAGTCCGGACCGGCGTTTTCAATCCAGGAGGGCCGAAGACTCGGACCATGCGGCGTCCGGCAACCGGATGGACTTTCGGCTTATTCGCGAAAACGCCGTTTTTTTCAAACGGAACCCCGGCCCGCGGTTAATCCCGGTTAATTGAAAGCGATTCGGGGAACCTTTTTTGTAAAAAGGTTCCCCGAGCCCCGTCAAAAATCCTCTCTAGATTCACGATTGGCAAGGAACCGGCCTTAGCGGGGCCTATTCGTCAGGCGATTCTTCGGCAATGGCGGCGAAGCGGCCAGCCAGGGCCAGAAACGCATCCGTCAGTTGCGGGTCGAAGTGTGAGCCCCGGCCTTTGACGATCTCGGCCATGGCCGCCTCGTGGGTCCAGGGCGGTTTGTAGTGCCGGCGGCTGCGCAGGGCGTCATAGACGTCGGCCAGGGCCATGATCCGGGCGCAGAGCGGTGTCGCCTCGCCCTTCAACCGAAGCGGATAGCCGGTGCCGTCCCATTTTTCGTGATGCCCGTAGGCGATGTCGGCGGCCATTTCCAGCGTGGGGCGGCCGGCCAGGATCTCGTAGCCTAGTTCTGCGTGGCGTTTCATCTCCTCGAACTCTTCGGGGGTCAGCCGGCGCGGGGCCAACAGGATGGCGTCCGGGATGCCCACCTTGCCGATGTCGTGCAGGGGGGAGAAGATCTCGATGTCCTCCACGAAGCGGCGCGGGGCGCCGACCTGCCGGGCCAGCAGGCCGGCATAGGTGGAGATGCGCCGCAGATGTTCGCCGGTTTCGCAGTCGCGTTTTTCGGCCATCTCCGTCAACGCCCGGTAGCACTCGATCCGGACCGCGGCCTCCTCGGCCCGGCGGGCGGTGACGTCGATCGTCATGCCGAAGAAGCCCAAAAGCTCCCCGTCCGGGTGGCGCAGAGCCCGGGTCGACAGCTGGATGTCCAGCAGCCGGCCGTCCCGGGTCCGGTTGATGAGTTGCCCGGCCCACTGTCCGCGCCCGGGGTCGAGCAGACTCTCCCACAGATCGCGAAACATTCGGTCATAATCCTTCGCGTCGATGCCCTGTTGGGCATACTCCTCGCGCCCGGGGTTGAGCAGGTCGGGTTTGCGGCCCAGCATCTCCTGGGGTGTGTACCCATACATGGCGCAGAGCGCTTGATTGACGCTGATGATGATCCCCTGCGGGTCGGTCAGCAGCATGCCCTGCTGGGCCTTGGCCACGGCCTGGAAATAAAGCTCCCGTTCCCGGTCGGTGCGGCGTAGCTCTTCCATCACCCGGTGTCGTTCCAGTGCGTAGCGGGTGACCCGGCTCAGGATCTGGGCATTGATCCGGGTTTTTTCCAGATAGTCCGCCGCGCCACCGGCCAGGGCCTGCTCGTCGAGCTCGGGATCGTCGTTGCCGGTCAGCATGACCACCGGGGTGCGGCAGCCTCGGTGGCGCGACTCGGTCAGCAGGTCGAGACCGTTTTTTTCATCCAGGCCATGATCCAGAAAACAGATCGAAAAATTGCCGGAGCAGAGCAGTTCCAGCCCCTGGCTGTAAGTGGAGGCCCAGGTGACGACCACGCGGGGATTGCTGAGCTTGAGGATTTCTCCGGTGCTGTCGGCCTGGAGGGGGTTGTCTTCGATCAGCAGGACCGCGATTTTGTCGGGCATGGCATAATTCCTGCATAAGTAGGCAATTGAAAGCTAAGTGTTGCCCCCCCCCGGGGGATTGCCATCGGGCGGACAATAGCGACAAACCGCCGAATCGCGAAGAACGCTGAATATGTAATACTAGGGTTTGCCGCTGGCAGCTAAAAAAATAAGATTTTGTGGCATCAATAGGTAGTTTAAGCTATCTTAATTTAGTCAGGCAAAAAAATCAAATATATACTTCTTGAGTCAAACAACATAAGGTATAATTTTTGCCGTCAGCAGTTGCTACAGCAAAAGGATTAACACGTTGAGCGAGCAGCAGGAAATTCTGATCGTCGACGATGAAGAGATAAATCGCGCGGTTTTGCGCGACTATCTGGCCGTTCTTAATTATCGGACCCGCGAGGCGATCGACGGGGTGGAGGCTTTGGCGGCCATCGAGGCGGGTCAGCCCGATCTGGTTCTTTTGGACCTGATGATGCCGCGGATGGACGGCTTTGAAGTGCTTGACGAACTCAAGCAGCGGCCGGCCTGCCGCCATCTGCCCGTTATCATGGTCACGGCCGTCGACGATCTGGACAGCGCCGCCCACTGCATTAATGCCGGGGCCGAAGATTACCTGCTCAAGCCTTTCAATGCGACCATTCTGCGGGCGCGAATCCAGTCTTCGCTCGAGAAGAAGCAATTGGCCGACCGGGAGTTGCAGGCCCGGGAGAAGCTGGAAAAAGCTTTGGCGGTCAAAACTGCGCTGATGCGCGTGGCTTCCCACGACCTGCGTAATCCGCTGGGCAGCATTTTGGGATATCTGGAGGTCGAGGAGAAGAACCTGCATCCTGGGCGGGTGTTGGACGAGGCCGACTGCCGGCGGCTGCACGGCATTCAGAAAGCGGCCTTGCGCATGTCCACCGTTCTTGACACTTTTCTCAGCTATCAACGGGTCGAGTCCGGCAACCTTCACGCCAAGCGCGAGCGTTTGGATCTGACCGCCCTGGCGCGGCGGACGATCGAGGCCTACTCCCTCTTTGTCGAGGGGCGGGGCGTCAAGATCGATCTGACCGAGGAGGAGTCCGAGGCCTGGGTGTGGGGCGATCCCGACTTCTGTGGCGAGGCCGTGGCCAACTATCTGACCAATGCGATCAAGTTCTCGCCCGGCGGCGGCACGGTGGTTCTGGATCTGAAGCGTCAGGAAGACGGCATTCGGCTGACGGTCGCCGACCAGGGACCGGGCGTGCCGATTGAAGAGCGGATGCGCTTGTTCCAGGAATTTTCGACCCTCTCCACCCAACCGAGCGGCAGCGGCAAGAGCACCGGCCTGGGGCTGTACATTGCCCGGCGGCTGCTGGAGGCCCAGGGGGGGCGGGTGGGGGCCGAATTCCCCGCCGCCGGCGGGGCTCGTTTCTGGCTCCTTCTCCCCACCGCCTGATTTTTTCTTTTTAATCAAATCCCCGCTTGACCTTCACCGATTTGGGCTATCATTCATACTAAGTATTTTCAACCTCGGAGAATCTGCATGACTGCGGGTGACGAGCAATGCCCTGCCGGCGCAGCGGTTCCTGGCGACGGGCAGGAAGATGATTTGCTTACCGCCGATCAGGCGGCCGAATTTCTAGGCTTGGATGCGGGTACGTTCCAGATGCTCAATCGCTGCGGCTGGTGGGCGAGTCTTGGACCTTCTCGCGGCAATCCTTGGAGCGCTGGCGACAGGAGCACGGTTGATTAACGAACTGCTGCTGGGGTTGCTGGTCGGAATCGGTTTGAGCGCGGCCTGCGGGCTGCGGGTCTTTCTGCCGCTTCTGATTCTGAGCCTGGCGGCGCGTTCGGGATGGCTGACGCTGACCGACGATTTCGCCTGGGTGGCGGCCGACTCGTCGCTGACGGCCTTCGCGGTGGCCACGGTTTTGGAGATCGCCGCCTATCATGTGCCCTGGCTCGACCATCTGCTCGATTCCCTGACCGGGCCGGCGGCCGCGGTGGCCGGGGTTCTGGCCATGGCCGCCTGCCTGGGCGATGCCCATCCGCTCCTCAAGTGGTCGCTGGCGGTCATCGCCGGCGGCGGCACGGCCGGGCTGGTCAAAACCCTCTCGATCGCCGCGCGGGTGGCCAGCAGCCTGACGACCGGCGGGCTAGGCAACCCCTTGCTGACCGTGGCGGAAACTAGCGCTTCCTTCGGTGTGGCGCTGTTGGCGGTGTTCCTGCCGGTGGCGGGCGGGCTGGTGCTGCTGGCGGCGGTGGTTCTGGTCTGGCGGCGGCTGCGAAAGGCCGCCCTCTCCCCCGCCGGTGGACCTCCGACCGGCGTCGGCGGCGGCATTTAGCGCCTTTTGATTTTGCGTATCGAGCCTCCCGGGGACAGCCGCAATTTGGTCGGCCCGAGTTTCCGCCTCGACCGCTTTCGCTCAAGCGTTACCGAAGGGGGCCAAACAAAGTTCTCCACCCCCCAACGGGAACGGTTTTGCCTCGCCCCACCCCACAATCGCTCTACAGTCAAACCCAAAAGGTGCTAATACCAGAGCAGACTGGAGACGATCACGGCCGAGCTGATGGTGAAGATCAGGGCGGCCAGCAGATCGACGTACAGGCCCCAGTTGTTGCGCAGGCCCAGGCGGTTGTCGATGGCCAACGCGGCCGTGCGGGCGCACTGTTTGGCCACCATGGCCAGGACCATGGTCTTCTGCCTCAGGTCCAGACGGGGTTTGCCCGCATCGCTCGGCGGCACGGGGGAGATGGGCGGGGGCTCGGGCTGGGCGAAGATGTCATCCGAAGAAAAAAGGTCGGCCGAAACCGCTTGGGAATCCCAGAGCTTGCTCTCCGACTCGTCCGCCGAGGCGGATTCCTCTTCCAGCAGGGAGCTGTCGAAGGGCTGGGCGGACGAGACCTGGGCGTCGAGCTGGGCGGCCAGGTCAGCGCCGGAGATTTTGGCCGGCGATTCGGTTTGCATCTGCTGGTCGAGCTGGGCGGCCAGGTCGAGGGCCGAGAGCTCTTCCTCTCCGTCGGCCAGCTCGTCCATGGGCGCCGGAGTCAGCGGGCTGGTGTCGGCGGTGTCGCCGCCGGGGCGGCGTCCGCCTTTTTCCATCGAATCGAGGAAGGTGGCCCGCGGCGAGAGCGCCGACTCGTCGGGAAGGGCGTCG
>CAYMGG010000061.1:0-21087 GCA_964389915.1 uncultured Planctomycetaceae bacterium
CAGTTGGGGTTCGAATCCCTGGGGGGCAGCCAATTTTAAATGCCGTAGCCTCAATTGGCTGCGGCATTTTTATTTCTCCTAGGGGCTGATTCGGAAGAGTTTTGGGTCGAATTCGGGGCGAAAAACTTCCAGGGGGGGGGCATAATCAGCGCTTCGATTGGCTCCGGACGGCACTGCGCCAAAGGGGTTTCTTTTTTTATTTGGCTATTTTAGCTTTATCACTTCGATAGTTTCATCTATTCCTTCGATTTTCATGCGATAAACTCCGCCTTCCGGGAAAATGATTACATCAGGATTAGCTTGGTAAGTGTTTCCGGTTTTAGCTTCAGTCTGTTTCCAAATTTGGCCATTTTTCAATTCAAAGATCATTCCTTGCTCGTATTGCTTTACTGTTCCAACAATTGAGCTTTGCACAACCCCAGACACGGTTTCAGTTCCGGCCGGCGGGATAGCGATCGGGGGAGTTTTTTCAGGCGGATCGATACGAACGATTTTGGCGGCCGACTTGTCGGGCTTATAATCTTCGGGTTTGCCTGTTAGCACTGTTTTAATGTCTGCGGCGCTTACGCTGAAATTAAGGTTCGCGCCCTCTCGGACATGATATGTAAGCATCCCGATAATGTTTCCATATTCGTTCAATAGCGGGCCGCCGCTTGATCCCGGACTGGCGCTGGCGTCGGTCTGTATTTCTGTTCTGGTTATTTGGGGTGTAAGCTGGTTTTTTCTTACTTGAGAAACCACGCCGACGGTAAGCGTAAATTCCAGGCCTTTGGGCGAGCCGATAAGGCAAGTCCACGCGCCGACCACGGGTTTGTAATTGGTCAACAGCCGCAAGCCCGTCCGCTTAAGCAGATGCTTTGGCGTTCTTAAAATGGCGATATCGCGGGTGTAGTCTATTTTCAATATTTCAGAGCGATCTTTTTCCCCGTCAATATCCTTGATTATTATCGCGACGGCGCTGGCGACAACATGGGCGTTGGTTACTATGTAGCAATTGGGGTTGGTGATAAACCCAGAACCCTGGCTAATGGTGCCGTCGCCGTTATCGCTATAAATAACCACTACGGCCGGGGAGGTTTTTTTGTATATTGCATCAGCGGTATGTAGATCTGTGGCGTAACCATAATGGGCAATTGGGAAAAAAATAGCCGCAAGCGATAGATGAAATCGATTGATGGACATGGCCTATTCCTGTGTTTTGGGGATAACAATTTCCCCGTCACTCAGGCGCCACCAGAGTTTTTTGCTGGGATCATAACTGATATTAATGCCGTCGGTGAAGGTTCCTGAAACGCGAACTTTCAGGCCTTTTTTGATCTGCTCCGCGTCGGCTTGCGTAATAAGGAAATTTAAAGAAACCTTCCAGCCGTTAGCCAGTTTTGCGACAACGAAAAGGTCGTATTTCGGGCCAACCGCTTTGTTGCCGCTTTCACGCTTTTTCATTCCTTGGACGGTCAGTTCGTCTTCGAATTTTTTGCCCTGCAATTTTTTGCATATAGAATCGCACTCGGCGGGTTTTTTGGAAGCAAAGGAGTCTGTCAGGGCGGCAAGGCTATTTAGGTCTTCGGCGTGGACTTGAGAGGCCATGAAAACAAAACCTAGGATTCCTAGAATTACGCGGCCGGCTTTGAACATTATTGTCTCCATTATAAAAGTGTTAGCTCTTACCACTTAAGTTATCATGGAGGCAAGGAGTTGTAAATAAAAAACCGGCCAAACTAGACGCCGACCACGATCCAGACGTCTAGCAGTCCGGTGAAAAATTCTGCTCGCCGTTTGCTCCGGAGTCGCGGACGCGCTGGCGTTTTAAAAACCTCGAGCCGGCCGAAGTTTTCAAAACTGCCTCGCGAGCCGCTCCTTGGCTGAAATACGGGGCGAGGGAAACTCTTTTGCTCATAAGGCTTTCTGGAGAATGAAGGTTGAGGCCCGCATTCGATTCGGGCCGGCTCGCCCCCGCCCCCGGGCCTCAGGCCGGCCAGGCCTCGGGGAGCTGCGGCGAAGCATACTGCGGTGTCTCCAGCGCGGCACCGTTGATCCGGACGTGGCGGAAACCGTGGTGGTAGGGCGAATAGCAGCATTCGAGCTTTAGTCCGGCCCGGCGATAGACCAGGGTGCGCATGTCGACATAATAGGCATCCTCGACCTCGCCGGCGGCCAGCCACTGGCGGAAGGCGGCGAAGGAGGCGAAAGCGCTGGCAGGATGGATCTCGAAGACAAATCCGGCGCAGACCGAGAGGATCTGCTCGTAGGTGAAGGCCTGAGGCTGCCAGCCTTCGAACGAGGACCAGAGCAGCGACAGGTGGTCGCCGAAGGTCATGGCCTGGAAGTGGGCCTGCCGGGATTGCCCCAGATTGGTCAGTCGCAGCGGCACGATGCCGATGTAGACCGCGCCTTCGTCCAGGGCCACCGGGGCCAGCCGGTCGGCGTAACCGTTCAGGTGCGGCAATTGCCGCTCGCCGACGAACAAGGCCCGCGGCCGGGAGAAGGCCAAGGGGCGGAATAGGCCCGTCCGCAGGCGGCGGAAGCGACCGTAGTACGGCAGCGGATTATAACAGACCAGAGCCGCATTCTCCGCCTGCACGGTGCGCAGATCGCCCTGATCGTTGAAGCAATAGCAGGGCTGCGGCGATTCGCCGTGTGGCGAGTTTTCGTCGAAAAACATGCGGGCGTAATATGCGGCCGCGCCGTCGGGCCGGCCGGCCGGGCCGACGGTCAGGGTCGAATAGAAGCCGTGGGCCTGGCTGTTGTTCAGCCAGCTGAACTGCGAGGTGCCGAGGTTGAAGCCTTCGCCGTAATAGGTGGTGATCAGGCTCCGGCGCGGCCCGAGGTGATGCACCCGTGGCGCTTCGGCCGGCCGCATCTCCGGATCGGTCCAGGCGACCGTGGTTGTCCCCGATTCGGTCGTGCCGCGCACGGTCGTGCCGGCGCGCTTGCTGAAGATGGCGGTTTCGACGGCGGGCGAATAATGGTAGGTGGCGTTGGCGTACCAGATCGGATGGGCCTGGAAGAAAGGCAGGCGCGAGCGGTCATGGGCGTCGGCCCCGGCCAGGAAGGGCGTGGTTTCGCCGCGCTCGAAAATCTCGGCGATCAGGTCGAGGGAGAAACGCTCGGGGAAGAGGTGCATGAGCAGCACCAGCGTGCCGCTGAACAGGCCGGAGTAGCAGTTGACATAGCCCCGGCTGAACGGCCCGGCCGGCAGTCCGACCCGGGCGTCGAAATGCACGGCCAGATCCCGCCAGTAGTAATGCTCCAGGCTGAGCGCCAATTCGCGCGCCTCCTCGTTGCGGGCCTGATCGGCCAGGCTGGCCAGCGGCTGGAGCGAGACGGGCGTGTAATTGGGCGAGTTGTATTCGCAGGGGAAACCGGTGGCGCGAAAGACGTCCACCGCCTGGCGCAGTTTATGCAACCCGAGCTGTACCAGGTGCGCATCGCCCAGCATCTCGCCGCCCACGATCAGGGCGTGAATGGCCTTGTGCGGATGGTTGTCGTTGTAGCCGTGGATTTTCAGATCTTCCGTGCTCATGTAGGGCAGGTTGAGATGCAGATAGCGCTCGAGCAGCTCGATGCTGCGCGGCTCCAGGCGCGCGCGATGCCCGTGCAGCACGTCGATGGCTGCGCCCGGGGTGAAGTGGCAGGGGCGCTCCATATAATTGGTCTGGATGATCCGGTTGGCCTTGGCCGCGGCCCGGTCGTCGCCGGAGAGATATGAAAGGCAGTGCCAGAGCACGGCCCGGTAGCCGCCGTGCGCGTTCGGGTCTGAAGCATAGATGAACCGGCCCGTGTCGTCCCAATAACAATCCAGAGTCTGCCCGTGGGCCGCGTAAAGCCGCGCGCGCAATTGCGCCTGACGGGCGGTCGTCTCGGTCATTTGCGAAATCCTTGATTTGAGTCGTCGGAAAAGAAGCATTTTCCGGGGGAACTTTTTTACAAACAAGTTCCCCCGGTCCCTTTCAAAAAATTCTCATCAAATATAAGTTTTTGAGTGTTCACCAAGGCGAGACCGTGTCCCGCCTTGAGCGAAACAAAAAGATCCCCCGGCAATAAACGATCCGACCGTCTGCCCCTCTGAACTCGGAAGTCTGCGAAGCTGGGCTAAAGTTTTTTGAAAGAGTTTGAGAGAACCTTTTTTCAAAAGAGTTCTCTATAGACCGGAGTTTTTTTGGCTCACTTGAGCCGCTCCACCCGCAGGTTGGCGTATTCGCCGATCAGTCCGGCCATCTGCCGGAATCCGATCCGCCCGCCGCCGAGCACCGGCCCCCAGCTCTGGCCGTCGTCGACCCAGTCGAACAGCTTTAAGCCATTGATGGAAAAATCGAGCCGCGGGCCGGCCTTGCGGACCATGAGCCGGTAGGCCTCCTGGGCGTCACGGGCCGAGGGGAGCGGATCGCCGCCCTGCGCCACCAGGTGGAAGCCGTGGCTCTTGCGCAAATTGCAGGTCTGAAACCCGATCTCCGTCGGGTTGCGGCGAAAATAGGAGAGGTGCAGGGCGTTGATGTCGCCGTGGTGGTATTGAGGATAATCCCCGTCGCGCGGGGCCTGTCGGGTATCGAACAGATCCTCGCCTTGGGGGCCGGCGGCCGCGAGCCAGAACATGGCCAGACCCGCGTCGGTCAAGGGCCGGAAATCCCAGCTGACGCCGATCTGATCGGGGAATTCCCGCTCGCACCAGAGCAGGAAATTGCCATGCGTCCCGGATGCGCTCGAACGTTCGGCGCCATTCTCCAACCGCAGCCGACCGCGGACAAAGGTCAGGCTGGCCTGCCCCTCCAGCCGGAAATCGGCCAGGTCGCCCGGGCCGGCGAGAGGATTTTCATACAACACTTCCGTAGACACGAGTGGGTTTCCTCCTGGACCATCTTCAGGCTATACCCGAAAACCGTTTTGTCAAACCCTCAGCAACCCGATTGGCCGTCCGAAGGGGAACAACTTCCGCCGCGCCCGCCAGATAACAAAAAGTATATAACCCGCCCCCGGGGGTAGAACCGGCGAAGCGCCGGTTGAGGGTTACAGCGAACCAACTATCGCCCCCGTGATCCGGCGTCGAGTCTCCCAAGCGCGTAATTCGCGGTGAAATTCGCGGCCTCGGGAGACACTGCTTAAGTGACAGTTACAACACTTATTGCGTCCTAACCCTCTCACGGCGCCGGCTCGACCAGAGTCAGGTCGCCGAAGCCCTGCGGGTTCTTGCCCGTATCCAGCCCGCTGAACCAGCGGATGCGGCAGCGGCCGCCGCTCAGCCGGCTCTGCGGATCATCCTGATCGTTGAGCACGACCGCCATCGACAGCGTCTTGCCGACTTCCGGCGCGGTCACCCCCAGGTCGGCCCAGGGAATCGCGGCCTGGTAATTGACGTTGCCGCGCTCGCCGGTGGGCTTGATCGTTGCTTTCCACTGGTCCACCATGCCCGCCGGCAGGGGGAAGCGCCGGCTGGCGGCGTAGGTTTCCTGCCCGCGCGGCAGATAGAGTTCGTATTCCCAATACGGCACGCCCTCCTCCAGTCGGTTGTCCGGCTGGACGGCGAATTCGATCGAATCGCCCATGAAGCCGTGCTGGTTGCGTTCCGGCTGGCTGACGAAGACATCGTCCCGGGCCTCGACGCCCAGATACAGGCAGTGCTCGTCCCACAGCAGGCGCAGTCGACCCTGTAGATCGTTCGGTCCGGTATAACTTTCGCCCGGGATATCGGGCTTGCGCACCTGGTCGGGATCGCCGAATTCGACGACCGGCGCGGCTGCCCAATCGGCCCAGGTTCCGTCCAGGCGCGGCGGTTGAGCCGTGCGCACGGCCTGGGCGAAATTAAGGCCGGCGGCCACGGCGAAACTCGCCCCGACCTCGGTCCGGCAGACGGCGCGGAACGCCGAACGCCGGCCGGCCGGCAGATTGGGGGCCACGGTCGCGCTGAACTCGGCGGTCTGCCCCGGGGCCAGCTTGAAGGGTTGCGGTGCGGCCGCGGTCAGCGGTCCTTCGAAGGTCACGGTGCCGGCCAACGGCTGCGTCTGACAGTTCTTCGCGATCAGCCGGACGGTGGAGCGGCCGGCCTGGGTCGCGCCGTGCCCGAGCTGCAATTCGAGCCGGTGGCTGACCGCCAGCGCCCCGCCGCCGAAGAGGTAGATCGGCATGGCCGTGACCTTGACCGAGGCCAGTCCGTCCACGGCGGCCAGTTCGGTCCGGTTGCCCATCAGGTCCATGCCGGTGAGCTTGCCGGTCGGAGCTTCAAAGGCGATTTCCCGTTCGCCCGCGCCGGCCCAGAGGGCGAAAAACGGCCCGTCCCCGCGCTTCCATTCATGGATCTCCACGTCACCCACCGAGCGCTCGCCCACGTATTCCGCATCGGCCAAGGCATCGGCCATGACCACGTGGGCCACGAACTGCGGCCGGGGCTGCAAGTCCACGGTGACCATCGAGATGTCGTCGGCCACGGTGTTGCCGCGAAAGCCCCACATGGTCACGGATTTGATCCGCGGGTGCAGCTTGCCGGCTAGGGAGAGCCAGGTGCGGACCATGTTCTTGGGGCCTTCGGCTTCGCCGTAGCGGCGGGCCTCGCCGTAGGCGGGCGAGCGCTGGTTGGCCATCTCCTCCTGCCAGACGGTCTTCTGCGTGTCCCCGTGCTTATCGAACTCCTTAAGCGTATTGCGGCAGACCATCAACTGCCCGGCGTAGGCGTTGAGGATCGCGCCGTCGAAGCGCCCTTCGGCGGGCTGGCCGTACAATCGACGGATAGTGGCGGCCTCCACGTCGGTGGCGATGTTACCGACCAGGGCCGGCGTCTGCGGGTCGACGGATTTCAGTCCGTCATAGGTGGCGGCCAGGATCTGGTCGTACTCCTCGTCGCTCATCATCACCCCGTTCTTCCAGGGGCGGAAGACCGCCGCCTGGGGCGTGCGGTGGTTGGCCTGCTCGATGCCCCAGTTGCCGTAAGCCGCAGCCACACCCTGGAACTCCTTGGCCAGGCGCTGGCCGATCTGGAAGTAACGTTCGCGCTCGACCGGCGGCTCCCAATTCAGCATGAGTTGCAGGACCGGTCGCAACCCCAGGCCCCGGTACCAGAGACAGGTCCGCTTGGCCAGGGCGATAGTCTCGTCGGCCCGATTATTGTAGTCGAAGTGAATCCGCACCCAGGCCACGCCGAAGCCGGCGATCCGGATCAGCTCGCCCATGTCCCGTTCGACCTGCCGGCCGTCGGCGAAGAGGTTGCCCAGGGGCGTGACGCCCCAGATGTTCTCGGCCGTGCGGGGCCGTTCCAGAGGCGGCAGGACCGCGTAGCGGCCGGAGAAATTGCCGACCGGCGCTTCGCCCTCCCGGACCTCCGCCTCCAGGTGGAAGGCGCCGTAAGCGCCCGCGGGCGGCAACTCGACGTCGAAATCCTGCCCGGACCAGCCCTCGACCTCGCGCGGCGCGGCGGCAATCGGCTCGGCGGCCGCGCCCAGCCAATCGGTGCGCAGCACGCGCAGGCTGAGGGTTCGTTTCTCCCCCAGGACGTTGAACACCTTGAACCGCAGGACCACGGGCCGCGTGGGATCAACGAACAGATTGCCCACGGTCATGGACTCGACCCGGCCCCAGGCCGACTCGTAGGCCGCCGCCCGCGCCGGCGCGGCCAGATAGGGGGGCTTGATCCGCCGATGGGTGGCTTTGAACCATTCGCTGTAGTAAAACTGGTTAAGCGCATCGAGCCCCTCGGTCTCGACGCCGGAGGGCGCTTCCCAGACCGCGAAATTGTCGCCGTAGGTCCGCCCCCAGCCGCCGCTGTCGGCCCGGAACTCCTGGCCGAAGCGCAGGCGCATGGTCGCGGCCTTCTCCGGCGCGATCCAGGGCAAGGTCGCCCAGTAGGTCCATTTTCCGCCCGGCGCACCGGGCAGGCCGCTGCGGACCACGTTGTTTTGGGGCGGCAGTTGCCGGCCGGCGGCGTCGTAAAAGCGCAGTTCCAGCGGGCCGAACCAGGGGCTCTCGATCTCGGTGCCGGGGCGGATCCAGGCTGACGCCAGGTAGGTCTGTCCCGGCCGGCAGGGCATGGGCGCGGAGAGCCAGAAGCCGTCCACCGGGGTGCGGCCGTACCAGTTGTTGTTGGGCGAGAGCGGCGGATCGATCGAGACGTTGAGCAGCGCGCCTTGACCGGAATAGGCGACCTGCCGGCTCCACTCGCCCCGGCCGCGGCCGATGTTGAATTTGGGCCGGCCGCTGCGGTAGAGCTCTTTTAGCTCTTCCGGGGTCCAGTCCGCGTCGGACTTGCCCACATAGGTCCAGTCGGCCGGCTGGCCGGCCGTTTCCGCTTCAACCGTCCCGTTGGGCAGCAGGTTTTCGGCATACTGCAATCCGGCCGAGGGGGCGGGCACCGCGCGGGTGACGAACACGGTCTCGGCCGTGGCGGCCTCCTCCTGGACCAGTGAAAGCTCGTCGAACCAGGCCGTGCCGCGGCAGAAGCAGAGGCCGGCGGTCAACCGGGCCGAGACGGCCTCGGCCGGCGGCTGGCTGGGCGGGGTGGCCACCGAAGTCCAGTCCTGCTGCGCGCCCACGGCGGGCGAGACGGCCGGCTCGCCCAAGGTCTGCCCCTGCCGGTCGAGGAACTGCACCTGCAGCGCCCCGCCGCCCAACGGGCCATCGGGATTGAGCACTCCGCCCTTGACGTAACCGCTCAACGAATACTTGCGGTCCGGGCGCACGGGAATGGTCGCCGACCAGCCGCTGAAAAGGCCCTGCGGCGCATCGCTCACCTTGACCGCGCGCCGGCCGGCGTGCGCGGCGTCGGCGGCCCACTCGCACTTGGCCTGACCGAAGGGTATCCAGCCGTCGGGCGTCTCGCCGCCGGTTTCAAAGCTCGGATTGACGAGCGATACCTCGGCCGGCACGACCTCGACGTCGTCGAACCAGCCGCTGGCCACGGTCTGCGGCACCTTGTTGGCCAGGGTCAGGCGCACCTGGGCCCATTCGGTCTTCTCCGGCACGGTGAAATCCAGTTCCAGCCGGGCCCAGTCGGCCGAGTTGTTGTTGGTCATTTTGCGGACCGCGCCGATCCGCCCCTTTGGGGTTTCGAAAAAGATGTCGATATAGAGGCCGCAATACTGGCTGCGGTCAAGGTTCTCGGCGGCCAGGCCTTCGGCCCGATAATAGAATTGCAGCTGATACTTGCTGCCCGGGGTCAGCGGCAGAGCCGGCGAGCAGACCAGGCCGAACCCCGACTCCCGCTGGCGGGTGTCGACGACCAGCTTCAGGCTCCGGCTGCCCGCACCGCGCGAGACTTTGTCCCAGACCGCCAGCGCCCCCCCTTCGGTCGGCAGCCCGGCGGGAGCGTCGGGAATTTGAATATCCTTGGTCTGGTGATGCGGCCGCCACTCGGCCAACCCTTTGGCGTCGCCGGTTTCAAAGTCGCCGTTGGGTACCAGCCCGGCCAGGGTATAGGTTGCCCAGCAGCCGACGATCATCAGTAGTGAACCGAAAGTGACTAAGCAGCGCTTCATGTCCAGATCTCCTTAGCAATGGGCGGGATCAATATCCCCAAAATTCGGTGCCGTAGATGAGGTTGGCGGCCAGCCAGCTCTGCGGGCGCGTGGCCGTATGGCCGTCGGCGTAGACGAAATTGGCCGCCAGTTGATGCCGGGTCAGCAGCGGCAGGTAACCGCCGCTATTGAGCCAGGGGAAGTACAACCGGAAGGAGAGGGCGTCGCCGTAATTGGGAGCCACGCCGGTGCCAAAATTGTTATGCCCGTCACCAAAGGCCATGCGCTCGGAGGGGCGCTTGAGAGTGGAGGACTTGACCATCGTGTACCCATGCCAATCAGTGGTTGAACCCCTGGCGTAACCGATGCCGTTGACCCCGTAATTGGCGTAAGGTTTGCCGTTCGGGGCCACGGTGGTATCGCCGGGACAACGCACCAAGGCGTAACATTTGGCGGTCGAACTGAAATAAGTAGTCGAAAGATCGTTGGGAATAACCTGCAACTGCCCGCAGATCAGCGTATACCAGCGCGCATAAGCGCCGGCGGAATCGGTGTAGTTGGCCGGCGGACCGAACAGACCGTTCTCGTCGGCGTATTGCGCCCCCCAGACGCCCATCTGCCGGAGGTTGTTGTTGCAGGCGATGGTCCGGGCCGAGGCCAGGGCCTTGTCCAGCGCCGGCAGCAGCATGCCCGCCAGGATCGAGATGATGGCGACCACCACCAGCAGTTCCACCAGGGTGAAGCCGGCTCTGGCGCGACGGCGACTCCCCCCTGCGGCGCGAGTTCGTTGGAAGATCATCTGGTATACCCTTTCCGTATGGACTGGCCCGACCGCGGCGGGGGCGAGCGATTCCGGCTCAAGCCGCCCCTTGAAAACATCCTGATAAGGCAGAAAGGAGTCTGCCGTCGAGTCGGCGGCGGCTCCGACCGGCGCCGGTTCGATCCCGTCCGGCGCGTCGACCCGAAGCCGGCCGGCGAAATGGACCGCTTCCGCCGTGGCCGGGTCGGCCGGCCGGTCGGCCCGGTTCCCCTGGCCCGTTAATCCCAGGGCCTCCGCCTCTTCGTTGGAAAGTAGATTGGATTCGATTGCCCGTTTAATAGTTTCCCGCCAAACCTGGCGTTCGTCAAGGAAAGGCCGCAGATCCGCCAACGTGCGGCTCAGGCGGGTGACCAGGAACCCGGGCCGGGATTCGATGGCGGAGAGATTGAGCGAAGTTTTATGGATTATGCTGCCCGGTAGCTGCTGCTTGCGGAAGGAGATCGGCACGGTCAGGTGCACGTGCTCGGGATCGTAATCGCCCAGGCCGCTTAAGGCCAGGGCGCTCTGGTGACTGATGACGGCCTGGGGTTGCTCGTTTTTGTTGCGGCTCCACAGGGTCCAGAAGGCAAAGCGCGCCTCCCGGCCATCGGTCAATCCCGGGAAGCGAAACAGGCCGCGCTCGACTTTCAGCCAATTCCCGACTTGACAATGATAGGTGTGCAGTTCATTCGAAAAACCGCACTGCCGGGCCTGCTGAGCGGTAAAATATCCCTGCTGAGTTGCGGCCAGTTCTTTGATTTTTCGCAAATTAGACAGCATGCTCACCCTCAGCCAGCTTTAGGTTACATTTCAAACTTAGGGTATATGCCCCCTTCTAGCCACTCAAATTGCCAATTGATCTTTAACTCAAACATTAAAAAAATATACGTATCTTATTGTGATTAAATACGTAGAGCGTTGCGCAAACTCCAAGGATAGATTGCTTGGGCGGTGGTTTGGGCCGGCCGGTTTTTTTCTCGCTGAATCAAATGCGGTTGGATGAAAATATGGCGTCGTAACCAGGAGGCAATAGTCAGGGCCAGTTGACTGTGTAGCAATTCTAGCGTTGGCGCCACTACTACTGGTAAGGATGGAGATTTAATCCCCCTGATCGTTCCCTCAGACAAAAATGGAGTGAGTGGTTTAAAATCCCAGTGATTGTTGGGGTGAAAACATTCGGAAAATTGGCTCCCGCGCCGCTCAGATTGATATAAAGCTCATTTATTGAGTTTATCTAGAGTGTAACATATTTAATTCATAGATATTAAGCGACATGAAGGATGTTTTAAACTCAAATTACTTTAAGCGTTTTTTTGACTTATTTGCGCTATACCTAAAGAGGCTGTAATTTTGAGAAGAGTGGTTTGGGAGAAGATACGGGAGTTGTGATTCCGGGTGACGTGACGAGAGCAGGCATCGGCTTATGACCAGCGCGAGTTCTCTATCAGCTAATTCTCTCCAGACCTCTCAGGTGCGCTGGGAAGATTTGAAAGCTTTGGCGCTCAGCCAAAACGGCGTCTTTACGGCCGCCCAAGCGCTGGAATTAGGCTACTCGTACCCTAACCAAAACCACCATGTTCGGCAGGGAAATTGGCGCCGGCTGGACCATGGGATCTATTGCCTGCCGTGGCAGGCGGAAGACTATAATTTCCGACTGGCTCGTCGGTATTTTTGGGCTCGGAACCGGGGCGGAGAATTTGTCGGCTGCGTCAGCCACGAAAGCGCGTTGTATTTTCATGGCTTGTCCGAGCATGAACCGCGGCGGGTCACCCTGACCGTGCCGGTCGAATTCCGCAAACGTCCGCCCGCCGGCGTCTGGCTGGCTTATGGGACGGTTCCGGCCGCGGAAGCTGAAACCCATGGCCGGCTGCGAATCACCACTCCGCAACGCACCATCGCCGATCTGCGCGATATTTTGGCCGAGCGCGGCCTGCTCAACCGGACCGCCCGCCTGGCGATCATGATGGGCCGGCTTACCGAAGCTCAGGCACAGGCTGAAGGCTGGCTGAGAGCTAATGCCCTGGCCGAACAAACGCCGGAAGCGTCGGCTCTCGGCGTGCCGGCCTTGTTTGTAGCGCCGTCGCGGCCGCCCCTCGCCGGCCCGCCAGCGACGCCGCCCGCCGATCCGGAGCCGAACGCGATGAAGAGGAGGCATTACATGGATTATGAATCCGACCGCCCCGCGCCGCGCCGCGCCCAAGCCGGTTTCACCCTGGTCGAGCTGCTGGTGGTCATCGCCATCATCAGCATTCTGGCGGGCATGCTCCTGCCGGCCCTGGAAAAGGCCCTCGGCGCGGCCCGGAGCGCCCACTGCGCCAACAACCTCAAACAGCACGCGCTGATTTTCGAGCAGTATGCCGACGATTCCTCGGGTTGGTATCCGCGCAACAATTGGCAGACAGCGCTGATGAAGTCGGGCCAGATCAAGTCCGATGTCTTCAGGCCGCTGGCCCTCTGCCCTAGCGGTCCCCAAATTGCTCCGGATGGGCGGATCCTGCTCTCCCATTATTCATTCACCGGTGTATATTGGAACGAAACCCGCACTTACTTCACCAATTACACCACTCAATACCACACCCGCAACAGTGAAGTCTTCTCTCCCTCCACTAAAATCATGCTGACTGAATCGTGGATGGATTCCACCGCATCAAACACCATTATCGGTTCCGACCGGCTCAACGACCAGCGCGCACGCCGAGTTCACGAAACCGGCGCTAATTTCCTTTTTGCCGATGGCCATGTCCAGGCCCTCCCCCTGCCGGTTCCCGGCCGGTACGGTACGATTCAGTCGTATCCGGAGGGCAAGAACTACCAGCCGCGCGCCCATTAACGACGTGGTCCTGCTCCGGCGTGGTCCAAGTCCCAAGGCCGGTCGAACCGGATTATTGACTATCAAGGCTTTTTGCCTTGCCCCAGCCAGAAGGAGATGCCATGTCCTGCCCGCGTTTGTCGACCTTGCCCGCAACTTTTGCCCGGAAACTACTGTCGATCGAGGGGTGCCCCAAGCGGAGAGCGTCGGTTGAAATGTGGCGAAGTTTGGCCCGGTGGCTGCCCCGTGCGAGCCTGATCGGGATCATGATTTGGGGCGGCGCAGGGCAGATTCGGGCGGATGACGCTCCGGGGGCGAAAAACCTGATCGAAGACCCGGGGCTCGAAACCTGGAATCAGGAACGTAACCTGCCGGCCGGACCGGAATGGCGCTGGGCGGTGAATCCCAAAACCCAGTTCGCGGTCAACGAACGCACGAACCGCGAGCATCACGGCGGCGAATGGTCCTGGCATTTTGTCGACAGTTCCACCCAGGCCGCCAATGACGGGGTCTACTGGCAGCTGAGCGGGACCGAGGCGCGGAAGTACGCCGGCCGGACCTTGCGGGCCGCGGCCTGGATCAAGCAGGTCAAAGCTTCGGCGCCGAAACTGGTGAATGTCGGCCTTTGGGTCGAGCGCCAGGGCGGCGCGACGTTGACGAAAAGCGCGGGGCCAGACTCGGCCGGCGCGGTCGATTGGGATGCATATTCCGCCACGGTGCGGATTCCGGCCGATGTGCGCCTTATCCGCCTGTGCCTTAACTGCGCCCACGGCTGGGGCCAGACCGGCGAGGCTTATTTCGACGATCTGGAACTGGCGGTGACGGCCGATGAGCCGGATGCGGCGGAGGCCGCCGGGCCGGACGCCTTTTTCGTCAGCGATGCCCAAGGCAGTCGCCAATATCTTTTCCGCGACAGCCTGCCGCCCAATTGGGATAAAAAGTCCTGGGGCGGGCTGCGGATCGAAGCGGCGGAAACCAGCGCGCGGACCGGGAGCGCCGGCCTGCGCGTCCGCTGCGCGCAAGCCGCGCCGGCTTGGGCGGGCGTGACCCTGTACACCGCGGCGCTCAACCGGGCGCTGGACGCTTCGGCCTTCGGTCAGGCCGGGGGCAGTTTGAGCTTCTGGCTGCGCGGTTTCGCCGACCTGCAGATCAATCTGAGCTGTCAGGGGGCGGAGAATCCCAAGCTGCGCCTCGCCGCCGACCTGGTCAAGGAAACCAAAGGCGAGTGGCGGCGGTATGAAATTCAATTGGCTGATTTGGCCAAGAACGGTTCGCTGGCCGCGATCAACGGGCTTACCTTGCAGGCGTGTGCGACGTTTAAGCCTGAGGATAAACTGGAACTGGATGAGATCGCCCTGACCGCGCCGGGAGCTCTGGCCCGGCCCGGCTTTGCGCCGCTGCCCCCGGAAAAGGCCGCGGCCCTGGCGGCCGCCTGCGGGCCGGCGGACCAGACCTTTGGCCAGGACGCGCGGCCGCGCCCCGAGATCCGCGGCGGCACCTTCTACCTGGACGGCCAACCGCAATTCTTCGTCGGCCCCTGGGTGGGCGACGGTAGTCTGTTCACCGACTTTGGTCCCGGCACCGAGCGCGAAAGCCTGGCCGACCCGATCCATAACCGGCCTTTCGATCCGGAAACCGCCGCCGTTCTGGGCCTGAATTCCCTGCAGCTTTCCGCGGCCGCTTCGGTCGGGGCGCGCCTGCGGCACGATGCACCGTTGACGGAACGGGACGTGGTTCAGTCCGAGCGTCACGCCGCCTGGCTCAAAAAGCTGGACGGAATGCCCATGATTCTGGATTTTGCCTGGGTCAGTTCCCTGGCCAGCCCCTTGCTCAAGGAAGGCCGGCTGCCGGCCGAAGCCGCCCAGCAGAACTCGGACTGGCATGAATTCATTCCGCTCTGCCCCGAGCACCCCGCCGGGCGCGAACTCTACGCCGACTATTTCCGCAACGGAACGCGCTTCTGCCTGAACAACGGCGGTAATCCTTTCATCTACGAACTGTTCAACGAATCCTCCTATCACTGCCGCTGCCGCTTCAACCGGGAGATGTTCCAGGCGCGGATGGCCAAGCAGTATGGCCAGATCGCGAAAGCCAACGAAACCTGGGGCGCGCAGTTCAAATCCTTCGCCGAAGCCGCGGCGGTCCCCTTTCCTGAAAAGTTTCCCGGCCTATGGGTCGACTGGTGCAAGTTCATGGGCGATCGCTATGCGGAAATCCTCCGCGAGGGCCAGAGCGTGATCCGCGCCGTCGATCAGCGGCCGAACATCTATTTCACCGAGCAGATCGCCCTGACCAACCTGTGGAAAAGCCGCGGGGCGGGCATGGATTATCGCAAGATCGCTGATGCGCTGGACGTGCTCACCACCGAAGGCGGCTGGAGTTTCGGCCGGCAGCTGGATCTGGGCGTGGACAAGGGCAATGCCATGGAGGCGGCCCTGGCCACCCATGGGCTCATGTACACCTTTGCGCTGGAGGCCTTCCGGGCCCTCGGCCGGGATCGGAAACCGGTCGTCAACAACGAGCACTATTGCGGCCGCATGCTCTTTGGCGAGCGGGCGCCGAGCCGGAAGACCGATCTGCTCACCGCCATGTGGGCCGAGGTCTTCCACGGGGCTTCGGGGAGTTTTGTCTACGCCTGGGACAAGCGGGTCTGGGAGTGGCACAATTTCTCCGAAGCCCGGGCGATGGTGATCAACGGCGGCTACAAGGCCCATTGCCTGCAGAATCCGTACAGCTATCCGCGCGAAAGCCTGGACGGGTTCAAGCAGTTTTCCGACGAACTCGCGCAGGTGCGCGAGCTGGCCCTGCCCGCCCCGCGGTTCAAGGCCGGCACCGTGGGCCTGGTGTACAGCTATTCCACATTGCGGATGAGCGCGCTTACCCAACTGGATCTGGAGGCCCGGCTCAGCGCGGCCTACGGTTCGTTGCTCTACGCGCAATACCCGGCCGACGTGATTTTTGAGGAGGACCTGCCGGCGGCCGATCTGGCCGGTTACGAGTTGCTGGTTCTACCGGTCAGCGAGAACAGCTATGCCCCGACCCTGCCGGCCGTGGAGCGCTACGTCCGCGGCGGCGGCAGGGTGTTTCTGGTCGGCGGGGCCTTGGCCCAGACCGAATACGGCCGGCCGCTGGACGCCAGTGGTTTTCTGGGAGTGCGGCGCTCGCCCATCGAGCCGACCGAGGTGAAAGCCGCGCCGGCCGGAGCAGAAACCGCGTTTTCGGCCCGGCGGCTGTTTACGGTCGAGCCGGCCGGTGCCGAAACGGTGCTGAGCGACCAGGCCGGCGCCCCGCTGATGACTGCGTACCGGCTGGATGCGGGCACGGTCTATTACCTGGCCGCGGACGGAACGGACGCCATCGCCTCCAGCTTGCGCCTGGCGCTGGAAAAGGAGAAGGTCCGGCGTTACGGCCGGATCGAGGCGCTGACCGGCCCGGCGCTGTTGAATGCGGAAATGCAACTTATCGACCGGGGCGGGGAGAAGCTGGCCTTTTTGGCCAACTGGGAGGATCGGGGTTCGCGCCTGGTCCGGGTGCGGCTGTTCGCCGCTCAGGGCGGCCGGTTGTGTGACCCATTTGCGGGCGAAACCTACCTGAATCCGGCCGGCGGGGAGGAGTGGACGTCCGAACAATTAGAGGCGGGCGTCACCCTGGTTCTCGAGCCGCAAACCCGCAAGATCCTGCGGCTGACGCAAGGCGCGGCCGCGGGCGCCAAGCTGACCGAGGCGCAGATCCGAGCCGCCTTTGCCGAGATTCAGGTGCGCGAGGCGCCCGAACTGAAAGCGGTCGAGGATCAGGCGCGTTCATTGCTGGAACGCCGGCGGGTGGCGCGGTTCCAGCCCGACGTTCACTCCGACCGCTGCGCCGGCCTGGACCTGAGCGCGCAGGTCAACATGGCCTTCCGCGACGAGGTCGACGGCGACCGGCAGGGTGGCTGGTTCGACCAGGGGGTGAACGATTTTCGCGACCTGCCGCTGGGCAAGCAGGTTCTGGCCGGAGTGCCGTTCTGGATTCTCGATCCGGCCAAGAATCAGGATAAGTCGGCCTTGATTCTGTACGGCCCGGCGCGCCCCTATTTCCCGATCAAGGCCGAAGGCATTGCCGTAAACCAGCCGGTCGCCAAGCTGTATTTCCTGCACACGGTCGGTTGGGGCGTGGGGCCGGGCGAGCTTTGCTTCAGCTACCTGGTCCATTACGCCGACGGCCAGACGGCCGAGATTCCGGTGCGCTACGGGGTGAACGTCTCGGGGTGGTGGAACCCGCTGGCCGTGCCGGAGGCCAAGATCGCCTGCGAGAGCGGCAACCAGGTCTGCGGGCGGATTGGCCTGTACTGCCAGGCCTGGACCAACCCCCGGCCGGATCAGCCGGTCGCCACGCTGGACATCATCGCCAGCAAGAACAACGTGGTGCCGGCCGTGGTGGCGATCACGGCGGAAAAGCCTTAAGCCAGGGCGGTTGGTTCCGCCCACGCGGCCTAAATCACGGTTTTGGCCGCGTGGGTGCGGCGGCCCCGGCTGCGCCGCGGCGATAGTCCGAGGGCGCCAGGCCCCGGTGCTTGCGAAAGATGTAGCAGAAGTGGCTGTAACTGTGGAAGCCGCAGTCGTAGGCGATATGGGTGATCGGCAAATCGGAGCCGCACAGCAATTCGGCGGCGTGAGCGAGTCGCTCCTGGGTGAGAAAGGCGACGAAGGTCTGCCCCGTCTCGGCCTTGAAGACGGCGTGGAAGTGGCTGCGCGAAAGCGGACAGATTGAGAGCACGTCGTCGACGGTAATGTCGTCGCGATAGCGTACGCGGATGAAGGCGCAGGCCTCGGCCACCAGGTCGGCCGCGGTACGCACGCGGCGGGCGGCCGGTTTGCCCAGTACCTGTTCGTCCAGCAAGAGCAGCAGCTCTTCGAAAACCAGACGCCGCGCCCAGTCGCGATTCGGCTGGTTGCCTTGTTGCCGCGCGTAGAGTTGATGCAGCAGGTTCTCCACCCGCCCGCCGGCGCGCTCCGGCAGCGGCAGGCGGGACTCTCCCCCCTGGCGCGCCCAGGCTTCTAGTCGCGCCAGCGCTTCGCCCGGCCCGCTTCCGGCCCGCAATACCTCGGTCAGCACCGCCGCCTTGAAGGTAATCACGTAACAAACGTAGGGGACCGCAGACAGGCTGTAGCTGTTGTGCGGCCGGCCGGCCGGATAGTAGAAGAGTTCGTGTTTGCCGAAGCCGCGCCGCTGATCATCGTCCAGCAGCTCGACCCCCTGGCCCGAGAGGATGAACAGCATCTCGTCGCATTCATGCCGGTGGACATAGTACTGGTTACGGGCCGGATCGCCGCGTTCATGGCGGACGATATGCAGCATGCGTACTCCTTCCCTTCACCATGGATCGGCGCTGGCAGGCGGAGCTTTTTGTTTGGTTGGGCGAGTTGCACGCGCCATTCTGCTAGGCCTGATTTCTCGGGGCTGATGGCGATTAAAAATAATCGTGACCGATTGCGAGGACCTTTTGTGCAAAAAAGGCTCCCCGCACCCCGCCAAAAAACTCTCAGCGGTGCGAAATTTCAAGTCTAACCCGATTCGTGGCCTGCCGGCAAATAAACCGTTATCGCCTCGCCGCCGGCCCGCCGGGTGCGTCGGGCTAGATAATAAATCAGACAATAACTAATATACTGTCGACAATATCGAATGCCAAGCCCGCTTTTGATGTAGTAATATGGCGATATGAGTGCAGAAAAAGCAAGGCGAATCGTTTCTAGGAAAGCTTAACGGAGAATATCTAATGTCAGACTTTGGCCCCGGACGACTGGATACGGCCTGGCTTGGCACCGCCGCGCCGGACGAGAATCCCTGGCTCCTTACCACCACCGACCCGCGCGCCGAGGGGCATCGCGATGCGTTTCTGGGCAACGGGTACATTGGCCAGCGCATCGGCGTGGGTGGCGATGCGGCCAATTACCCCGTCGCCGTCGGCTCGACCAACGCCAGCGGCTGTCAGATACATGGCTTCTGGAATGACGCCAACCTGATGACCCCGCCCCGCTGGGCCATCCTCGACTATCACTGCGGTCTGGGCCGTTTCGCCCTCGGCGTCGGCCGGTGGGACAACTATCGCCAGCAGCTCGATATGCGTAAGGCCATTCTGACCACCGAACTGGATTGGACCTGCGAGGGGCGCACCACGCATCTGGAGACAACCTTTTTCCTCAGCCGCACCCGGCCCAATCTGGCCGTGCTCCGGCGAGCCATCACCCCCGCCTTCTCCGGGCGGGTGACCATCGTCGACCGGTTGGACGGTACGTGCGTGACCGAAGCGCGCGACTGGCGGGTCTACGACGATCCGCAGAGCTGGGCGATCAACCACGGTGCGCGAGATTCGCTGCCCATCGCGCTCGATGCGCGTCTGGGGCCGCGCGAGCGCCGGCTGGTTGTGGCCTCGCGCACGCTGATCGAGGGCGTGGACCTTGGCGCTCTGCAAATCAGCGGCGAACGCGGCGCTTGCAGCGCCTCCCGCACCATCAGCTTCCATGTCGAACCAGGCAAGACCTATGTCTTTACCAAGCTGGTGGCGCTGGTCACCGACGCCGACAGCCCCAGCCCGCGCTGCGCCGCCCACACCCTGATCGAAGGCGCCGCGCTCGATCCGGCCAAGCTGCAACGCGAGCACGAACAGGCCTGGGAGACGTTGTGGCGGAATCGGATCGAGGTGCCGTCGGGTCGGTTGCAGGCCGTGCTCAACGCCACCCTCTATCAGCTTTACGCCAATCTTCGCGCCGGCGGCCGCTGGAGTCTGGGCCCGACCGGCCTTTCCGGCAACGCCTGGGAGGGGCGCGCTTTCTGGGACAGCGACCTGTGGATGTTCCCCGGCCTGTGCCTGCTCGCGCCGGAACTCGGTCGCGGCTTTGCCGAATACCGCTGGGACACGCTGGACGGGGCTCGGCGTAACGCCCGGGCCGAAGGCTACGCCGGAGCCATGTTCGCCTGGGAAAGCGCCGAGACCGGCGACGAGACCATTCCCGAGCGCATCTTCCACCACCAGCACCACGTCAACTCCGACGTCGCGCTGGCGCAATGGTGGTTCGGGCTGATCTCCGGCGATCGCGACTATCTGCGCACCAAGGCGGCGACCATCATCATCGAGTCGGCGCGCTTCTGGGCGAGCTACGCCACCTACAACGCCGCGCAGGATCGCTACGAGATCCGCCGCGTCTGCTGCGCCGACGAACACGCCGGCATCCGCGACAACAACGCCTACACCAGCTACAGCGCGGTCAAGGTGCTCCGGCTGGCGCAGGCCATGTGCCGGCTGCGGGGGGAGGAGGCGCCGCCGGAGTGGGAGGAGATCGCCCGCAAAATGTGGATCCCCTTCGACGAGCATGAGCAGCGCTACATCGAATATGAGGGCTACGCCGGCGAGGGCATCAAGCAGGCCGACACCGCCCTGCTTGTGTACCCCTACGAGCTGCCCATGTCCGAGGCGGTCAAGCGTAACATAGTCGATTACTACCGCACCAAATACCCGAAAGGCAACATCATGATGGCCGCCGCCTTCGACGGCATCGTCGACTGCGAACTCGGCCGGGCCGAGCGCGGCTGGGAATCCTTCGGCAAGCTGCTGCCGCATTTCCGCGAGCCGTACCTGCTGGTGAGCGAAAGCCCGTTCAACGACTGCATCTCGTTCGTCACCGGCCTCGGCGGTCTGCTGCAACTGGTGCTGATGGGTTTTGCCGGCATCCGGATTCATGGGGACGGCCTGCGGGTGGCTCCGTGCCTGCCGCCCGACCTGCCGCAATTGACCATCCGTGGCCTGCACTACGCCGGCACGCGCTTCGATCTCATCATCGACCGCGCCGGGGCGCGCGTGGCCAACGCCAGCCGGCCGCTCACGTTCAAGCTCACCAACGCCAAAGGCGAAGATCTGCCGGGGGAGGACGGCTGAGGCGGCCGACGCATCGGCCGCTTGGACGGTGGCGCGGCGGTCAGTTCATCTCACATCAAAGCAAGTAAATAGGAGCCGATTTTGGGGGGGGGGGGGGGGGGGGGGGGGGGGGGGGGGGGGGGGGGGGGGGGGG